>JAEDMP010000005.1 GCA_016302965.1 Bacteroidaceae bacterium
GAGGTGCGGATATGGTTCATGCCGAATTCCTTCATCAGTTTGATACGCTTTTCCATGGCACGGGGATAGGCAGCGGCACCGAGCGCGCCAAGGGTGTGGTGGTTGGCATATCCCTTGAGCAGCACCTTCTTGCCGTTCACGAGCAGGCCCTTGCCGGGAACGAGATCTATCTGGCGTATACCGAAGCGCTTGGTCACCTCGTCGCTCACGGTTCCGTTTTCGCGCAGCAGTCTGACCGTGGCGGTATAGAGGTTGGGGTGGTCGCAGTCCCAGAGTTGTGCATTGGCAATATCCACAGCGGGCAAAGCAAACTCCTGTCCGAACTTGTAGTTGCGGACGCGTTTCAGCTCATGCTTCTTGTCACTGACCACTGATCCGTCAGGAGCCGTGATTACCACCTGCATGGCAATGGTATTCTGTTTGGTCTTGCACTGCACGTCGACCGTCATGTCCACATATCTGTTGTCGCGCGTGGTGATATGGAGCGGATGGCGGTTGAAGTAGAGCTGGGCATCGGTATACACGATGTTGACATCGCGGAAGAGTCCGCCGCCGGTATACCAGCGCGAATCTCTGGGGTTGGCGGTGTTGGAATAGACGGCGATGATGTTCTCCTCGCCATAGCGCAGGTGTTGGGTGATATCGATTTCGAAGCCTACATAGCCATAGTCGGTGCCGCCTATTTTCTGGCCGTTGAGATAGACATCGCCCAGGTACATGATACCCTGGAAATCAATGAGGATGCGTTTGCCCTTATCCTCCTTGGAAGGGGTAAAGGATTTGACATACCATCCCGAGCCCATCTCCTTGAAACCTCTGGAAGAGAGGCGGCTCTTGATATTGGCTCCGGCATCACTGTTGTTGGCTTTCTCGTCGGCTGCGGGTGCCACCCATGGCTGTTCAATCTGGAAATCATGAGGCAGATTGACTTCTCTCCAGCCACCAGCCTTGGCCTGTCCGGGCGTAATGGAAGGAGTGGATTCTCCCTGATGGAAAAGCCATCCACGATTGATATTGGTCACCTTCCTGTCTGATTGTGCAAATACAGGAGTCTGCAACAGCAACGAAGCAAGCGCAAGTGCAAATAAGTTCTTTTTATTCATTGTTTGGTTAGATTTGATTATCGACGCTGCAAAGTTACACAATTATCCTTTACATGACCTTGAATATTTGACAAAACGACAGAAAAAAACAATCACATTTTCACCAAAAGTTTGGAGGACTCAAATATAATTGCTATTTTTGCAATAAAAAACAAG
Source organism: Bacteroidaceae bacterium (assembly GCA_016302965.1). Taxonomy (GTDB): domain Bacteria; phylum Bacteroidota; class Bacteroidia; order Bacteroidales; family Bacteroidaceae; genus Prevotella. The sequence goes on from JAEDMP010000005.1 coordinate 1,260, forward strand.
AATGAAAACAATTCCATACCATGGAGAATACAGATAGAATCATTGAACTCATTGCCAGCGAAATGAATCTGGCACAGAAGAACGTGGAGGGCACCATGACGCTCCTCGACGAGGGTTGCACCATCCCCTTCATCTCCCGATACAGGAAAGAGAAGACCGGCGGACTCGACGAGGTGCAAATCAGTGGCATCGCCCAACGGTATGAAAAACTCAAGGAACTCATCCACCGCAAGGAAACCATCGTCAAAACCATCAGCGAACAGGAGAAGATGACTCCCGAACTGGAGAAACGCATCGCCGACTGCTGGGATGCCACAGCGCTGGAAGATATCTATCTGCCTTTCAAACCCAAACGAAGAACGAGGGCGCAGATTGCCCGCGAACAAGGACTGGAACCGCTGGCACAACTCATCCTCATGCAGCGCGAACGTGACCCGGAACGCACAGCCGCCAAATATGTCAAGGGTGAGGTGAAAGATGCGGCGGCCGCCATCAAGGGGGCACAGGACATCATCGCCGAGATGGTGAGCGAAGACGAGAAGGCACGCAACCGGATGAGGCAACTCTTCAGGCGTGAAGCCATCATCAGTTCGAAGGTGGTGAAAGGCAAGGCCGAGACGGACGAGGCCGCCAAATATGCCGACTATTTCGATGCCGAAGAGCCCCTGCGCCGTTGCTCGGGCAACCGGCTCCTGGCCATGCGGAGAGGCGAGGCCGAAGGCATTCTGCGCATCTCCATCAGCATCCCTGCCGACGAGGCACTGGAACGGCTCAACCCGCTGTATGTACGCTCACGCGGACGCTGCCAGGAGATGATTGAAGAGGCGGTGGGCGATGCCTACAAACGCCTGCTGGCACCCTCGATAGAGAATGAGTTTGCCGCAGCCTCCAAACAGAAAGCCGACGAGGAGGCCATCGGGGTCTTTGCGGAAAACCTGAGACAACTGCTCCTCGCTGCCCCGCTCGGACAGAAAAGGGTGATGGGCGTGGACCCCGGCATACGCACGGGTTGCAAGGTGGTGTGTCTCGACGCCCAGGGCAACCTGATCTTCCATGACGTGGTCTTTGCCGTGGGAGCCAACAACCAGGCGGAGACCGCCCGACGCAAGTTTTACAGCATCGCCAAGAGATATGATATCGAGGCGGTGGCCATAGGCAACGGAACGGCCTCGCGCGAGACCACCGATGTGGTGAAGAAGGCCATGGCCGAACTGGATGCGGGCATCCGGGTGTTTGTGGTGAGCGAAGACGGAGCCTCGGTCTACAGTGCCTCGAAGACCGCCCGCGAGGAGTTTCCCGACGAGGATGTGACCGTACGCGGCGCCGTGAGCATCGGCCGCCGACTGATGGACCCACTGGCCGAACTGGTGAAGATCGACCCGAAGAGCATCGGCGTGGGACAGTACCAGCACGATGTGGACCAGACCTTGCTCAAACAGAGCCTCGACAGAACGGTGGAGAGTTGTGTCAATACAGTGGGGGTAAACCTCAATACGGCCAGCATCCACCTGCTCACCTATGTCAGCGGTCTCGGCCCGACACTGGCCAAGAATATCGTGGAATACAGGAAGGACAACGGCCCCTTCACCTCACGCGCCCAACTGAAGAAGGTGCCAAGGCTCGGTCCGGCTGCCTTCACCCAGTGTGCCGGATTCCTCAGGATTCCCGAAGCCAGGAATCCGCTCGACGGCAGTGCGGTGCACCCCGAACGCTATGCCGTGGTAGAGGCGATGGCCAAAGACTGCCACTGCAGCGTAAACGACCTGATGCAGTCGGCAGAGAAGCGGAAACAGATTGACCTCAAACGCTATGTGACTGCCGACCTTGGCATGCCTACGCTCACCGACATCATGACCGAACTGGAGAAACCGGGACGCGACCCTCGGGCAGAGATTGAGGTGTTCGAATTCGACCCCAACGTACATACGCCCGATGACCTGATAGCGGGAATGGTGCTGCCGGGCATCGTGACCAACATCACGAAGTTTGGTGCCTTTGTCGACATCGGTGTACATCAAGACGGACTGGTACATATCTCCCAGCTGGCCAACCGCTACGTCAGCGACCCGCTCGAGGTGGTACATCTGCACCAGCATGTCACGGTTAGGGTGCTGGAAGTGGACCGCAAACGCAACCGCATCTCGCTATCCATGAAATGAAAATGGTTGGGGCTTCAGTTTCAGAAGCTCCAACCATTTTATATAAGGTGGGAAATGTTCTTCTCTTCTACAGAAAGAGCCTGTCAAGATTTGGATGATTCCTCGTGCTCTGCATCAAAGAAATAGCTGGTTCCATCGAAACAGTGGGTGCACACACGTTCCTTGGGCAGACCGATGGCATCGATCAGAGTCTCCACCTTGTTGAACTTCACACTGGTAAGACCCAGTCGGCGTCCGATTTCCTCCACCATCCGCTTGTATTGGGGACTGTCGGTGGTGGCATATTTGTCGAGGTCTTTGTTGGGATCACCTTCGAAATCCTGGATGATACGGCGGGTGATAAGTTCCAGGTCGCTCTTCGAGGCGGTGAAGCCGATGAAGGGACAGCTGTAGACCAGCGGCGGACAGGAGATGCGGGCATGCACCTCGGTAGCTCCCTTGTCGAAGAAGGTCTTCACATTGTCCTTGAGCTGGGTGCCACGCACGATGGAGTCATCACAGAACACCACACGCTGCCCCTTGAGAATGGCCTCGTTGGGGATAAGCTTCATCTTGGCCACGAGATTGCGGCGGCTCTGGTTGCCGGGAGTGAAGGAGCGGGGCCAGGTAGGCGTATACTTCAACACCGCACGCTTATAGGGGATATGATGACCCTCGGCATAACCTAAGGCTGTGCCCACACCCGAGTCGGGCACTCCGCAGACACAATCCACCTCGGTATCGTCTTCCTCGCCCATCACCTTGCCGGCCACTTCACGCACATACTCGGTATTGATGCCCTCGTAGTCGCTGGCAGGGAATCCGTAATAGACCCAGAGGAACGAGCAGATCTGGCAACGGCTGAACGGCTTCTGCAACTGCTCGATACCGTCGGCACGCAACCGGAGAATCTCGCCCGGACCCACATCACGCAGCGCCTGGAAATCCAGGTTGGGCAGTGCGGTGGTCTCGCTGGTCACGGCATAGCCCTCCTCTTTCTGTCCGATGACGATGGGCGTGCGGCCCAGAGCATCGCGGGCGGCGATGATACCATCCTCGGTCAGGATGAGCATGGAGCAGGAGCCCTTCACCTTGCGGTAGACGATGTTGATACCGTCCACAAAGCTGTCGCCCATATTGATGAGCAGGGCCACGAGTTCGGTGGGGTTGATGTTGTTGGCACTCATCTCACTGAAGTGCATGCGCTGGTCGAGCAGCTCCTGGGCAATCTCGCGCAGGTTGTTGATCTTGGCCACCGTCACCACGGCATAACGGCCCAAATGGGAGTTGACTAAGATAGGTTGGGGATCAGTGTCGCTGATGACACCAAGGCCGGAATTGCCGACAAACTTGTCGAGCTCACCCTCGAAACGGGAACGGAAATAGTCGCGTTCCAGACTGTGAATACTGCGGGCGAAGCCATGCTCTTTGTCGAAGGTGACAAGACCTGCCCTCTTCGTGCCCAAATGTGAGTTGTAGTCAGTGCCGTAAAACAAGTCGTTTACGCAATCTTTTACCTGAATGGTACCGAAAAAACCTCCCATTGTATCTGTTTATTTGTGTATATGGTTTGAATTTGGCTGCAAAATTACTGAATTTTTATGAAAATACCGCAACAATAGCCAAAAAAATGCTACTCACATGCGGCAGCCATCCAACTGGCGCAGCGATTCCAGTTCGCCAACCACCCAGATGATGTCTCCCTTGCGGAACTGGCGGTCGGGACTGATGGACGAGAGGTTTTCCTTGCCTTCCTCCAGCCCCACCACCATGCAGTTGTAGCGGTTGCGGATGCCGCTCTCCTGCAGGGTCTTGCCCACAAAGGGACTGCTGCCCGAGAGAATCATCTGATGGAGCCTCATCTCGCGCTTCTCCAGGTCTGGATCATTGCTGTAGACCTCGGCGGTCAGGGCCTCTCCCATCCGGGTGAGCTGTTCGTCGCTGCCGATGGCCTGCAGGCGGTCGCCGGGGAATATCATCTGTTGGCCGTCGGGGATATTGATGCGTCGGTTGGCACGCAGGATGCTGCTCACATGCACCCCAAAGCGGTTGCGCAGGGCGAGTTCGCGCAGGGTCTTGCCCATCCACTTCGAGTCGGAAGGCACTTCCAGGTCGGCGATGTGCACATCACGGTCGAGCAGATGGCCCTCGTAGAGCGGACGGCGGCGACCGTTCACCTGGGCCTCGATGTCGCGCGAGCGGAGGTTCTGGATGAAGAGTCGTTCCAGACGGATGCTGCTATGCTTGAGCTGGCGCGAGAGCACCATGAGGATGACCAAGGCCAGCGCCATGGTGATGATGAGCGCATTGCTGAAACGGCTCAGGTAGTTGGCCACATAGAAGATGAACATGCAGGCGATAACCACCCTCACGAGGATGGTGAAGAGCAACGGCAGATGGTTCAGACGGCTCTCCGCCCACAACGCCTGGAACTCAGGGCTGTGGTTCTTCTTCATGACCATCGCACGGAGGAAGGGCGAGATGAACAGGATGGTGAGGGTGCCACAGATGGCATTCGCCCACCAGTGCATCTCCCAACCGGGCATCAAGCGGCGCACAAAGGGAAGGAAGAAGGTGAGCATGAGCATGATGACCGCCACGGAGAGGATGGAATAGACCATCGTGTTGCGGAACATCTGCACCAATAGCCGCTGCCAGTTGTTCGTGCCCTTGACCGACTGGGGATGGCTCAGCGTGATATGGTTGAGCGCCGTAATCCAGGAGTTGGGCAGGTGCTTGTTGATGAACATATAACTGGGGGTGGCAAAGCGGATCATATAGGGGGTGAGGAAGGTGGTGATGACCGATACCGCCACGACCACGGGATAGAGAAACTGGCTCACCACACCCAGCGACAGACCCAAGGAGGCGATGATAAAGGCGAACTCACCAATCTGGGCCATACTGAAACCGCAGCGCATGGCGGTACGCAGCGTCTGTCCGCTCAGGAGATAACCGAAAGAACCCAGCACCGCCTGACCCACCAGGATGGTGAGCACGATGACGGCAATGGGAAGGGCATAGCGCACCAGGATGCCGGGGTCGACCAGCATACCCACCGACACGAAGAAGATGGCTCCGAAGAGGTTCTTCACCGGTTCTACCAGACGGATAATCTTGTCGGCCTCGACCGTCTCGGCCAGGATGCTGCCCATGACAAAGGCACCGAAAGCACTGCTGAAACCAACGGTGGTGGAGATGACCGCCATCAGGCAGCAGAGGCCGAGGCTCACCACCAGAAGCACCTCCTCGTTGATGAGCGGGCGGCAACGGCGCAGGAAGGCGGGAATGAGAAAGATGCCCACCACAAACCACAGCACGAGGAAAAAGATGATGCGCACCACACTGGCCAGCATCTGCCCGCCGTCGGGATTGCTGCCCTGGGCGATGGCCGACAGCATCACCATCATCACGATGGCCAGCACATCCTCGAGAATGAGCACGCTCATCACCAGTCCCGTGAACTGCTGCTGGCGGAGCCCCATATCGTCGAAGGCCTTATAGATAATGGTGGTGGAACTCATGGCAAGCATACCGCCGAGGAAGAGGCAGTCCATCTGCGCCCAACCGAAGAGCCGGCCGGCGGATATGCCGAGAAACATCATGGAGAAGATGATGGTGCTCACGGCAATCACCGGAGCCGCCCCCATCTTCAATATCTTCTTGAACGAGAAATCCAGCCCCAAGGAAAAGAGCAGGAAGATGACACCGATGTCGGCCCAGGTCTGCACGTCGGCACGGTCGACCACCGACATGATATAGGGCATGTGGGGACTCACCAGGAAGCCTGCCACAATATATCCCAACACCAAGGGCTGCTTGAGCCTTTTGAACAGGAGGGTCACTATGCCTGCCACGACCAGTATCAAGGCCAGGTCTTTCACTAATTCAGGAAGTTCCGACATCTTTCGTTGCGTTTGTTTTTTCTGCGGGGTTAGTACCACTGCAGGGCGTTGCTGTAGCTGCTGCGCTTGTCATACTTCAAGGCATCGGTGAGCGTGGCGGCATTGCAGCGGAAGGAGAAGTTGTAGCTGGTATAGGGCGAGAGCACCACCGAACACGACATGTTGAAACAGTGGAGGTCGCGGCCCAAGGAGGCGGTGGTCATCGAAATCTTCTTGTTCTCGAAATCATAGCCAGAGGAGAAGCTGATGTTCCAGCCGTCGCTGATGCGCACGTTGCCGCTGAAGTTGAGCGTCTGGGTGTACTTATAGGGATAGGTCATGCTCTTGTAGTTGAACTTGCCCGCCGTATTCTCACGCATGGAGATACCGTAACCGAAACTCAACGACCAGGGCACATTGAAACGCATGTAGCCGTCGGCATCAGTCTCGGCCTTGCCTGCATTCTCTTTCTTGGCGCCCCGCTGTCCCTTCTGCAGGGTGTCATCCTCGTTGGTCTCGCGGTTGTACTCGTCGTCCTCTTCGTCATCCTCCGTCTTCTTCTCCTCCTTCTTGCTCACCTTCTCGCCCTTGAGCCATTTGATGAAGTTCATGACCTTGGTGTTGTCGAGGGTATAGGAGATGTTCTGCGACATGCCCTGGAACCGTCCGAACTTGCCCTGGCTGTAGCGGGTGGTGTGCTCGCTGAGGCGGGGCTTGCCGTTCTCGTCGAGTTCGTAGGCGTAGGTGGCAAAGGTGGCATTCATGTTGAAGGTGTAACTCTTCGTGATCTTCAGACGCAGGCGGGTGTTCAGGTCGCTCCACGGACGGATGTCGGTGGCCATGTTGTACGACATGCTGGCACCCAACTCGTCAATGAGACTGATTTTCTTGGTGGAGTCGTTGTCGACGCGCCATTTCATCTCCACATTGTTCGAGATGTCCACCGAGATGCTTCCCGTCTTGCCCCGTCCGGGCACCCCATAGAGACCGTTGGAATAGGGCGAATACTGCACCAGCGACACATTGCCGTTGGCATCGGTCTTCTGGTAGGTCTCATAGTAACCGTAATGGCTCGTGCTGAAGTCGGGCGCATAACTGAAGCTCACCTGCGGGGTGAACACGTGGCGGATGGCGGCAATCTTGTCGCCGAAGAGTTTGCGCCAGGGCACATACATACCATAGAGTTTGGTGCTCGCACTCAGGTTGAGACTCCAGTTGTAGACATTATAGAAGCCGTCGATGGTGTCGGTCACCTCCTTCATCTGCTCGGCATCCCACGACCGGTTGATTTTGTTGGTATACATACGGTCGGTGAAGTTGAACGAGGGATTGATGTTCAGATAGTTGAACAGGGTGAAGTTGCCGCTGATGGGGATATTGTGCTGCATACCGTTGCGCCAGTCGCGCGTGAGTTTGGAGTGGAGCAACTGGTCTTCCTTGGTCGTGATGGAGTTGCTGAGCTGGCCGGTATAGCTCATCGAGATTTTCTCATACCAGCGCTCCTTGCCGGCCATCTTCTTGCGTTTGAAGGGATAGAAGCGGCTGATGGAGACGTTCAGGTCGGGCATGGTCAGGGCGATGGTAGAGTCGCGCATGTTCTGGTTGAGGTTCATGGTGGAACTCAGGGTCATGCCGATGCTGGAGAAGGTGGTGGTCATGCTCACCGATGAGGTACGCGTACTCTGCGTATAGCTCTGGGGGTTGTACATGCTCGTGAGGTTGTTGCGCTCGTAACTGCTCGTGGCAAAGTTGACACTGGCCGAGAGCGTGCGGTAGGGACAGGCCTTGGCATCCTGGCGGTGGCTCCACTGCACTTTGAAACTGGTCTGCTTCATATAGTCGGGCATGTTCTTCTCGCCATTGATGGTGTTCTGGTAACTGGCGAAGAAACTGCCACTGTAGCGGTAGCGCTTGCGGTAGTTGGAGGCGGCCGAGAGTCCCCACGACCCTTTGGTATAGATTTCACCGATGAGCTTGAGGTCCATCTGGTCGCTGAGGGCAAAGTAGTAGCCGCCGTCACGCAGATAGAAACCGCGCTCGGTCTCGTCGCCGTAGGTAGGCATGATGAATCCGCTGCTGTAACTCTTCGAGAAGGGGAAGAAGCCGTAGGGGATGGCAAGCGGCAGGGGTACATCGGCCACCACGAGGTAGGCAGGACCGAACACCACCTCCTTGCCGGGCTTCATCTTGCCGCGCGAGAGGGCGATATAGAAGTCGGGATGCGACTTGTCGCAGGTGGTGTAGCGGGCATGCTGCATATAGATGGTACCGTCGGCATTGCGCTTCGACACCTCGCTCGTCATGTAGCCGTCCTGCTGCTGGGTATAGACATTGTTGATGAGTCCCTTCTTGGTCTTGAAGTTGAAGGCGATGGTATCATTCTCGTAGGTGTCGCCTCCCATCTTGAAGATAGGGGTACCGAACTTCACGCCGAGGCTGTCGAGACTGCCCGTGGCATGCACCAGACTGCTGTCGAGACACATGTTGATCTTGTCGCTCTGCAGATCCATGTCTTCATACGTCACGTGGGAGTCGCCAAAGAGATAGGCAATGCCCGCCCCTGCCTCATACACCAGCGAGTCGCTGGCCGAATAGGTGACGGGGGCATCAATGCCATTCTTGCGCTTGCGGTTCATGCTGTCCAAGGCAAGGGAGTCGTCGATGGCTTTGTTATGATGGTAGATAGCCAACTGGAGGGAGTCCATCCGGGTGGTATCGGGACCGGCATATTGCTTTTCGGCGGGGAGTTGGAGCGTGTCTTTATCAGCGTGAAGCGAATCGATGGCGAGGAGGAAATCGGGTATGAGACGACTGCTCGTCAACGCTTCGGGCTGAAGACTGTCGCGCTTCTCCGAACTTGGTGCGGTGTCGGACTGCAGGGTATCAAGGCTCTCTGCGTTCTTCTTTTCGGTTAGGAAGAGCCCAGCAGGAGGTACAGCCGTCGCCACGAACACCAAGGCGAAAAGCATCAGAAATATCAATGTCTTCTTTCTCACGCTGCAAAATTACTGATAAAACTGCGAATACCGCTCGCCTTATCAATATTTAACACTTGCCCATCCCTAAAAAAAGAAAAATGAGAAGCCTGCACCTCTCATTTTTGCGAAGGAGTTGATTTCAACTACAGAGATGAAGAGAAAAGAAGTACCCCCTCTTCGTCTCTTCATCTCTGTAATGGAACGTAGTACTACGGTTATTTGCGATACAGCTTCTGACCGTCACGGATATAGACACCTTGCTGGCGAGGCTTCTGGATGCGCAGACCACCCATATTATAATAGGTGTCATCCTGCTGGCCATCAGCCTCTACCGACTGGATGCCAGCAGCGATAATCTCCTCGTCGGCTCCCGTAATCTTCATCGTCTCACCCGACCAAGACTCGAATACCGGCAGCGCAGTGGCGGTAGTCAGCGCGGCTCCGAAACTCGTCAGCTTGGGACGGCTGCCCGAACCCACACGAATCCACTCACCATTCTGCAGCACATAGAAACCGGCCTTGGCACTCAGCGAGGTCTTGAAGTTACCACGCAACTGATAGTCGGTGGTTGTGGCACTCTTCACCGCCTCACCACTCTCATGGAACCAGGCCTCGTTGCCCGTCATCCGGTAAATCAGCGGTTCGCCAGCCTCGGCCATGCTCACCTCCTGCAGACAGAGATGCTGATAGTCGGCAGTGATACCCACCAACTGGTAAAGCTGCACATTGGAGGAGGCGGCATAGGCGAAGGGCAGACAGATGGTGCCCCACTCTCCTTCCGTGATCAGACGGCGATAGACAGGCGTATAACGGAGCGCGAAATCGGTGGCTGCCCACCAGCCCTCACGCTGGTCGCCAGCGGCATCCTTCACACCAAACTCACGCCAGAGGTTGTCGGTGGCATTCTCCTTGGAACCCACGAAACCGATGGTGACTTTCGTTCCCTCATCCACATAGATGGGTTCGGTGACGAGCGTCTGCCACTTGCTCTGGTTGTCAACGGTGGGCAAGTCGAGATAGTGGGCCGAGAGCGTAGGCGTGTTGAGGGTAGAGTCGCCCACCGTCATATAGCCATGCTGGTCGGAGAGGCAGAGGAACTCAGTAGCAGCCTTGCACTCCAGGGCATACATACCATGCGTCAGGGCACTGGTGGTCTGCTTGATTTCCATCGTCTTGCCGTCACCTTCCGAGGCGGCAATGCCCGTCCACTTGGCTGCCCAACAGGTCTTTCCTCCGAGGTTGTCAATCTTCTGGCTGCCGCCGGTATAAGTACCGCATTTCACGGTCCATCCCTGCATCACATTGTTGAAGGTGGGAGCAGCGATAGCGGCATCGGTGCGCTCATACACCATATAATTGTCCAAGAGCGACTTGAACTCCTGGTAAGCAGCCAAAGCCTCAGCGAGATCATCCATATCCTGCAATCGGTCTAATGCTTCCTGCAAGGCTTCATACCCCTCCATCTGCATTGCCAGCACCTCATCGGCCAGCAAGCCGTTCGAGATAACCTCATCCTTGAGTACATACAGTTTCAGCGCGGCATCTACCGTCGCCTGAAGCTGTTCGCAGGCAGCGGCATCCTGACCCGTGGCAGCGGCCAGTGCGGCATCGATGGCTGTAACGAGTTCTTCCTCACCGGCAAGATACTGACGGGCGGCCTCGGCACGCTTCTTGAGCTGCACCATACCATCGGCGTAAGCCTCTTCGGGCGTGGCAAAGGCACGGCACAAGGTCACCTTGTCTACCTGCGAGGAGGCATTGGTGTAATAGCAGTTGAAGAGGGCCTTGGCAAAGGAACCGTTATGGATGGTAAAGTCGTTGGAGGTCCATACCTGACCGGGAATCACGGTAGCCACCAGCGAGTCGGCCTCTTCGCCAGTCTTGGAGAAGGCGAGGTTGTGGAAAGCCGACTTCTGGTTGCGGCCCGAACACATGAAATAATAGTCGGCACCGGGCACTACATCCACCACGGTCTTGATCGAAGCGGCATCGTTCTTGCCACCATGCGAACGCATCTGCAGATAAGCACCATCGTCCACACTGCCGAGCGGCACCACATAGTAGTCGGGCAGGCTGAGCGCCTCTCCCACTCCATTGGTCCAACCCGTGGTACCCATATCGAAGTCGCCATTGACAAAGAGGTTGCCGCCGAGATAGCGGGTTTCGCCATTGATGGTCACCGGATCGCCCACATGGGTGTCCAGGGAGATGGCCATCACCTGGTTGGAGTAGCGGTCCTTGTCCCTACCGTCGATGATATGGATGCGGTAGATAGAACCCGAAGGCACATCGGTATCAATGAAACTATAGTCACTGCCTTCCTCCTGGGGAGCCACCTCAGCCACTATCGTAAACGGCTGTCCTTCCACCTTGCGCTCCACATAGATGGCATAGTTATACTCACCATTATAGTCCTTCCATTCCAAACGGGCGGTGCCTTGCGACTTATCGTAGAATACAAATAGACCCGTGGGATCCTTCATCACCTGCTTGACGTTGGGAGCCACCTCATAACGGGAGTCGTAGGCCAAGCCCGACTCCATGTTGGCATAATATTCGCCGGCCTTGGTCAGACGGCCATGGTCGTTGTCATATACCTTGCGGCAATCCTGCACCCAGTTATAGATGGCGTAGCGCTCCAGCCAGGGCGTAGCCTCCAGTCCGTCGATGATGGGATTGAGATGGTCGGCCAGGATATTCTCGTTAGCCGTGCCATAGCCGGTGTCTGAGCCGGGCCAACCGGTCCAGTTGGCACCATAGTTCATCTCGGTAATCCAGATGGGGCGTCGGGTACGGTTGTGTATCTCGTTCAGTTTGCTCTTCCAGCTGCTCCAGTCACTGTACCAATAGGCATGCACGGCAATGAAGTCGCAACGCCAGCCACGGGCATCAATGGAGTCGATGAACTCATAGAGCCAGTTGTAGTTGCCCGAAACGGCGGGGGAACCGAGGCGCCGTCCCGTTGCCATCATCTGCGGCCAGGTCTTCAACACGTCGGCCACACTGTTCACCTGCTCGCGGTCGTCTGCAGTATTGTCAGGCTCATTGTTACCCAGGATATTGGCCGAGGTACCATTGTTGCCCACATCGGTGATGCCGGGCCAGCCCTCGTGATGGTGGTGGGTCACATATTCACGGTCGTCCCAGATGTTGATGCCAGCATCCCAGTTGTAGCACCAGGTGGTATTGAGCATCCCGTTGGCAATCGGGTCGTAGCCCGCATAACCTTTCTTGCTGGCATCGTTCCACTTGCTCACACGCAGAGAGGAGATGGCACGGCGCAGGGCACCGGGCAGATTGACGGTGATATCCCCTTTGTCGGCAATCCACAGGCGGTTGTAACCCGTTCCGTCGGCCTTCTGTGCAAACCAGGCCATATAGCCGCGCTTCAGTGTGAAGCTACAGATACGGTTGTCCATGGCCGTTCCTTTCAGCGAGAGCCGCTCGCCCACAGCATAGCTCTCCGAGTCGCCCGCCAGATCGTTTTCACTATAGACCGTGAGCGGACTGATGGAAGCGGGATGTGGCAGGATGATGGAGCCGTTGGCATAAATCTTCACCATACAGTTGTCCTTGGTAGCCTTTTCTCCATTGATCTGGATATGGGAGAAAAGGGCTGGTACCTTGGATGGAATCACCTTGGTGAGGATGAGTACAGCCCGGTCGGTATTGGTGATGTTGACAATCGCGTCATCGGCAAAAGGATTGGCGGATGTGACGGTATAGTCGACATCGGTAGCCAGGGTCACGGAGCCTTGCACCTGCTCTACGGTTTCCACCGTATTGGCAGCCTGCAGGGGGCAGAGGGCTGCTAACGGGAAAAGACCCGTCAAAGCCCATTTCAAAGGTTTACGTATCACATTTTTCATAATCACATTTTTCATAATCAGATTATTTTTGAAAGAACGCTCATTACAATGCAAAGCGATTATTCATGTTCATTGACAAAAAGTTAGTAATAAAAAAGGTCAAGAGCAGAGAGCCACAGGGAATGTGGACTCTCCACTCTTGACCAGCCTATTCGAGGTTTACTCGTTGGTCACCTCACGGATGGGCTCGATACCTATCTTGCCGTTCCAGTGGAGATACCAGTTGTTCTCATTGTTCAGATTAGTGCGGATTTCAGCCTGCATCTCGCCTTTCTTGTCTTCACCGCGACGGGCATAGACACGGTTGGCCAGGAAGCTGGGGTCATTCCTGCGCTTGGCCACACGCATCAGGTCATAGAAGCGGGTTCCCTCGAAAGAGAGCTCAAGCGCACATTCGTCGACAATCATCTTCTCCACCTGATCTATCTGGTATTCCTTCTGCTTGAGGGAGTCGTCCGGTGAGTTATAATAGCCAGTTTCCTTATTGATCAGCGTCGAGTCGAAAGGCATCGTATAGTAGGGATTATACATGCTATAGCCGCAGCCACGGTCGTGGATACCCATCGTGTTGGCCAAACCAGCGTTGTCGGGCGTACGGAGTACATAACGCGTGGTGGGGAAGTCGAACTGTCTCAGGAACGTGGTGTCGTCAGAAGTGGGGTAATGCTTCATGATGGAGTCCTCGATGAGTTTGTTGTTCACACCCGAAGCCAGCACATAATAGCCGAAGTGGGGATAGCCCGCACGGTTCATGGCCTCTGCCAAGCGCAGGTAGACCATCGCACGGCGGTAGATGTGGATATTGCGGGTGCTGAACTTATAGACATACTGGTAATCCTTGCGCTCACCGTTGAAGTTCACATTCTCCCTAGAAGACCACACGTCGTTCAAACGGAGGTCGCCGTCCACCAGCCCGCCGATACCCTTGGGGGCTACGCCATACTTGGCCACACCGCCCTCGTTGGAAATGAGATAGGTGCTGGTCTGGGCAGCCGAGATATCCTTCATGGCCTGCGACAACTCGATGCTGTAGTCGTAGTTGTTGTCGGTCGTACAGTTGAAGAGATTGCGCAATTGGCTGTAGTTACCCTCTGAGGGGATGGAGTCGCCGGGGATGAGCGTAATCAACTCATTGTTGGTGCCATAGCTCTCATTGCTAAAGAGACTGAAATAAGCAGTCTCCCTGCCTCCATACTGGGTGAAGGTATTGGTTCCGGTCCTCCATCTGGCATAATAGTTGGTACCGATGGGATAAGTGGAGTTGGTACCGTTGCGGCGGTTGATGTAGTTGTAGTAGTTCAGGGCAGCCTCCTTATAATGGCCGGCCCAGAGATTCAACTCACCCAGCATCAGATAGATGGGGAAATACATCAGTTTGGAATTGATGCCTCGGATATCTCCATAGCCGGGCAGTTCCTCTTCGGCTAAAGGCTGGATGTCTTTGATCAGCCATTCGCAGATATACTGGAGATCCTGCTGGGGATAGTCGCGCTCAGCCTGCTCCTTGGTGAGGATGGGCTCGGTCACGAAAGGCACCTTGCCGTAGTTCAGGGCCAGCTGGAGATAGGTCCAGGCACGGATGCCCTTCACGGCAGTATACTCCTTCATGAAGATCTTCTCGTTGCGGTTGTTCTTCAGCGCCGTGTCGGCATTGGCAATGTAATAGTTGCAGTTGTTGATGACGGCATAATAGTCGCTGGGCTTGTTATAGGCATTGTTGTCATCGATATTGAAGAGGGCCACATTGCGGAGGTCGGCACTCGTGTTTTTGTTGATGTCAACCAGGTCGCCGCGCAACTCACCCAAGAGGATAGTGCGGTCGGCCAGTGCCTGCAACTTGCCCAAGATGCCCGCTACGGAGTAGAGGGTATCTGTGGCATTGTTGAGATGGGAGTCGTCGGCATAGATGATTCGTTCAGAGTCCTGCTCAAAGAAGTCGGAGCAAGAGGTGGTTGTACCCATAGCGACGGCACTGAGGCACAACATCGCCATGACCCTACCCGAGCGACGGTTCATCGCATCCATGATTCTATTGAACTTATTCATGATTTTCATAATCGGATAATTTTTACAAGTTAATCTTTACACCAGCCACCAAGGAAGTGCTCTGGGGCAGACGGCCCAGGTCGATGCCCTGGCCAATGACAGCAGAGGTCATGGCCGATTCGGGATCGGTTCCCAAGTACTTGGTCAGAGTGAACACATTGTTGGCCTGAATCCAGAACTGCAGACCCTGCAGGAACTGTGAGGTGATGGGGAGATCGTAAGAAAGGGTGATGGTCTTGAGCTTCAGGTAGCTGCCATCTTCAATCCAGCGGTCGCTGAAACGGGCGTTGCCCATGGGATCCTGGAAGGTAGCACGGGGCATCTCGGTCTTCTGTCCCTCCACCTGCCAGCGTCCGAGCATGGCGGTGGTCTGGTTCATGAAGCGGTTGCCTCCCTCAAGCTGTGAGCGCATGTAGTTGTAGATGTCATTGCCCACCGAGTAGTTGAAGCGTACATCGAGCTTGAAGTTCTTGTAGGCAACGGTGGTGAAGATGTTCCCATAGAAGTCGGGGTTGGGATCACCGATAACGACACAGTCCTTATCGTTGATTTCTCCGTTGTTATCGGTATCTACGAAGTGTACGTCACCTGCCTGGAAATAGTTGCGGGTGATACCGTTCTCAGCCAGGGTATAGAGTCCTTTGGGGTCTACACCGGCAGCCTGGGCATCCTCGGTGGTGGCAAACACGCCTGCGGTCTTGTAGCCGTAGAACAGGTTGGCAGCACTGCCTACCTGGGTGCGGATGGTGGCTCCATAGACATCGGTATCCATATAGCTCTTGCCTTCGGGCAGGGCGGTAATCTTGTTCTTGTAGTGACCTACGCTGGCACCCAACTGCCAGGACCAGTCTTTGGTGGCAATCACCTTGCCACTCAGGGCTACGTCATAACCTTCGTTCTCGAGTTTTCCGCCATTGCTCCAGTTCTGATCCAGACCGGAGAGGAATCCGAGCGACTGCATGGCCAGCAGGTTGTCGGTCTTGCTCTTGAAGAGGTTGGCGGTGAGGTTGATGCGGTTGTTCAGCAGGTTGGCTTCCAGACCCACGTTGAAACGCTTGGTGGTCTCCCACTGGATGGTGGTGTTACCGATGCCGGCGAGCGAGAGGCCCGATACGGAGTTCATGAACACCTTACCCTGGAAGTAGCTGCGGGCAGCATAGTAGTCGATATCATCATTGCCGCTCACATCATAACCGGCCGTCAGACGCAGATAGTTCACCCACTTGTTGCCGGCGAGCCAGTTCTCGTTCGTCAGCACCCAAGAGGCCTGTACCGAGGGGAAGATGGCCCATACGGCATCCAGTGCCTTCAGCCCGTCGGCCTCTTCACCGAAACGGGAAGAACCGTCGGCGGTGAGGTTGGCCTGCAGGAAATAGCGGCCCTTGTAGTTGTACTCAGCCTGGGCATACATGCTCAACGAAGTCCAGGACTCACTCAGACCCGAGGCGGTAGCATTCAGCAGCGAGGCACCCATGAAGGGGGTCTTGTCGCTACCCGTGTTGTAACCGAGCTGGGTGTTGTAAGTATAGGTCTCCCACTGGATGCGGGCACCTCCGAACACATGCAGACTGTGGGCCTGGTAGCGGTTGCTCCAGTCAAGACGGGTGTCGCTCATCACCGAGTTCTGCTTCGAAGCCAGCGAGCGCACCTCGTTCTGACGATAGGCGTAAACGCTCGACACATAATAGTCGGGCACACCGTTGATGGGGATGTAGTACATCTCATTGGTGTTGACCAGATTATAGCTGAAGTGCTCCATCAGCGAGAGGTTGCTGTTAATCTGATACTTGGGACGCACGCTCAAGTTGAGCATGGAGTTCTCAAAGCGGTTCTTGTTTTCACCCTCAGCATATTCGTTGAAAGCGGCGGGGTTACCGAGACGGTAGTTATAGTTCTTGTACTTCACCGAGGTGAGGGCCTCGTCGAGATAGCTCTCGTCGACCACGTCATACTGCGAAGAAGAGAACTGGCCACGGCCATAGCTGTAGGGGCTCATGAAGGGGCTCTTCACATAGGCCAGGAAGGCAGGTGAGGTAGGCGTACCCTCGTCATAGCCGGCAGGGGCACCGTCGTCGCGGATATCACGGGTGATGTTCGAGAACGAGGCGTCGAAGCGGATGGAGAGACGGCTTCCGAGCGTGATGTCTGAGTTGAAGCGGATGTTCAGACGGTTGAAGTCGTTGCACTCCAGGGTGCTCTCTGCCTGGGTGTAGCCCACGGAGAGGTTGTAGTTGGCCACGGCATCACCACCTTCCACATTGATACCATAGTTCTGGGTCATGGCTGTGCGATAGACATAGTCTTTCCAGTCGGTATTGCAGTGGTACTGCTTGTAATAGTAGTAGTTGGGATCCTCGTTGAGGAACTTGAACTCGGTGTTCTTGGTGCCCGTACCGCGCAGGAGCTCCGAAGCATAGTTGCGATACTGGTTGGCATCCATCATGTCATAATACTTGGGCAGCAGGGTGACACCGGCAGAGACACTGGCGGTGATACGGGTTGCCATCGACTTGTTGCGGCGGGTCTCCACGAGAATCACACCATTGGCACCCTTGGCACCATAAAGAGCGGTACCGTTGCGCATCACGGTCACCTTCTCGATATCGGCAGGATTGATGTTGCTGAGGATGTCGTTGTAGAATCCGTCGTGCAACATCTCGCGTCCATACTGCTGGTCGATGGGCACACCATCAATCACTACCAATGGCTGGGCATTCACATTCAGAGAGTTGAGACCCTGGATGAAGGAAACGCTACCCACACCGGGCGTACCGTTTCGGTTGGTGGTATAGGCGTAGGCACCCAACTGCTTCTGCATCTCCTCCTTGATATTGATGGCGTTCGAATAGGCGAAGCCAGTGGCCTGCTTGTCACCGCGCAGGTTGTCGGTCTCGGCATAATCACCCTTGAAGGCGGTGCCATAGAGCATGATGTCCTGCTGCTCTTCAGAGGCAGTGAGACCAGCCAACACGGCGTTGTGGTCGGGAGAAGAGACATAGAGAGAGGTGGCAAATACGGGCACCTTGAGTTCGAAGGTACCGTTGTCCTCGGTCAGCACACTATAGCCAGTGATACCGCCGGCCTTGACGATGGCACCTGCTACGGGCATCTTGGAGGCAGCATCCACCACACGTCCTTTCACCACGCGTGTGGCATAAACCTTTTTCTTGGGGGTCAGCACGCGGGTGGCCTGTTCCTGCTCATCGGTCTCGTCATCTTGTGCGAACGCACAGAACGGGAAAGCCATCATCAGCGAGATTCCCAAAATCATATATCGTTTCATAGTCTTCAAATATACAAAGTTACTGTTTTTCTTCACTTATTTCACATGACTTATTTCGCAAACTTGGGTTCGAGAATGATGCAGTCGATACGCAAAGAGGTCTGATACTGGTCTTTCTTGCTGCCTGAGGGACGACCTGAGGATTCAATCTTCAGGGTCACCTGAGGAGTATCTAGGTCGTAGGAGCAGGTCTCAAACACGAAGTCTTCGGCCAGCAGGAGGGTGTCTACCACATCCTTCTGCACCTCCATACGTCTCTGCAACTGCTTGGTGGTCTCGCTGCCGTCCTGCTTGTTCCATCCCAATGTGGTGGTCACGAGCAGGAGTTTGCGCTGTTCGTCGGTGGCGAGGGTGTCGCCAGCGAGAGCGGGAGCCATCACGAGCTTGATGTCGTAAGGCACGCTGGACAGCACATTGGAGATATTGAAGGTCACAGAGGGCTTACTGTCCTTGGAAACGGAGAGCAGTTCAAGATACTTGTTGCCGGAGATTTTGTTGTAGAACTCCTTGTTGTCGGGCGACACGGTCACAATCGTAGGAATACGTGAGGCAGTCTCAGCATACTCCTTCCGGTAGGAGGTATTCTCTGCCTCCACCTTGATTCTCCGAAGGAAGGTCATGTCGGGAGTCAAGTTCCAGTTAGGCACCTTCAGCACATAACCGTTGCTGCACTTGATCATCTCGGCATTCTCAAACACACCACCGGCATCAAAAGGACGGTCGTAGATATAGGGTCGTGCATCCTTGAAACCATAGACCAGCTCGCGCACAGAGGCGGGACTGGCATTCACCGAGTAGGCGGAGTCGCGCAACGAGGATTCGGTATTGTTCGACATACTGAACACCGTACCCATGCTCACTGCGAGGTGGGCCCAGAGGTTGGACAACGAGTCTCGGTTAACCACCGTATTGTCATAATTATAGAAGGAGGTATACTGGTCAATCATGGCCTTCCACTGCTCATTGTTGGGTGCCAGCATCCAGAAGACGCTGTCCTCTTCGTTCACCTCTCCTATATACCGCCTGAGCACATCATTCTTCAGCACCTTCACAGAGTCGAGATAGGTGGTCTCGCCGTCTACGATTTCACCGGGCACACTTTGGTCGGGGTCAAACTCATAGTTATTGTAGCTGTACAGGAAGGAGGCGATACTATCGAGGGCATCATCCTTTTCGAGATACTCAAACACATTGGGAAGATACTCGGCAGGACTGCCCATGGTGAAGAGCACTCCGTTCTTGGTAAGCTGGTTCTTGGTGAGCAGTGACTGGCCGGCAAAAGCAGCCGGACCGAGCGTCTGGTACTTGCCGTTCATCATCACGATGGTGGTGTCGGCACCGGTCTTGGCCACAGAGTGGTTGTACAGGGCGATATGATTCTGCACAAACTCCTTGATGGCCTTGTTGTCCTTGTTGATGACACCGGCCGCCTTCTCCTGGTTGTAGAGGCTGATGATGCCGTCGGCATCTTCGGTTGTGAGGTTGTCGTTGGTGGGGGCAAACACGGTGAACACCTGATTGCCGGCCAATGAAGGCTTGTAGCCGCAGGCTTCCAGCACCTTGGTGAAGTTGGAGAGCTGGCTGTTGGCGTTCATGGTCTCCCAGAGGGTGACATTGCTACCTGGCACTCCTCCAGCAACGTCATAGTGGTCATCCCACTCGTCGGAGCAGGCACCGAGGGCGAGGGCTGCACAAAACAGCCCGCTCGCCTTCATATATTTGTTGATTGCTTTCATCATTATTGCTTTCATTATTGCAAAATGTTTGGATTATAAGTCGTCTTCCATCTCTCCATCACCGTCAACAGCGTATACGCTCTTGGGGACGATTTCCAGATAGTCAATCATAAACTCGTTGTTGTTACCCAGCTTGCTGGTAGAGGTACAACGGATGCGGATGTAGTGGTCGGTGCCGTCGTCGGGGTCGATGGTGGCGGTACAGAGCACACGGCGGAAGGTACGCTGGTTGTTCACAAACTCGTTGATGGTAGAACCACCGGAGGTGTGGTAACCGCCGTAAGGACCGCGGTAGCATCCCTTGTTCTTGAGGAACTTCTGGTCCTCAATCTTCTGTTCGTCGGTAAAACTGGTGTATTCTTTGCCGTCGATGGTAAACTCATCACCCATGATGGAGGGGTCATTCAGGAACTTACGCATATCCACAGGGATGCCCTGGGGTTTGCCGTCGTAGTAGATCTGGGCCACACCACGGGTGGGCAGGGCGCAGAAGCCGAGACGGAACTGGTAGGTACCCTTGCAGGGAACGGGCGGCAGACGGAAGGAGAAGTCGTAGTCGCCGAAGAGGTTGAACTCATCACCCTCGTAGGACCAGAAGTTCCAGTGGGGACGACGGTAAACGAAGTAGCAGTTGCCACGCATGGTCACACCGTCGAGATAGCCGTTGGGGAAGTAATAGTTGAAACCGTTCTTGCCGTTGTAGTCGGGTGTACCGGAGTTGTCGTCCTGGGTGGGGTCACCGTTGAGACGGATGCCCTGGGTCATCAGTTCGGGGAAGACAGTGGAGAAGTCCATACGGATACGGCAGTTCTGCACCTCCTCACGGGTCTTCTTGTCGTAGGCGATGATGTCGCTCAGGTAGAAGTAGCGGCCATTGGGTGCATCCTGCACGTAGTCGGCCTCCACCGTCGGATAGATACGGGCACCCTCAATCTGGTACTTGTCATCATAGCGGCGGTTGGCATAACGCTCGTTGAGCACACCTTCCTTGCCGAGATAGGCACTACCCTCTCCCTTCACGGTGAGCTGTTCGAATTTGATCATCGAGTGAGGCATCAGGGTCTCATACCAGTCGTTGGGGTTCATCTTGTCGGTTTTGATACCGATGGCTCCCTTGTAGTAGTTCTGGGTGAGCACCAGCGGGGTGAGATAGTCATAACCCTTCACGTCGCGGGTCACAATGTGATAGGCCACAAAGCGGTTGAGCGGGTTCTTGCGATGGGTCAGCGAGTTGGTTCCGTCGGGCAGCGTCACGTCGAAGGCGTGGTAGGGCTGGTTCACATCGGCGGGATAAGCGGGGTCGTAGAGCTGGCAGGCCAGGTCATACAACTGCTTCAGGGTGTTCTCTGCGGTGATGCCATACTTCTCCTTCATCACATCATCGGGAGCGATGAGGATGGTGAAGCCCTTGTACTTGTCATCGGGCACACGGGCCACCTCTTTCCAGAAGTCGGAGGTGTAGGTGTACTTGGGATAGCTGTTGGCATCATAGTTCAGGTCCTTGACAAACTCCAGCGAGTCCATCAGGCCCGTTGCCTTCAAGGCCTGGGCGAAATAGCTCACGCGAGGGTTGTCCTCCACAATCTGTCCCACCGAACTGTTGGTGTTCTCCAGCACCTTGCTGATAGGCTGTACGACACCGTTCTCCACGGAGTCGTCCTGAGTGGCGAAATAGATTTTCGACACACGGTTGAGCCAAACCTCGGAGTTGCCGTTCTCATCCGTGTCATGCGTAATCTGGATATAACGCTTGTTCATGTTGGGCGTATGCAGCGTACCGTCGATCATCTCGATGGTGGTGTACATGTTGTTCACCAGGTGCGTGCGGGCGATGGTGTCACACTGGGCATCTGTCAGGTCTTCCACCGACTTGATTCCGCGCTCCTGGTAGAAGGTCTGGAAGGCCTCGTTGGAGGGCAGGAAGAGCGTATAGTGTCCGTAGGCTGACAGCAGGTCCATCAGTTTGGCTCTCTTCACGATGGTAGAGAAGTCGCTATACTGTGCGCGGGTGTTGATATAGTCGCTCATCATCTCACCCGTGAAGGTGTAGAAGTTCTCGGCATCGGGCTCGTCGGAGCAGCCGACAAAACTGATGCCGCAGAGAGCACAACATACGCAAAGCATCCAATATTTCATTCTTTTCATAATATGTCTCTTTTCTAAGTTAGGGTTCTAATAGGAATGAGCTTTATTCGTAACTGTCGTTCAGACCACTGCCGAAGGCGGGGTTCTGCTTCAGGTTCTTGTTCACCTTCAGCTCATCATAGTTGTAAGGCCAGTAGATGGCATCCATACGGGTGAGCTTGCTCTCCACCAGCTGCTTGTTGCTGCTGTACTTGTTGCACGACTCCGACTTCAGGTAGTCGGTCTTGCCGTCGCGGCGGGCGCGGCGAACGAGGTCATACCAGCGCTTGCCTTCGAACATCAGCTCGCGGCGGCGCTCGTTGAGCACGAGGTTCTCGATGTCTGACTTGGTCTTGTAGTCGTCCACCTTCAGGGTGTCCTTGCGGGGATACTGGCAGAGGGCACGCTTGTTGATGACGGTCACAAGGCGGAAGGCCTGGTTCAGGTAGTCCTGGTCGGCTTCAGTCAGACCGCCATCGGCTGCGTCAGACATCAGCTGGGTCAAAGCCTCTGCCTTCATCAGCATGATGTCGCTCAGACGATAGATAATCCAGTTGGCCTGCACATGTTTCTCTGGATACAAATTGGCATAGAGCGCTTCCACCGTGGCATTGGCAGCCGAGGTACCGGTGGCTTCCACCTGACATATCCTCCAGGCATACTTGCAGATGCTGTAGGTGGAACCTGCTGACATGATGGCCTGGTAGTTGCGGCAATCCAGCTGGTTGTTGAACACCTTGAACTGCTTCTGCGACACGTCGCTGCCCACATAGGAGGAGGCAGACATGAAGCCCATCACATTGGTAGCATTGCCATAGAAGTCGGACACGGCATAATTGGCAGGCATGTTGTCGTCCTGCATGAAAGTGAGCTCGAAGATGGATTCCGAACTGTTGCCCGTGCCGAAGATTTCAGCATAGTCAATGCCGTAAATATTCATGCCATAGGTGTAACGGGTAGGTATCAGGGGGTATCCCTCCAGTTCCTCATCCTCGTTCATCATGCTCGAACTGTTCTGCTTGTCGTTCTTCTCTTTCAGGTCCTTCATGTCCTGGATCACCAGGTTGGCATAGTCCACACACTTCTGGTAATCCTGCTTCCAGAGATACATCTCACAAAGCATCGCCTTGATGGCGGTGGAGGTGATACGGGCGGTCTGGTAGAGCGGTTTGCTGGTGGGATAGTAGCGCACGGCATCATTCTTGACACTCTCCAGGTCGGCAATCAGGTTGTCGAGCACCTCGTTGAAAGGCGTAGCGGGAAGGTCCATCGTCTGGTCATCATCGAGATACGGCTCGGTGGTGTAAGGCACGTCACGGAACGTACGGATGAGGTAGAAATAGCAGAGGTCGCGCAGGGCCGACACCTCGGCAATCGTGGCCTTGAGCTCGCTTTCGGTATAACCGGGGTCCTTGGCGGCCACCTCGGGTGCATACTTGATGACGGTGTTACAGGTGTTGATGACATAGTAGAAGTCCACCCAGTTGGTATAGGGGTTGGTGGAGGTGATGTTGGCCTTGAAGATGTTTTCAAGATTCACATCCTTGTCCATGTTGTTGCCGGCATCCATGTTCTCACTGCGGGCCTCACCCCAGATCATCATGCGCTTGATGCAGGCAGATGACTGCAGGGAAGAGTAGCAGCTGGACACCACCGACTCCACATCGGCGCGCTCATTCCAGAACTTGTCGAGGATAATCTTGTCTTGGGGTTCCACTTCGAGGAAGTCACCGCAGGACGAGCATCCGAGAAGCGCTGCCAGCGCGTAGGTTATCTTGATATATTTTGCTTTCATAATGTTCTTCTTTTTCTTCGATGATTACACTTATCGATGATTACACATATCGATAATTACACTTAGAAGTCAATGTTCATACCCAGTGTGTAGGAGCGTGAGCGCGGGGTCTGCGAGTTGTCCATGGCAGGCGCATAGCCGTAGTTCACGATATCAGGGTCAACACCCGAATACTTGGTGAGGACGAAGGGGTTGTTCACACTGCAGTAGAAGCTGATGCGGTTCAGACCGATCCACTTCAGGTGCTTCTTGTTGATGGCGTAGGAAATCTGGGCGTAGTTCATACGCAGATAGTCACCATTCTCCACGAAGCGGTCGCTGACGAGCGTGTTGTAGTTGGAGGTAGAACCATACATGGCACGGGGGATAGAGGTCACGTCACCCTCCTTGCGCCAGCGGTAGTTCACGGCCTGGCTCTGGTTGTCGTTGGTCACCATGGCTTCCGAATCGAGACGGGCAAGGTTGAGAATCTTGTTGCCGATACGATAGGTGAACTGGGTGCTCAGACGCCACTGGCCATAGTTGAAGGTGAAACCGAAACCACCATTCAGCTTGGGCAGGGAGCTGCCGAGGTAAACGATGTCGAGGGCGTCGATGTTACCGTCATGGTTGATGTCCTCATAGATGGCATCACCACCGTTGAACTTGTAGTTCTTGCCCGACACGTCGTTGCTGTAGTTGTACATCATGCGCACGGGGGTACCGTCGGCATCGGTAATCACCTGACCCTGGGCATTCTTGGCCACGGGTGCGGTCTTGCCGGCTGCGAGGAAGGCTGCACGCTCTTCGGCATTCATGTTGGCGAAGGTCTCGTAGTTGTACTGGTATACGCCCTTGTAACGGAAACCATAGATGGCACCGAAGGGGTTACCAATCTGTACGCGCTGCAACCACTCGCGGTTACCGTACTTGAAGACGGAGTTGAGCGACTCGAGGATGTAGTCGTCCATCTCGAGAATCTCGTTGCGGTTGTTGCTGAAGGTGGCGTTGAAGTCCATGGTGAACTTGCCCTTCTTCACCAGCTTGTTGGTGTTGATGTGGAACTCCCAACCCGAGTTCTTCAGCGAGCCACTGTTGCGGTAGGCCAACGTGCTGTAACCCGTGTTGGAGG
Source organism: Bacteroidaceae bacterium (assembly GCA_016302965.1). Taxonomy (GTDB): domain Bacteria; phylum Bacteroidota; class Bacteroidia; order Bacteroidales; family Bacteroidaceae; genus Prevotella. Next base: position 26,224 of record JAEDMP010000005.1, read on the forward strand.
GGATGCGGTAACCACCGTTCAGCAGGTTGGTGGTCTTCTGGGTGTAGACTTCGAGCGAGAGGTTCAGACGGTCATCCCAAAGGCCGAGGTCGATACCGAGGTTGTAGCTGTTGTTCATCTCCCACTTCAGGTCGGTCAGACGAATCTTCTCCGGACGCATGGCGTTCATGTCGAGATACTTGCTGCCGCTCACATAGGTACTTACATAGAGGTAGTCCTGGTTGGGCTGGCGGCCGGTCTTACCCCAGCTGGGACGGATGGCCAGCATGGAGAGCCACTTCTTGTAGGGCTCCATCCATCTTTCGTCGCTGACAATCCACTTGGCAGAAACGGCGGGGAAGTAACCCCAACGGTTGTTGGGACCGAACTTCGTGGTACCGTCGGCACGGAGGGTGAAGTCGAGCACGTAGCGGCCCTTGTAGGCATAGTGGGCAGAATAGGTGAGATAGAGTGAGCGCCACTCGGAATACCAGGAGGAGAGGCCGGTAATCAGACCACCTGCATCAGGACTCTCGATACCGCCGGAAGGCAGGCCCTTGCCGCTGGTGGAAGAACCGCTGGACGAACCCGTGTTCAGTTCCAGACGACCCATCATCATGGCGGAGTGGTCTTTGTTCTTGAAGGCAGGAATCAGGGTCAGCGTCTGCTTGGTGTTGAAGGAGATGCGCTTGCTGCTGGCAGAGCTGGAGGTGTTCAGACCATCGGTCCAGGAAGTCGTCTTCAGCTCGGCGGGATAGAAGGTGTCGGTATAGTCGTTGAACACGTTCATGTATACGCTACCGCGCCAGTTCAGCTGCCAGTGGTCTTCGTCCATGCCGAGGAGCTGGTAGTTGATGATGAGCTCGGGAGAGAGGTCATAGGTGCGCTGCTGGTTCTTGGCCAGATGGGCACTGGCAACGGGGTTGACGTAGGCCTTCTGGTTGTCCACCTTGCCGGCACCGGAAGCGTTGAACACGCTGGAGGCCGACTGCAGCATCTGATAGTAGCGGTCGGTGTCCTCACCGGTCACGGGATCCTGCTCATAGATGCTCATGTTCGGCATCTTCTTCATGGCCAACCAAAGGAGGTTGTCGCTGTTGCGGTCGTTCTTCGTATAGGTGAGGGCGAAGTTGGTTGACACGCGGATGCGCTGGCTGATGTTATAGTCGAGTGCCACACGGGTAGAGAAACGGTTGAGTTTCTGCTCAATCATCGTACCGGTCTCATGGTCGAAACCGCCACCGATACGGAAGGAAGCTTTCTCACCACCACCCGATACCGACACGTAGTGGTTCTGACGGAGACCCCACTGGGTCACGGCGTCACGCCAGTCGGTATTGTTGTTGTACTGCTGGTACTCGGAGAAGGCGGGGTCGTAGTTCAACTCATTGATGTTGCTGGCATTGTCGTTCTGTGCGGGATTGAAGTAGGCCTCCTTCAACATCATGGTGTAGTCATCACCCGAGAGGAGGTCATAGCCATCGGGCTGGAAGGTACCGGTCAGTTTCAGCGAGTAGCTCACCTTGGCGGCACCCTTGGCACCACGCTTGGTGGTCAGCTCGATCACACCGTTACCACCCTGGCTACCATAGATGGCAGAGGCGGCGGCATCCTTCAGCACGTTGATGCTGGCGATATCCTCGGGGTTGATGTTGAGCAGTTCGGCAAACTTCTCGTTGTTGGCACCTGCCACATCAAAGTTGGAGAGGTCTACGTTGCGGATGTTACCGTCGACCACGATCAAGGGGTCGGCATTGGTGAGCGACGAGAGCGAGGCGGCACCACGCAGACGCATGGTGGATCCCGAACCGAGGTCACCCGAGTTACCGATAATATCCAGACCGGCGATACGTCCCTGCAGAGCCTCGTCTACTGAGGTGATACCCAGACCCTCAAACTCCTTCATGGAGATGGACTGGGTAGCATAAGAGAGCTCGCGCTGGGGGATAGGCAGGTTGTTACCCTGCTGGCGCTTCTTGGATTTCACCACCACTTCCTTGATAACGGTGGCCGATTCCATCTTGATGACGTATGTGGTCTTGTTGATAGGCAGCGTGATGGTTTTCAAACCGACATAGCTGAAACGGATCTTGTCCTTGACGTTGCGGATCTTCATGGTGAAGTTACCGTCGAAGTCGGTCACTGCACTCTCAATGATACGTCCCGTCGCGTCAATCTCACATACAGTGGCACCCATCAGCGGGCCCATATCATCGCTCAGGGTACCACGCACCGACGTAATCTGCGCCCATAGGGTCGTGGTCATCAGCATCATCGTGGCGAGGACGAAGATGCGGAGCATAGCTGTATATTTGTTGTTCTTTTTCATAATATGATTTCTTGTTAAATGTCGTTCTTCCACTTGGTCAACTCATCATAGTACAAAGGCGCGTCAATCTGGTGAACGACGGCATCAGAAGCCTGATAAATCTGACGGTTGTTCAGTTTGCCAGACAACCAGTACTCACGGCAAATGGTATTGTACAGGCCATTCACCTTGGTCACCTCGCGCGTGTGTCCCATATTGTCCTTCACCCTCAGGCTGTTGCCATCGGTGGTGACAGTCAGCGGATAGTAGCGGTTGGTGATGGGGTTGCGGAGCATCGACTCGTAGGCGGTGTTCGTGACATGCTGGCTACCGAGGGCCACGGCATTATCCTGGATGTGATAGCGCACGAAGTCGGTGATGCGGTTCTTGATGAGGTAGCAGGCGCGGGTCAGACGCTCCCGCTCTGCATCGTCAGCCGCATTGTCCTTCAGTTCGTTGTAATAGTCGAAGTCTTTCCAGGTAGGCAGGTAGCCGTCATCAATCAGCTTCTGGATGGAAGCGTTGGTGGGCACATAAACGGTGTAGTTGTAGTTGTCGAACAGGCGCACGTTGTAGTTGCCACCGGCTGCATTCGGACAGCTGTACTTATCCTTGCTGATAGAGCTGACGAGGATGTTCTGCGTGGTGGAGTCGGGATCGCCGCCATCCATCAGTTCGAGGAAGAGTTTGTATTCATCATTGGCAGACAGCTCGTTGTATACGGTTCTGGGAGAGCCGAAAGGCATGCCAGCCGACTGGTAGGACCAACCGTTCTCGGCATTGATGACATCAGCCGCAGGCACGTTCACCTGCATGTTGTTGTTCAGCTGCCATCCACCCTGGAAGGCATAACCGCCACCGTTGGCCACCACCTTCACGAACGAGCCACCCTTGGTCTTGTAATAAGTGGTGTTGCTGTTGATGGAGGTCACCTTGTTGGGATTGTCGCTGTCGTCGGTATCGAGCACGATGATACACTGGTCGAGCAGGTCTTCCAGACGGTCTTTGATGACTTCCTCGGTCACACTGCTCTGCAGGCGGATACCCCCCTCGAAGTTGGGAGTTCCATCCTCATTGTAGGTAAACGACCAGCGCTCAGCCTTCACGGTCTTCTCCTCTTCGTCATACATGAACTTCAGGTAGCTGGAGGTTGTCTCGCCGTAGTTGATGGGGTCGATATAGTGCTGCAAGGCATCGTTGGTGGGGAGAATGAGCACATACTTGGAGTCCATGGATCCGAGATAGGGGTCGAACTCCAGTTGGTCGATGGCCCAGTAGATGATGCTGAAGGTCTCCTGGTCGATCAGTGCGGGGAAGGACACCGATGAATAGGCACTGGGGGCAAACACCTTGTTGACCACGTAAACCACACCGTTGCAAGCCATCTGGCAGCTCACGAGGTGATCGGTGGTGATGCCCATCTCCACCTTGGCATCGTTGAGGATGTTCTCAAACTTCGAAGGAACCTTCTCGGCAAAGTTGTCGATCATGTTCACGCGAAGCAGTTTGGAGAGCACCAGGTCGGGCACGCTGTCCCACACCTGATACTGGCGCTTCAGGGCAGAATTGTTCCACCATTCGTTGAGTGCGTCATTGGTCGGCACAATCATGGCACCTGCGTCGTAGTGCAGGTCATAGCCCATGGTGTTGGTATACATGTACTGGTTCCAACCCGGGTCGAAGGCCAGTGTGGCTTCCACCTTTTTCTCATCGGGGTCGAGATTCAGTCTGCCACCCTTGGCCACGTCACTGTAATAGCGGAGCACGTAGACAGAGTCTTCCGTTCCGTTCAGACGGTTATACTCCTTGGTGGCATTTTCGCTATAGTAAGGAGCCGAGAAACGGTCGATCAGATGCGACCAGCCCGTCGTGTTCTCCTTGTTACGGATAAGTTCGGCCATATTGGGAGCGGGCTCCACCACATCTTCCACCTTGTGGATGTAGCCGTTCTTGCAGGTGATGTCACGTTCCACCACCTTCTTGCCGTTGACGTATGCCTCGTCGGTAGAAGCAGCCTCGCCATTGGTGAGCCACTTCAGGTCGTCTGCCGTAATCTTGTTCAGCTGCATGTAGGCGGGCAGGAAATGAATCATGGGCTGCGAGCTGTCATCCATCAGGAGCACCATCGATTTGCCGGCATCCTTGTACTTCTTCCAGGCAGCCGTACCGGGCATCTGGTCGGGTGTCACCACGGCCACGGAGTCGTAGACAGAGGATGAGGTCTCGCGGCGCATACATTTTCCCGTTTCGGGTGGATTGCCGCTGACGTTGGAGAGCAACTCAATGAGGTAGGCATTGTTCACCATGGAGTTGTTCAACAATAATTTCTTTTGAGCAGTAGATAATTGTTCATAACTGCGAACGCCCCAACTGTTGTTGGCAAACCACTTCTGGAAAGCCTCATCATTGGCAGCGAACAAAGTTTTCGAACCTGTTTGGGCCATCACGTCGTGCTGTCCCAAATCATCGATCAACTTGAGTGTAGTGCTATAGCCACCCTCGTCCTTCAAGCGCTCATAGATGGAGTTTCCTAACCAACTGGGCTGACCAGTCAGAAGGTCGTCCTCGCACGACTGAAGCATGAATGCTCCCGCCATGCATGAGGCTGCGAACAAGGGCTTCAAGCCCCACTGTTTCACCGTTTCTGAATTCATAAAGTTAGTTATTAGTTGTTATTGATATTAATTATTTGCATTTATTTCCGGGGCAATTGCTTGCCGCCGTGACGGAGGAGGATGCCCTGGTAGGCTTCGGGATGGGCCACGGGCTGTCCCTGAAGATTGTACCAGTTCTGCTGTCCTGCTGCGGCCGGCGTGTTCACCTCACGGATGCCCGTCTGATTGCCGAGGTATCTCAGGGTGAAGTTGTCGAAACAGCACCAGTCGGAGTAATGGTAGTTTTCCTTCCGGATGCCGAAATAGATGGAGCCGGGCTTGTCGAGGGTCAGACGGAGGGTATTGACATACTGTCCCTTCTCGTTGAAGGCGGCATTGGCGGCGGTCACATTGTCGGGATAGGTATAGGGAGAGAAGCTGTAACCCGTCACCTGGTCGTCGTAGAGACTCATCACGGGCACGCTCTGCTCGTTGGCAAAGAAGAAGGCATGGAGCTCATAGTTGCCGTTGCTGATGGCATTGAGCGAGGTGTTGATGTCGGCCATACGGAAGAAGGCCTGCACCGTGAGCTGATACTGGCCTTGGGGCAGTCCGTCCACACGCTGTCCGAAAGTGAAGTTGGTGTTCCAGTATTCGGCCACATACCCGTTTGCAGCAGTAAAGGCAGGAGTTCTCTCCCACCCTTCTGCGCCCTTGGAGAAGTCGGCATTTTCCACCAAGGGAGTCAGGTCCACCTGCTCACCGGCATGTGCCTTGTCGAGGAGTGCCTGTTTGAAATCGGTCTGGTCTACTGCCTTGGCGAGTGCGGCATCGGCCTGCATCATCGCCTGCTCATTGTCGGCAAAGGTCGCCCCGTTTTCGTTCAGGGCTTTCTCTGCCAGCGCGATGGCGGCCGCCACATCTTCTGTGGGCGTCACGGCATAGATGCGTCGTGCTTCGTCCAGTTTGTTCACTACGCGCTCCCAGGCTTCGAGGTGACGGTATTCGCGCTCGGTGAGCTTGACGAAGGAACCGTGCTGGGCGGCGAGTTCACCCTGGATATCCATGCGGTTCTTGGGGTTACGGCCATGCTCGTCGAGGTCCATCAGACGGTAGTTGTAGCCGTTGCTGTATTTCTGGTAACCCAGTTTCCAGGTGGTGTTACCGATGTAGCGGAACTGGGAGGGAGCCTCAATCGACTGTCCGGGTTCGTCGATACCGAAGCCGTCGACAAGCTTCCACTGGCAACTGCCCGTGGTATGGTCGCCGGTCGGCACGAGATGGCCGGCAGTGGCCATGCTGAGGGCGCGGTCACCCTCGCGCTTGAAGACCATGGTATATTGGCGGTCCACATCGTTCCAAACGATGTCGGCATCAATCACGTCGAAGCCGGGATCGTAGAACACGCGGGGTTCGGAAAGGATATTCAGGTTCTCATCCATCAGCGAATAGTAGATGCGATGGCGGTCGGGAAAGCCGACACTGTAATAGATGACATACTTCTCGGTGATGGGGTCGAAGATAATCTGTGGAGCCCAGGCGGCCGTCATGTCCTCGGCATTGTCGAGTCCGAGGGCCTTGAGGTTCTCCTCCGATTCGAGGTCGATGCTCACCCACTTGTCCCAGTGTACCAGATCGTTGCTGATCATGAAGGTCATGCGGTGGTTGCTGGTCCATCCGAGGCGTGAGGTCATGTCGGTACCGGCCAGCATGAACTTGCCGTTCTGTGTACGATAGACAAAGGCATCGCGCATACCGCCGGTAAAGGTATATTTCCTGGTATCAAACACCTCACGGCTGTCAAAGAGGTCGCGCCAGTAGTTGGCGTTCTCGCTCAGCGCATAGCAGGTAATTTCCTGGGTGGTGTGCATGTGGGCATAGAGGTAGCCGAACTTGTCGGCATCCTCCTGCTCGTATGCCTCGTAGTTGGGCTTCACGGCAGCTCCGATGTTGGAGGCCTTGAGCCGGTAGATGTTCAGCGAATAGGCAGGAATGGTGAGACTCTTCAGCTCGGATGCGCTCACCCTCTCTTCGATGGGCTTGACGTTGTAGGGATCATCCATGGTGTTCTCATCCGTACCGTTGGCCGAGGCGAGACGATAGACGGTTCCGTCACCCACCTCCATGTTGGCTACCTCCAGCTGGAGCGTCTGAGCGGCAGCATGGGGATTGACCACCTTGAGCACCAGTTCGCCGTTGGTCTCGTCAATCTGCACACTCTGATACAGTGTGCGCTGGGCGGGATAGTCGAACTCATGGAGGGTCTCGCCGTCGAGCTTGCAGGTCACGTGTCCTTCGTTCACCTGAATCTCGATGTCATACCAGCGGTCGTTCTCAATCCATCCGGGTGCAGTAGTGAGGGTCGACTTGGCCCCTGCCACACAGTTCTCTATGCCATGCTGTCTGTTGTTCCATCCGCCGAGGTTCCACCAGGTATAGTTGTTGGCATCCTGATAGTTGAACAGGATGAGGAAACCCTCATTGCCACCGTTCTTTCTCGCGCGTACCTTATATATATATCCGCCTTCGGCAGGGATATTGAGCACGGCGGTACAGTTTTCGGCCGCCCGCGACTGGGTGAAGACTCCATCAGCTACGCTCCAGTTGCCGATGCCGAATGTCCATTGGCTGTTGGCTGCGGCAAAGTCGTCGGCGGCAATCCGATTGCCCTGCAGGTCGGTGAGCACCACGTCGTCATAGCTGACTTGCGTGTTCCAGGAGCCCACACCCACCTTGCGCTGTCCACCTTCGGCAATCGTGTTGCCCGATTCGGTCCAGAGCAGGTTCTGCTCGCCGAGATGGTTGGCCATGAGTTGCTGTACATAGTAGGAAGGGGTGACGAAGTGGGAACCCGCATTGAAATGAATCATATCGTAGAGCCAGCAGGGGTCGCTCTCGTGCATGAAGATGGGAGCGAAAGAAGCCATGCGGCACACGTCGCTGTTGCGTTCCATGCCAAGCATGTAGACGGCTTCTCCCAGTGCACTGTTCATGTTGCCATAGCGGCCGTAGGTGCCAGCTGCATTGGCGGCATACTCTCCGTTGTAGATGCCGATGGTGCGTGGATAGCCATCATATTTGTTATAGTTGTCGCGCATCCAGGAGTGGCTGCGGTAGTAGTGTTCATCCACCAGTTCCACGGGATAGTTGTTGCGCCAGGTGGGGTTGTCGGTTCCCCAGGCTTCCACGTTGCCGATGGTGATGATCTCAGGATATTTCTCCTTGATGGCCTTGTAGAACATATAGTAGCGTTCCGCATACTGTTCGCTCTGCTGACCGCCACCTGCCTGATAGTTCTCATTGCCTATCTCGATGAATTTCAGGTTGTAAGGTTCGGGGTGTCCGTTGGCGATACGCTTGGCTCCCCAGACGGTAGAGGCATCGCCGTTGGCATATTCGATGGCATCGAGTGCATCCTGCACCAATGCTTTTGTTTCTTCCAAAGTAAAAGTAAAACCATGACCCAGTCCCACGTTCACGACGAAAAGCGGTGCGGCTCCGAGGTCTTCACACAATTGGAGATACTCGTCAAAGCCGAGACCGTCGGTCGAGCGGTAGTGCCAGTTCTGGTTGAGATGTCCCGGGCGCTGTTCAATGGGTCCGATGGTCTTCTTCCATTGGAACGCATTGTCATAACTGCCTTCCCCCTCCACATAGCATCCGCCGGGGAAACGGAGGAACGAAGGTTTGGTATCGGCGAGCAGCTGCGCCAGGTCGGGCCGCAGGCCGTTGGGGCGGTTCTTCCAGGTATAAGGGAAGAGCGACACCATATCGAGGGTCAACTGACCCGCATAGGATGAGAGCAGCTGGAGCTGTGCCTGCTCGTCGGTGGCAGTGGCACGGATGGCAACGGAGAGTTTGTTCCACTCACCGCTCACCTGCCCTTCGGCAACGGCTGTTCCCAAAATGGTCTTTCCATCCCGGCTGACCAAGCGGGCTGTCAACTGTCCGGCGAAGCCCTTGTCACCCTTGGCATAGAAAGAGAGATGATAGGTGGAATCCTTTACGACAGCCATGCCCCAATAACCTTCGTTGGCCACGCCCTTCAGCACCGAGGCCGAAGCACCTTGGGTATTCACCCGCAAGGCAGCGGTCTGGGCATCATTGAGCAAACCCGTGCGCACAATCTGGATAGTAGCACCACCCACAGCGGTCCATCCAGAGAGTTCCTCGTCGAAGGAGCGGTTTTTCACCATTTCGGCATACAGGCCACCATCTCCGGCATGGTTGATTTCCTCGAAGAAGAGTCCATACTGATAGGGGCTGATCTGGGGTCCGCGCTTGGCTGCATCGATGTGCATCGTGACTTGGGCCGGAAGTGACAACTGGGCCAGCAAGCAAGCTGAGGTAAAGAGAATTTTTTTCATGTTTTGGATAGTATATAGCAAGATAGTTAGAAAAGCAGGAGTGGGGAATGGCTCCCCGCTCCATGCTTTTTATCAGAAATCCTTGCGGATTGGATGTCCATTAGTCGATAGCGACCTTCTTCACCACAACGGTTCCGTCCTTCTGGGTCATCTTCATGATGTTGATACCCTTCTGGGCAGCGTTGAGCTTCTCACCCTTGACGTTGAAGAACTCTACACGGGCAGCCTGGTCGAGACGCAGCTCGTTGATACCCGTAGGATCGGCATCAGGCGTCTTGCTGCTGTTGTCGCCGTAGTAGTAGAGTTTGAAGTTGTCGATGATGAGCCAGTCGTAAGCAACCTTCTCGTCCTTGCGCACACCTACACGGAGCTTGCCGTCGGTCACATTCACGATTACGGTGTTGAGGTACTTGCCAATCTCGAAGTAAGCGTTGGCAGAAACCATATCGTTGGGGATGTAAGCATCGGCACCGTTGACCTGGATGGTGTTCTCGGAACCCACTCCGAGTTGCTCGGTCAGATTACCGGCAGAGATAGGCATGATGCCCTTGCCGCTCATCTTCTCACCGGAAACGCCATAGATGAAGGCGTTGCTGACGGTGTCGGGGTTGGCTACGTAGCTGGCGAGGTCGTTGTCCGAAGAGCCCATGCGGCAGAAGGCATTGGCCGTGATGGCATAGGTACCGTTGGGCAGACCAACGATGTCCTGATACATATCCACCTTCTCCTTCTCGTAGAACTCATAGAGCAGAGCGGCCTTCTGGCTGTCGTCATTACCGAAGCTACCCTTGGTGTCCACAAAGCTCCAGCCATCCACAGAGTTGGCACCGTTCTCGTCCTCGAAGCCCGGGGTAACGAGTACAGCGGTGTAGTCAACGGCGTGGTCGTCAGAAGCCACTTCATCGGGGATCATCAGCTTGGTGCGCAGTTCAGAAATCTGTGCGAGATAAGCCTCCACCTGCTCGTCCTCGATGGTGAAGTTCTCCACACCTTCGTAAATCTCAGTATAGAGCTTCAGAGCAGCATTCTTGGTCTCCTGAGAAGCAGAAGAAGTCATGGCCAGGGTCTGCAGTTCCTCGACAGCCTCAACGAGTGTCTTGAAGGTAGCCACAGAAGCCGTGGCCTTCTCCATGGCATCGAAGAGAGCAGAGAGGGCGTCGAACATCACCTTGCCGTCGGTGCCGGCCTGAGCCTCCACACCCTTGTCGATGGCAGCCTTGAGGGCGTCGAAAGCGGTCTTGCTCATGCTCTGAACAGGCTTGCCGTCCTGGATATAGGCAGCAGCGTGCTCGAGTGCGAGTGTGAGCTGGGGAGCAATGATGTCGGCCTTGAAACCTTCATAAACCATCTTGAAGTTATCCCAGCATACCCACTGGTTCGTATTGTCGAGTTCACCCTTGATACCAATGCGGAGCACATCACCGGCCTTGGCAACCAGACCGAAGGCAGTACTCTTATAGAGGTCGTTGGAGAAGGCGATACCCGAGTTGGTCATATCGTTGACGAACCAGATGGAGTCACCATTCTCAGCCTCAGCCTCAAAGGGAGCGGGACCCACCAGATTCTCGGTCTGGAAGAGTTCACCCTTCTTTACAATCTCGTCATAGACGCACTTCAGCGGAGACGTATTGCTGTTGGCATACACGGCGATGGAGGTTGGCTTCTCCCACTTCATGTTCTGGGAATAAACAGGCCAAGCATTGGCATTGCTACCGGGACGGAAGAAGCCCTGGAGGGTGATGGAGTATACACCGACGGGAGCGTCCTTCACTTCCTGATATACGTCAAACTTGCAGTTGTACTTCTCAGCGCACTTGTTGTCCTTCGGACCGTTCACTGTGGGTGAGCCCTGCCATCCAGTAGAACCTTCTTCGTAGCGGGGGTTCACGAGGAACTTGTTGGTCACATCGGCACCCACCTTCACGGAGTTCTTGACACAGTTGTCGACAGCAGCGAGCAGGGTCTCAACCTTGGCGAGCACTTCTTCGGTGGTCAGGGTCAAAGCGTCAAAGTCATCTTCAGCCTCCCAGGTCAGATCGCCCAAAGCCTCCTTCAGTTCTCCCTCAGCGATATCCTCGTCGTTCACGGTCTCATCAGCCTTGTTGAAAGCATCCTCATAAGCCTTCCAGGCATTGATGTTGGCCTGCAGTATCTCAGCCTCAGCAGCGATGGTCTCCTCGGCAGCGAGTGCCTCAGCCTTATTGGAAGCGTTGAGCACCTCTTCCATCTTGGCCTTGTAGGCATCCACCATACCCACGGTCACTTTCACATCCTCACCAATGGCTTCCACATCGATGGCATTGGCGATGGCTTCCTTCACCCAAACCTTGAAGGCTTCGGCAGAGTTGCCATAGTAAATAATCTTCCAGTCGTCGAAGAGGGTCCAGTCGGTATCAATCTTCTCAGTCTTGGCAATACCAAAGGTCATCTCATTGTCCTCAACGGCAAAGAAGCGTACGTTCTCATAAGGATTGCCTTCCTGGGCGAAATAGGTGGCAGCCGACTGCATCGTATTGGGGATATACTTACCACCCGAACTGATTTCACCATTCACATTGAGCGGGGTGTCAGAAGCACCTGCGAAGATATTGGCGAGCGGGGTATAGAGGCTGTCGGCACCCGACTTGGCATAGAGAGAAGCCAAGCCCTTGGTTCCGTTGTTGAAGCACTCCAAAGCACCGCCGGAAGAACCATTGCGGTAGAAGGCGTTCACCTTGACGGCATACACACCATTGGCCACATTCTTCTTCGTCTGATAGTAGTTGAAGTTCTTGTTGTAGAACTCTGCATTGCCATAGCTCTGGAAAGCAGGAGTGTCTCCGCTCCAACCATCGTTCTTGTTGTTGTCGTAAGAAGCATTGGGGATAAGATCAGCAGTCTTGTCAACAGGGTTATCGGCAGACACATTGCTCTCCTCAGCCTTGGAAATGGCTGCGCTGATCTTGGCCACAGCAGCCTCAAGTTCTTCGAGGGTGGCACTCTCATTGGCATAAACAGCCTCGTATTCGCTGGTGCTAATACCTAACTCTGCTGCCTTGGCGAACAGGCCTCTGAGCTGCTCGGCAGTGTTGTAAACTTCCATGGCGAGGTCGTAAGCCTTGGCGTTGGCAAAATACCAGTCAACAGCCACATTGCCCTCGGGATCGAGGAAAGCCCATACGCGGGTATTCTGGCTCTCGTCCTCTTCCTTCAGAGAGAGGTCGATACCAAGATAGGTGCCAGGATAGGCCTCCCACTTGCGGTTGGGGTTATCGGCACCGATGGAGATACGATAGAGACCATTGCCCAGCGGATGAACCATATAGATGGAGTCTGCCTCATTGGAGTTGTCTACCCACATGTTACCGGCATCGTCAGCCAGGAAGACGTGACGCCAGTCACCAAACTTGTTCACATAGTTGTTGAAGATAACAGACTTGCCGTCCCATTCGGTGTCACCATCCTTGAGGTGCTTGGTCAGACAAACCTTCACACCAACAGAGTCAACACTGGCACGTGTCTGCCAGTCATTGGCACCGGTCCACCACAGATTGGTTCCCTTGTTGCAGAGCAGCAGGGTGTCACCGGCAACGAAGTCCGTCTTTTCGGGTGTAGGTTTCTGTCTTACACCATCCACAATCGCAGCCTGAGCGGCAGCACCACCTACGAGCAGGAGTGCGCCAGAAGCGAGTAGTTTAGAAACTTTCATAAGCATTATTAGTTAGTTATGTAAATAAAAATAGGTTCTTGTAGTTGACATTCCAAAGCCGAGGTTAGTCGGCTTTCGTTAGAAACGTTGCAAAAATACAAATAATATCCATTAAAGAGCGCACTTGACTTGTTAAAAAAATGTAATCAGTATGAAATTCACGACAAAAGGAATAAAAAGGTTGTAATTTTAACACTTATCTCAAATATACGGGTATCGTAAACGTTTTCGCTAAGAACTTTTGCCGAATTTCTTGACGCAAGTCAAAAGGTAAGACCAGAGGCAACAAGTATAGATTGTTACACTACTATCCTGATGGCAGTACGCTCGCGAGCATATGCCAGTACGATGGGCTGAATGACTGCAGTACTCCGGCCAGCGTACCTTGGTACACTGCTCAGCGTACTGGGGTACACAGCCCGGAGTACTGCAGTCATTCAGACCAGCGTACTACTGTCATTCAGACCAGCGTACTGCTGTACGCCAAGGCGGCGTACTGGAATACGCTATGGCAGCGTACTGGCATCACGATGAGGGAGCTGTTTCCGTGTCCCCTTGCTACCGTTTCCCGGCACGGATGACTATCCAAAAACGCCCAAACCGACAGGCCGAGAACTATTCGAACATCCCGGCCCAAGCGAGAAAGCGGCCTACCCCATCTTCGCCAAACTTGGAGAGACTCTTGGTGGCCTGTTCGAGGGTCTTCACCCTTTCGGGATGGGACTTGGAGAAAAACTTGTCGGCATAGCAGATGATTTGCTCCTCGATGGTCTCGGGCAGGAAATCATGGTGGGGCAAGGGCAGTTGCTGTCGCTCAATGTTCGACAAGGAAATACCTGCCCCCGTATGGCGTTCACAGACACGGGCATAGGGTTCGATGGCTTCGGCCACCTGCTGCGGATTGCCTGCTATCCACTTGGAGGCATCTCGCCGAAGCAAGCCAGCGCCCAGCAGACCATGGCGGATATACGGCTCCTTGCCATGGCAGTGGATGCCGGGAGCATCGGTAAGGAAGATGCCGAGGTCGTGGAGCATGGCAGCCTGTTCTACGAAGTGTGCGTCGGCACCCAGTTCGGGATGCCGGCGCACAATGTCAAGAGCCCTGTCGGCAACGTCGCGGCTGTGACGCCACAGCAACTGTCGCAACTTGTTGTCTTCAGGATAATATTCCTGGATGATGGTTTCAAAATGAATCATCTGGGGTATCATCGTTTCATTCAGGTTGATACTATTAGGAGGTACGGTCTGGAGAGGTACGGTCCGGAGAGACGATGCTCAGGCCTTCTCTTCGCGTTCAATCCATCCGAGGTTGTCGCCACGGCGCACCTTGGAGCCTTTCTTGGCAGCCACCTCAACGAGTTTGCCGCCGATACCGGCAGCCACGGGCACAATCTCACCCCAGGGAGCCTGGATGTAGCAGAAGGTGTCGCCCTCCTGGTACTGCTGTCCCACAAAGGGTTCGAGACAAGGGGCACACTCCCCGTCGCCGCTGAACTCATAATAGACACGTCCGGCCACGGGGGCGGTGATGGCATCGGCCTTGGCATGCTTGAAGGCGGCGAGCTGCTCGGGCGTGAGCTGGGAGCCGAGTTTGGCGTCCTTGGCCTTCTGCAGGTCGGCCAGGAAGTTCTTCTTGGCCTGTCCGCTCTTGTAGTTGCGGTACTGTTCGGGGTGCATGGCCAGTTCGAAGAGTTCCTCGTTGTCCTTGCCCAGTTCCCATCCGTTGTCGGCCATCTCCTTGCGGAATCCGTCGAGGGCATTGGGGATGAGCGTATGGGGATCCTCTTCGGTAAACTGCCGTCCCTGCTTCCCGGCCAGTGCGACGAGCTCGGGGTCGATGGTTCCGGGCACCTTTCCGCTCTTGCCGAGGATCATGCCCCACATCGAGTCGTCCATCATCACGAAGCGTCCCTTGCCTTGCTCGATGGTGAGCAGATTCATGAGGGCGATGTTCTTCACATACTGCGAGAAGGGGGTAACGAGTGGAGGATAACCCACACGGGGCCATACGTAGGCCACCTCGTCGAAGAGCTTGACGAGCATATCATCGATGGAGAGTTCGGGATCGCCCTTCTTCACCCTCAGCTTGTTGATGACGGAGTGGATGCCGCCGAGGTCGCTCATCATCGACCCCATCATACCGCCGGGCAGTCCACAGCCGAGCAGCAGCGACGACATGTGCTTGTTCTGGGGATTGATGAAGTAGCCGAGC
This sequence comes from Bacteroidaceae bacterium, assembly GCA_016302965.1. Taxonomy (GTDB): domain Bacteria; phylum Bacteroidota; class Bacteroidia; order Bacteroidales; family Bacteroidaceae; genus Prevotella. Next base: position 41,372 of record JAEDMP010000005.1, read on the forward strand.
CAGTCGTCGATGAACTCCTGGGTGAGCGAGCGGGCATGCATATAGGCACCCATATTGATGTCGGGCACCTCGAATCCCTCGTTCTTCAGCATGCTCTGCACGGAGATGATGTCGGGATGCACCTTACCCCAGCTGAGGGGTTCGATGGCGGTGTCGATGATGTCGGCCCCGTTGTTGCAGACCTCGAGGATGGAAGCCATGGAGAGTCCGGGACCGGAGTGTCCGTGATACTGGATGATGACATCGGGATGTTTGGTCTTGATGGCCTTGGTGAGTGCGCCGAGCATGGCGGGCTGTCCGATGCCTGCCATATCCTTGAGACAGATTTCGGGTGCTCCGGCCTCGATCAGCTGGTCGGCAATGGCACTGTAATAGTCAACGGTATGTACGGGCGAGGTGGTGATGCAGAGCGTGGCCTGCGGGGTCATGCCGGCAGCCGCCGCCCACTTGATGCTGGGGATGATATTGCGCACATCATTGAGTCCGCAGAAGATACGCGGGATATCCACCCCCTGGGCATGCTTCACCTGATACATCAGCTGGCGCACATCGTCGGGCACGGGGTACATGCGGAGGGCATTGAGACCGCGGTCGAGCATGTGGGTCTTGATGCCCACCTCATTGAAAGGCTTGCAGAAAGCCCTCACGGCATCATTGGGATTCTCTCCGGCCAGAAGGTTCACCTGTTCGAAAGCTCCACCGTTTGTTTCCACGCGTGCGAAGCAACCCATGTCGATGATGGCGGGAGCGATTTTCTCCAACTGGTCCTTCCGGGGTTGGAACTTTCCGGACGACTGCCACATGTCCCGATAGACGAGACTGAATTGGATTTTCTTCTTCATGACGATAATCTTTTGTTACTACCTTATATAATATGATATTTGAGTCTGTGTTGCCACCTTTTGACAGGAATCAGCTCTGATTTGCCCAGATGACATGATTCAACTGCAAAAGTAATCAAAAAATATGGAAGGAGCACACAATTATCGATATTTTTTCACTAACTTTGCAAAAGAATAACCAAGCAAACAAACCACTCCGACATGAATATGGATTTGAGACATAGTGCGCTTCTGCTGCTTTCGGGATTGATGGCAGCGGCTTGTGGCGGTGAGAAGAAAAGCGAGGGCACAGCCCTCCCCGACAGTGATGCCATCAGTATGGAACAGAAAGTGGCGGGCGACTCCACTCTCTATGGTCTGGCCTGCGACGGTTGCACTGACTCCATCGTCGTCATCCTGCCCAACCAGGGCGGCGACCCCGACACCTTCGACATCATCAACGCCAACCTGCGCCACCAGGTGTTCGGCAAGCCCCGCATCGGTGACCAGTTGGCGGTGATTATCAATCCCGAAGACTCAGCCGAGGCACTGCGTGTCATCGACATGGAGGACTTGCGCAGCCACTGGTGCTATCAGATACTCCCGCACATGCGCGACATCTCGAAGATGCCCAAACGGCTGCAACGGCGCATGGTGGCCGAGATGCCCGACTCCGAGAAGCAGGCCCTGATGGTGCCGCGCGAGGTGGGCTACCAGCTGAAACGCGGCTACAGCATCCGCATAACGGGCATCATGCCCCAAGCCAACACCACCGACGACCAGAGCATGGTGGAATATCCGCCCATCGCCCGCTATAAGGAGTGGCGGCTGTTCAACGGACGGCTGATTCTCACCTCGAAAATCCGCCATTTCAAGGAGAACGAGGACGGCGAAGTAATCAGCGAGGAGCAGCAGCCGCAGGTGGTGAACGATACCGTGGAGCTGGTGCTGCTGCAGAAGGATTCGTTAGTGCTCCGGTTCAAAGACCGTATTCAGGGGTTCTACCGGAAACAGTAACGGATTCCGGGGGCTCTCCCCTCCCCTACATGCCCCATTTGGCAAGCCGTTCCTCCGCCATCCGCTCATACTTGGTGCCGGGACGGCCATAGTTGGCGTAGGGATAGATGCTGATGCCACCACGGGGCGTGAAGATACCCGTCACCTCAATGTATTTGGGATCCATCAGCCGGATGAGGTCTTTCATGATGACATTCACGCAGTCTTCGTGGAAATCGCCATGATTCCTGAAACTGAAGAGATAGAGTTTCAGGCTCTTGCTCTCTACCATCTTCACATCGGGCAGATAGAGGATGCGGATTTCGGCAAAGTCGGGCTGGCCCGTGATGGGACAGAGCGATGTGAACTCGGGGCAGTTGAACCGCACCCAGTAGTCGTTCTCGGGATGTTTGTTGACAAAGGTCTCCAGCACTTCGGGGGCATAGTCGGAACGGTATTCCGTCTTCTTGCCCAAGGCCTGGAGCGTAAGGTCTTCTCTACTCATGATTTTTTGGGGTTTTGTTATGAGGGCGATAGGATGTCAGGAACGTTAAGAGCGTCAGGAACGAATTATATCGCCAGGACGAAACTATCTTCAGATAATCCTGTAACTGATGTGATGGTCATATACATCGGTCTGCTCATGGCGCTTGGCAAAGCGGACCACCCGGATGGTGACGGGCAGCACGACAATCTCATAGGCAGTCTTGAGCACCACCTGCGAAAGGATGAGCCACGGGATCTCCTCGATGGGCAGCACCCCATAGAAAGCCAAGGGGAAGAAGAGCAGCGAGTCGATGCCCTCACCGAAGATGGTGCTCACAACGGCACGCAAGGAGAAATGGCGGCCCTCGGAACGGAGCTTCATGCGGCTCATGACGTAGGCATTGACAAACGAGCCGGCTATGAACGCCACAAACGAGGCCAGGGTGATGCGCGGAGCCAGTCCGAAGATGGCATGGAAGCCCTCGTCGTTATCCCAATAGGGGGCGGCGGGCAGGGCATCGCAGAGCGCGGCGAGGAAGACAAAGAGGAAATTCATGGCAAAGCCCATCCATATCAGTTGCTTTGCCCGGCGGTAGCCCCACACCTCGCATACACAGTCGTTGATGATATACGAGATGGGGAAGACAATCAGTCCGCCTGTGATGCTGACGGGACCCAGCGCCAGCTGTTTGGTTTCCAACACGTTTGCCAGAATGAGGCAAACACAGAACAGTTGTCCCATCACGAGGAACAATCCGGAATACGTTGTTTTTTCTTTCATTGTTTTTTAGAGGAGGTTAGACAATGACTCCTGTTTGAAATGGTTATTTATCCGATGAGCACAGCCATATAGGCGATGAAGAGCAGGCTGAGCAAGGCTCCCTCCCATCTGGCCACCGTGTATTTGGTGAAACAGAAGAACCAGAGCAGGAGCACCGAGCCAAGCTGCATGCCCACATCGAGCAGGGTGATGCCCTGTATCTGTATGGGACAGACGGTGGCTGTGAGTCCGAGGATGGCGAGGATATTGAACACGTTGCTGCCGATGACATTGCCGATGGCGATGGCCGACTGTCCCTTGCGGGCAGCCACCACACTGGTGGCAAGTTCGGGCAGCGAGGTTCCTCCGGCCACAATGGTCAGTCCCACCACACTCTCGCTCATGCCGAGTTGGGTGGCCACGGCCGAGGCCGAACCCACAAAGAGGTTACTGCCAAAGATGAGACAGCCCAGCCCCACGAGCAGCCACAGCCAGCATTTCCAGGGCTGGGAGCGGCGAACCGCAGGAGCGGTCTCTGCAGTCTCCTGGCCCGTCGAGTCCTGCTTGGCCTTTTTCAGGGTATAGGCCATGAAGAGGATGAAACCCGCAAAGAGGATGATGCCATCGATGCGGCTGATACATTTGCCGTTGAGCGACAGCGAACTGAAATCATCGAGACAGAGGATGACCATCAGTGCCGAGGCGATGACCGTGGCGGGGATATCCTTCCTGACGGTTGAGGGGGCAATGACCATGGGAGCCACCATCGCCGCACAGCCCACAATCAGCATCGTGTTGAACACGTTGCTGCCGATGACATTGCCCACCGCCATATCGGTGGTTCCCCGCAGCGCCGACACGAGGCTCACGAAGAGTTCGGGAGCCGAGGTACCGGCCGCCACGATGGTGAGTCCAATCACCATCTCGGGCATACGCATGTTGCGGGCGATGCCCGAGGCGCCTTCCGTCAGCCGGTCGGCTCCCCAGAGCACCATGGTTACACCTATTATTATATATAGGATCTGGAGTGTCATCTCTTAGTAGGCGAATGTATAGGTAATGGTATGTTTGTCGGGATCGGTCACCCGGAGCGTCTTCACGCTGTTGTCGGCATTGCGCTCGGCATCCACCGTGTAACTGCCGTTGGCCATGGAGGCCGTCTTGATGACCTTCGAGTTGCGCGAGTAGCGGTAGGTGGCCACGAGATGGTAGGGGTTGCAGCGTTCGATGCCCAGCAGCAACTGGTTGACATCCACCGACTGGTAACGGTTGTCCACCTCAAGGTATTCGAGTTTCATCTTCAGCGTGTTCGCCTGCTCTCCGGGCACATAGCGCTGAATCTTCATACTGTCGGCCACATGCTCTTCGTCGGCTGTAAACTTCTGGTTCTTGAAACTCATTGAGCAGGCATCGTAGCTGCCGTCGCCATGTCGCTCGCGGAGGGTAAAGGCCGAGAAGGCATAGGTGTCATACTGGATGTCGAAGCTGAGCGTATCCGTAGGCGATGCCAGCCGGTTGCCAAGCTGGTAGCCTCCCTGGTAGTTGCCATAGAGGGGTTGGGAACTGGTGTTCGAAACCACGGTCAGCGTGGAGTCGGCATCGTTGAACCGATAGGCGAGCGAGCGCAGCAGCTGTCCGTCCTTGCTCAGTTTCACGGTAGAGGGGCGTGCCTGGCTGTCGTAGGTCAGTTCGATGAGACTGCCGTCGTCGCCGGTGATGGTCTTCACCAAGGCGGCGTTGCCGAAGCTGCCGTCATGGCGGCAGGCATACTGATAGACATTGAACTGCACATAGACACCCTCGTCGGTCTGCGACTGCAGCTTGAACTCAGCCGAGCGGTATTTGCCCGTGCGGTTCATCTGGCAGGTAGCCCAGATGGCATAGAGATAGCCGCCCTTGCCCGTATAGCTGGACAGGGTACACCAGTCGTCGCCACCGGTCTTCTCGATCTTCCAGTTGTCGCCATAGGCAGCGAAAGCGATATAGCTTTTCTCCTGATTGGCATATACCACCTCTTTGTCCACCTGCGAGAAACCGTTGACCGAGGAGCCTTCGGCCTCGCCGAGACAGGAAGCCATGACGAGCAGTGTCACGGCAGCTAAAAGAAATGTTCTGATGATATGCATATACATAATGATTGAAATGATTGGATATATGATCTGGGATGTGTGATCCTCATGATACTTAGTCGTCGTCCTCCTCCCAATCGTCCCATCCGTCTTCGTCGGCGGGGCCGATAAAGGCATCGAGCGACCGGCGCTCCTTCTTGGTGGGTCTTCCCGTACCCCTTGCCCGGTCCACGAAACCGCTGATGCGGCTCATTTCGAGCAGTTCGTACTGGTCGGGAGTGGTGACATTCTCGTAGATTTCGGGCAGGAGTTTCGCCCCCACCCTCATCTCGATAGCCTTGAGCACCTTGAAGGAATAGGTGATGGGCGGTTTCCTGACGCTCACCGTCTCGCCCACCTTGAGCATGCGCGAGGGTTTCACGTTGCTCCCGTTGATGGTAACCCTTCCGTTCTTGCAGGCGTCGGCGGCAATCGACCGGGTCTTGAATATCCTGGCGGCCCAGAGCCACTTGTCAATTCTTGCTTCGTTCATACTTCTGATGGCGGGTCAATCTGTCATCCCGCCGCTTAATCCATGGGGTTGTGTGTCATTTGCGCTTGTTGAAGGCATTCATGGTGAAATCCACTCCGCAGAGCACAAAACTCTTGATGATGTCGCAGGCCGTCCCAATCTTCGGTTCGAGCGTCTTGAGTTCCTCGTCGTCATATTTGCCGAGCACCCATTGTATCTGCATGCCCCGGGGGAACTCATTGCCGATGCCCACCCTCAGCCTGCTGTAGCGGTCGGTGCCGAGCACCTGCTGGATATGTCCCAGCCCGTTGTGTCCGGCATTGCTTCCCGAGGGTTTCAGGCGGAGCGTACCGAGGGGCAGCGCCAGGTCGTCGACGATGACGAGCAGCCGCTCCAGGTCGATGTTCTCCTTGTTCATCCAGTATCTCACGGCATTGCCGCTGAGGTTCATATAGGTAGAGGGTTTGAGCAGAAACACCTTCCGCCCCTTGATGCTCGTCTCGGCAACAAATCCGTAGCGCTTGTCTTCAAAAACAATATTGGACGCTTTTGCGAAAGCGTCCAATACCATAAATCCAGTGTTGTGGCGGGTCTTATCATACTCGTCGCCGATATTTCCCAGTCCCACTATCAAATACTTGTCCACTAATAGTCAGGTGTTTGAATTACTTGCCAGCAGCCTCTGCAGCAGCAGCCGAACGGGAAGCACGTGTAGCCTTCACAGAGCATACGATAACCTCTGCGGGAGTAACGAGTTCCAGTCCTTCGAACTGGAGCTGGCCCACCTTGATGCTCTTGCCGAGCTGGAGGTTGGTCACGTCGATGTCGAGGGTCTCGGGGATGGCCTTGTAGGGAGCCTTCACGTTGATCTTGCGGATAGAGAGGTTGATGCGACCACCATCGCGCACACCCTGAGCCAGACCATTGAGCTTCACGGGGATGCCTACCACTACGGGCTTCTCCTCGGTGATTTCATAGAAGTCTACGTGGAGCAGCGCGTCGGTAACGGGATGGAACTGGAGCTCTCTCATGACAGCCTTGTGCTCAACGCCGTCGATGTTGAGGTTCACTACATACACGTGGGGAGTGTAAACCACCTTGCGGAGCTCGCTGAAGGGAGCCACAAAGCTCAGAGCCTGGGGCAGACCGTTCTCGCCCTTAGCCTCGCCGTAGATGTTGCAGGGAATCAAACCTTCTTTGCGCAGCATCTTTGAGGCCTTCTTGCCAAGGTCGGTGCGCACCTTACCTGATACGTTAATCTCTTTCATTGTTTAAATAAATAATGTGTTACTCTAAATTAAGTAATAAAAACGGTTGTGCTTAATTCACCATCACACGAAAAAAATATCGGGTGCTTCGAAAAAGCGGTGCAAAGGTACTGCTTTTTTCCGAACCCGACAAACATTTAGTCTTTAAATTTGTCAAGGAAATGATAAAAATCAACAATTAATCCCGTCTTTATTTGGAAGATAGGGCAATTATGCTTATCTTTGCAGCAAATTTGCAAAAGAAAGAATCTATTTCAAATAGGTATGATTAATCGCGAACTAATACGAATTAAAATAGTACAATTGATTTACGCGTACTATCAGAACGGCAACAAGAACATCGACACCGCTGAGAAAGAACTATTTTTCAGCCTCTCCAAATCGTACGACATGTACAATTACCTGCTCGGCCTCATGGTAAGCGTCACCAAGGAAGCCCGCAAGCATCTGGAGATAGCCCAGGCCAAAGCCCGCCGCGAAGGCACCGCCGAACCGTCAGCCCGCTTTGCCCTGAACCGTTTTGCAATGCAGTTAGAGGATAACACCATGCTCAACGACTTCATGTCGACCCAGAAGAAAACCTGGAACGACGAACCCGAATTTATCAAGAAGCTCTACAACATGATTGTGAGCAGCGAGATATACAGGGAATACATGGAGAATCCCGACGACTCCTACGCCACCGACCGCGAGCTGTGGCGCCGCATCTACCGGGCCCTCATCCAGGACAACGAAGACCTGGACGCCATCTTCGAGGAGCAGAGCCTCTACTGGAACGATGACAAGGAGGTGGTCGACTCGTTTGTGCTGAAAACCATCAAGCGCTTCGACGAGAAGAGCGGCAGCAAACAGGAACTGCTGCCCGAATATGACAATGAGGAGGACAAGGACTATGCCCGCCGGCTCTTCCGCGCCAGCATCCTCAATGCCAACGAGTACCAGCGCATCATGAGCACCTCGTCGCAGAACTGGGACTTCAGCCGACTGGCCTATATGGACATCATCATCATGCAGATTGCCATTGCCGAGATGCTGACCTTCCCATCTATCCCCATCTCCGTGACCATCAACGAGTTTGTCGACATCGCCAAGGTGTACAGCACCCCCCGCTCGGGAGGCTATATCAACGGGATGCTCGATGCCATCGCCCGTCGCCTCATCAACGAGGGCAAGATGCTCAAGCAGATGCCCAAACGTGGCCTGGACGAAGAGGAGGCCTAACCATTCGTAGTATCAAACATTCAATATCCATCATTTATGACAACAATCATCCTGGCTGCACAGGCAGCCCAAGGCGGCGGCATGAGCATGATTATCATGCTGGTTGCGATGTTTGCCATCATGTGGTTCTTCATCATCCGCCCACAGCAGAAGAAACAGAAAGAAATCCAGAAGTTCCAGAATGCCCTCACCGAAGGTGCCCAGGTAGTGACCGGAGGCGGCATCTATGGCACCGTGAAGCGTATCGACCTGAACACCAATACCGTTGAGGTGGAGATTGCCAAGGGTGTTGTGATTCGCGTTGACCGCGGCTATGTGTTCAAAGACATGGCCAGCAGCACCCAGGCCCAGGCCAAGTAACCATCGTATCGGCTCAGTCTGACAAGGCATGGACAAGGGACACGGTATCAGTCACCTCATCAGAAATTTCCTTTTCACTATCGTGAACAAGGAGTTTCTGATTTTTTTGTTCTTTCTCGCTCTCTCTGCTGTCTTCTGGCTACAGATGACACTCAACGAGACCTACGAGAAGGAATTTCTCGTGCCCATGAAGCTGACTGGAGTACCCCAGAACGTGGTGCTCACCAGTGACGAATACGACACCATCAAGGTGACGCTGCGCGACAAAGGACTCCAACTCATTTCCTACACCTTCGCCGACCGTATTCCGCTGGTGAAGATTCCGTTCGGTGTTTATGCACAGGCCGACGGACATGGCTCCATCCCTGCTGCCGACATCCAGAAATACATCTACCAGAAGTTGCCCACATCGACCAAGATAACCCAGGTGAAACCCGACCGCGTCGAGTTCTTCTACAACTACGGTCTGCACAAACGGGTGCCCGTGAAGTGGGTGGGACATGTGGCAGCCGGCTCGCCCTTCTTCATCGCCAATGTGAAGTATCTGCCTGACAGCGTGGACGTTTATGCTACCCGCAAGAAGCTGGACAGCATCCAGGTGGTACAGACCGAGGCACTCAACTACACCAACTTCCGCGACACGCTGACCATCAGTGCCAAGCTGGAGAAGATACGGGGAGCCAAGGTGGTGCCCAACCGGGTGAGCATCCGCTTCATGACGGATGTGCTCACCGAGGAGCGCGTCAACGACATCCCCATCCATGGCATCAACATGCCTCCCGGCAAAGTGTTGCGCACCTTCCCCTCGAAGGTGTCGGTGAGCCTGGTGACCGGCGTGAAGCACTTCAAGGGCATCTCGCAGGCTGATTTCACCGTTGTCGTAGACTACAAGGAGATTGAGCACAGCAGTTCCGACAAGTGCCAACTCCACCTGAAGGACATCCCCCAGGGTGTCTCACGCGTCAGCCTGAGTGCCCAATACGTTGACTATCTCATCGAGGACGAATACACTGACCAACCATGAAGCGAAGAATAGCTATCACCGGCGGCATCGGTAGCGGCAAAAGCTACGTCTGCCGCAAGCTCGAACGCCAGGGCATCCGCATCTATGATTGTGACGATGCCGCCAAACGACTGATGCGTGAATCTCCCGCACTACGACAGTCACTCATCGGGCTTATCGGCACGGATGCCTATCTGCCCGACGGCAGTCTCAACAAGGCTGCCATCGCCTCGTTTCTGCTGGCCTCGGATGACAATGCCCGCGCACTGAACGCCATTGTCCATCCCGCTGTAGCCGAAGATTTCATGCAGAGCGACAAACGATGGATGGAATGTGCCATCCTTTATGAATCAGGATTCAACCGACTGGTAGACACCGTGGTGGCTGTCGTGGCACCCGACTCGCTCAGAGTGAAACGAATCATGGAGCGCGACGGCATTGATGCCGGAAAGGCGCAGGAATGGATAGCCAAACAGATGCCCACCAGCGAACTCATCCAGCGTGCCGACTTCGTCATACACAACGGAGAGCAGGACAATCTAGAAGAGCAGCTGGAACGCCTCGCCACGAACATGCAGCTGGCATAGCGAATCAGTAATCATTCATCAGTAATCATTCATCAGTAATCATTCATCAGAACAAGACACAAAGAATATGTTACAAACCATTTTAGCCATCTCCGGCAAACCCGGACTCTACAAGTTAGTATCGAGAGGCAACAACAACCTCATCGTTGAGGCTGTCGACGAGACCCATCGCCGCATACCTGTCTTTGCCTCTGACCGCGTCACCTCACTGGCCGACATCGCCATGTTCACCGACAGCGAGGATGTACCCCTCTGGCAGGTGCTGAGCAACCTGAGAAACCTCGAAGAGGGCAAGGTGTCGAGCCTCAACTACAAGAAGGCTTCGGCCAAGGAACTGCAGGATTATTTCGCCCAGGTACTGCCCGAGTTCGACCGCGACCGTGTCCACAACAGCGACATCAAGAAACTCATCCAGTGGTATAACATCCTCGTGAGCAACGGCATCAGCGACTTCGAGAAGGACATGCAGCCCACTGAAGGCGACAACATCGACAACCGCAAGGAGCAGGAATAATCCCAGCCCCTTCTCCTTCCTGTCAGCCAAATGATAAAAGGGGACCCGGCATCGCGTCGGGTCCCCTTCTTCTGTTGTTATTGCAGCGTCTTGGACATACAGATGAGAATAACAAGACCACTGCAAATACGAATTATTTGAATAAACTAAACTAAACTAAATTAACCTAAACTAAATATATGTATTATCTATGCTCACGCATACATCTGTATGTTTTCTCTTTTGGGGTTGACGGCTCAGAAACGGGGGCCTCCGAAGCCGCCACCACCGAAGCCGCCGCTACGGCTGCCGCCACGGTTGCGGTTGCCACGGCCTCCCTCAGAACCTTCGGGACCGCCGGGACCATCTGCAGGCCCCTGGCGCATCTGGTTGCGGGCTTCCTTGCCGCCAATCAGGTTCATGCGATAGATGACATGCAGCATGGCATAGGAAGTGATGGCATTGTATTCGGTATCGGTACGCTGGCTGGCTGAGATGCTGCGGCTGAAGCTCGACTGCTGGTGCAGCAGGTCGTAGAGTTGCAGCGAGATGGTGAGTTGCTTCTTGAGGAAACTCTGGCTGAGCTGCGCATTCCAGATCAGTTCGTTGGTATTGAGCGAGTTGTCGCTATATCCTCTTCGGCTCGACATGTTCAGGTCGGTGGCGAGGGCTGTTCCCCAAGGCAGCTGGATGGTGGTGTTGAATCCGTAGGAGAACTGCCAGGTGTCGAGGTTGGCCGTGGGCTGGAGCAGGTTCTTGGCGTGGTTGTAGGTCACCGATCCTGCGGGTTCCACCTCCAACCACTCGTTGCGGTAGCTCAGTCCGAGCCGTTCGGTGAAGGTGTAGTTGTTGGTGGTGTTCTTCACCGACGACGACTGCTTGTTGAGCGTGACAAAACCGACACCATGGTCGTATCTCACCTCCGAGGTGGAGTTGACGCTGAAGTAGCCGGCCGAATCGATGGGCATGTTGAACATCATGTTGCCGCTGATGTTCCAGTTGCCGTCGATGTTCACGGGCTTGGTGGTGCGTCCACCCGTCACGGCATCATAGGTCACCTGGTTGCTGATGGAGTTACTGGTGGTGCTGAACATGAGGAAGGTGCTGAAGAAACGCTGCTTCTCCTGGGCATAGGTGTTGAAGTTGGCCCACAAGCGGCTGGTGAAGGCCGGCTTCAGTCCGGGGTTACCCATGGTGATGTTCAGCGGGTTGCTGTTGTCGGTGATGGGCAGCAACTGGGTCATCGAAGGCTGCGAACTGCTGCCGCGGTAGTTGATGCGGAGCTGGGTGACCTTCGAAATCTTCCACCGGAAGTTGAGCGTGGGGGAGATGTTGGTCACGTTTCGCGTGGTCACGGTGTCGGTGGTGAGATAGCGGTAGGAGAACTTGGTCTGTTGGGGCATGATGGAGATACCGGCATGGAGGTTGAACGATTTTCTCACGATACGGAGCATCAGCTGGATGTCGTGGATATAGTTCTTGTACTGGGAGAACTTGCTGAGTTCATCGTCATAATAGGTATCGAGGGGGAATCCCGTTCCCGACTCCAAACGACTGATATAGTCGTCCCAGCCACGGTAGACATGCCCCACTCCGTCGAAGAAGTCTTCGCCGAGGTTGCTAAAATCATAGGTGGAGCGGTCGCTCTTCGTATATTTGTACTGGAACTGATAGCTCAGTTGCAGGTAAGTGGCCTTGAAGATGGGTTCGCTATAGGTCACGCGGGCACTGTAGTTATAGTTCTTCTGGGGCGTGAGGTTGTAGCGGTTGGTCTGGTAGAGCGAGTCTTTCAGAAAGAGTTCCACGTTGTTGGTCGAGAGACTCTTGCTGTCTCCCTCGCTATAGTTGGCGCGCAGCTGCAGGGTGAGGTTGCGGCCGGTGGAACTGAGTTTGCGGTTGAACTGCAGCGAACCGCCAAAGTTTTTCGAGTCGCTGTAGGAGAGGGAACGGCGCACCCCGCTGTTCACCGCCATGCTGTCGCGGCTCATCAGCAGGATAGCCTCCTCGTCGAGGGGGTCGTCTGTATAGTCATAGGGGTCGGTATTGAAGGTGGCTGAACGGCCCATGGAAAGGCCATCGTTCGACGAGATTCTGAGGGTGGGACGGAAGGTGATGGTAGTCATCGTGTCGGGTGTCCACTCCACTCTCATCTGTGCATCCCATCCATTGCTTCTGGAGTAGTTCTGGCTGATACTGTTCGAGAACGACCCCGTGGTGCTGACAAAGTTTTCCGATGCCGTCCGGCTCCAGGCATCGCCGTCGCTGTGGTTCCAGCGCACGCTACCGTCCAGTTTGATGAGCCCCTTCTCCTCATAGTTGAAGTTCAGTCCGGCCATCTTGCTGGCGTTCAGTCCGTTCCGGCCACCGCCGCCACCAAAGCGGCCACCGCCTCCACCGAATCCTCTGTCGCCCACATTGTTGGCGTTAACCATGGCCATCAGCCTCAGCTTGCTGTCAAACTGGGCGGCCATCAGTCGGGCGGCATAGCGGTCTTCGGTACCGATGGCCACATCGTTGTTGGTGAGGAATCCCTTGTTCATCCCTTTCTTGATGCCAAAGTCGAGCACGGTCTGCTCCTCGCCGTCATCGATACCGCTGACACGGGCCAGGTCGCTCTTCTCGTCGTATGCCTTCACCTTTTCCACGATGCTGGTGGGCAGGTTTTTCATGGCCGTCTTGGTATCTCCGGTCATAAACTCCTTGCCGTCCACGAGAATCTTCTTCACCTCCTTGCCGTTGATGGTAATCTTGCCGTCGTCGCTCACCTGGGCTCCGGGCAGTCTTTTCACGAGCTCTTCCACCACCGATCCCTCGGGGGTGCGGTAGGCGCCGGCGTTATAGACGAAGGTATCTTCCTTGAGGGTCACCTTGGCCATCTGCTTGGTGATGGTGGCACCGTTGAGCATGATGGCATCCACCTTCATGGCCATGGTACCGAGGTTCTGGTCCTTGCCTCCGGCAACGGTGATGTTCTTGGTCAAGGTCTTGAAACCGACCGACGTCACCTTCAGGATATACTTGCCGTCTTTGGGCACCTGAAGCGTGAACGTACCGTCGGTTTCCGTCAGTCGCCCCTGCACCATCGTGCTGTCGGTATGGAGCAGCCTCACGGTTGTTGCTGCGAGGGGTTCCTTGGAGTCATCCTCAATGATTTTACCTGTCAGTTTGCTTTGCGCCCAGGCCGAGAGGCTCATGGTGAGCGTCATGGCAATGAGCATCAGTAGTTTTCTCATGTCGCTTGCTGTTGTCTGTATTGAAAAATAATGTTGATACAGGTTTATGACGCAAGGACAGAAGATTGGTTTAACGGACGGATAAAAAAAATGTTGGAGCCCATCCCAAGGATGTGACTCCAACTGCTGGTCTCACGCCGATAAAGGGAGAGATTGACCAAATCCTACTCCCCGTTTTTTTCCTATCATTTATGGAACCGGATCCAATCGACATCCAGGAAGGCACCGTCGTTGATTTTGTTCGGACGGCAGTTGAAGAATCCCAGTTTGGCACCAATCCATTTGCCTTCCTTCATCTGGAAGGGTTC
>JAEDMP010000114.1 GCA_016302965.1 Bacteroidaceae bacterium
TGCACGGTTCTTGAAGGGGAAAGCGGGGGAAACCCCGCAGACCTACTTAGATATACAAAGATAACTTGAACAACTAACGATGATGAAACCAATGAAACAACTCCTGCTGGCGGGTGCGCTCACGCTCGCCGGCACCGTGGCTCCCCTGCAGTTGATGGCCCAGAATCCGCAGGTGGGCGACTATGGCTACCTCTTCTGCCACATGAGCGACCGGGGCGAGTGGACGGCCTATGCCCTGAGCCGCGACGGTCTGCACTATCAGGATGTGATAGGGGGCGACAGCATCTTTTCGCCATCCGAGCATGCCCGCATCGAGGGCGGCACGCGCGATGCCTATATTTGCCGCACGCATGACGCCAAGGGCTATCTGATGGTGACCACCGACATGTGTGTGCACAAGAGCAAGGTGTGGGACAACTATGGCATGGACCTCTACCGCAGTTCCGACCTGATTCATTGGGAGTCGGTGACCTTCGACTTCCGCAAGGGGCCTTCCATCTTCTGCGACCCCGAGTCGCCCGATATCTATCGCGACTGGTCGACCATCAACCGTGTGTGGGCTCCGCAGATTTTCTGGGACCCTGCCTATCAGTGGCCCGACGGCAAAAAGGGTGGCTATTTCATCTATTACTCGCTCTGGAACCGGGCCGAGGAGGCCTACGACCGCATGTACTATTCCTATGCCGACGAGAGTTTCACCCGGCTCACCAAGCCCCGTCTGCTCTTCGACTGGGGCTATGCCACCATCGATGCCGACATCAACTATCTCGCTACTGACGGCCTCTACCATATGATGATCAAGAAGGAGGGGGGCAAGCCCGGCCTCTTCACATCGACGGCTCCGGCGCTGACCGGTCCGTGGAGCAAGCCCGTGGATGACGACTATATCAACTTCGAGGGCAAGAAGAAGTGTGAGGGTGTTTCGGCCTTCCAGCTGGCCGGCGACGACACCTGGCGCATCGGCTATATCGAGTACAGCTCGCGTCCCAAGCACTATCGCATCTGCCGTGCCGACAAGAACATGCGCAACTTCTCCGACCCTGTTGACATCCAGGGGGTGAACGGGCCGCAGCATGGCTCCTTCCTGCGTCTGACCAAGAAGGAATACAAGCGCTTGGAGAAGTGGGGCAAGCAGCAGGAGGCCAAGAAGAAATAGTGTATGATACCCTGCTCCTGCTTTCGTTTTGAACCACAGGGTTGAAGACCCTGTGGTTTTTATTTTCTATTTACTGTACGTAATCCAGTTTCACCACAATCACGCGGATGGTCTGGTCTTCCAGGTCGGTCTTCACCTTGGCGATGTGCCAGTCGTCGGGGAAGAAGAGGAAGAAGCCCTGAGGAGTGGAGTCATAGAAGCGGGCGAGCTGCCGGTCGTAGTCATAGTGGATGACATCGGGACGATACTTGCTGTTGGGTTTGCTGGAGTTGTGTTCGATGATGCCGAAACGCTCCGTTCCCTTCACCACATACTGGAAGTCAATCTTCTGCCAGTGGCTCTCGCTGCGCCGCTTCTCCAAGGGTTCGTTCTCGCTGTCCTCCACGCTGGCGGTCAGTCCCGAGTCGCCTATCGGGTGCTTGCCCTTGGGGATGGCCAGCAGGTCGGTCTCGGCCAACCACCTGAACATGGCGTCCCACTGGGCCTTGTTCTTGGCATACTGGCTTTGAAACTCCACCAGATTGACCGACTCGTGGGGCTTGGCGGCCACGAATCCGTTGCGCCATTCACCCTTCTTCACCCATTTCTTGGCGGCTTTTGCCTCCTGTTTGCTCACAGCCTTGGTGTACACACCCTGTGCGCCCACCATCATGGCCATCATCATCATGGCCATCATCATCAAGGTCTTTTTCATTCTCTTATGTTTTTTGATTATCGTTTCAGGGTCTTGCCGGTTAGCAAATTCTGCTGCAAAGATACAGAAAAAGGCAGAACTTGCCAACAAACAGGCTCCATTTTTTTGTTTTTTCCGAGATTTCCACTATCTTTGCAAAATCAATAGCAAATCATACTAACGAACCCATCTTTACATTTAACATATATCACCCTAAAAAAGAAAGGAACCTGTCACATGACCAAGCATCTGATTTCAGCCCTCATGCTGCTCGCACTCGGCCAGATGGCCTGTGCGCAGGGACAGCGCCGCCACATGCCGCGCGAACCGTTTGTCACCGCTACCCCCATGGTACACGACCCAGTGATGGCCCGCGAGGGCGACACCTATTATATATTTGCCACGGGCAGGGGCATCCAGCAACTCACCTCTCGCGACCGCCGCGAGTGGACAGTGCTGCCCGACCCCGTGATGACCGTCATCCCTGGCTGGACCACCGACTCTGTGCCGGGCTTCACGAGCCATGTGTGGGCACCTGATATTATCCGCTGGCACGACCGCTGGTGGTTGGCCTACAGTTGTTCCACCTTCGGCAAAAACGGTTCTGCCATCGGTCTGCTCAGTTGCCGCTCGCTTGCCGACCGGCTCTGGAAGGACGAGGGCTGCATCGTCACCTCACGGGCTAAGCGCGACAACTGGAACGCCATCGACCCCAACTTCGTCATCGACGAGGCCACCGACACGCCCTGGATGGTGTGGGGCTCGTTCTGGGACGGCATCCAGCTGGCCCGTCTCGACACCACCATGCACATAGCTCCGGGTGAGCAGCCGCGCACCATCGCCCGCCGCTACGACCCCAACTTCAAGCCCACGGAGCCCAATCCCACCTCACGTTATGCTGGAGCCAATGCCATCGAGGCCCCGTTCATCTTCAAGCATGGCGACTACTATTATCTCTTTGTCTCCTGGGACTACTGCTGCCGTGGGGCGAAGAGCAACTACCGGGTGGCCGTGGGCCGCAGCAAGCGCATCGAGGGCCCCTATCTCGACCGTGAGGGCAAGGACATGGCGATGGGTGGAGGCACCCTCGTGCTCGAGGGCGACAAACAGGAGTGGGAGGCAGCAGGCCATTGCGCCGCCTATAGCTTCGACGGTCAGGACCTCTTCATCTGTCACGGCTACAGCGCCCGTCAGAATGGGGCTGCCCTGCTCATTCAGCGCACCATCAGCTGGACCGCCGACGGATGGCCCGAACTCTGAGTCCCGTCTGCCTTCTGTTGATTCCTTGCGTCAGTGCTTCATGAGTTATAAGGGCTTTGAGTTGTGTGATGTCCATTATGGTATTGTGTACACGCTCTCGCTGGAAGAGAACCTTGACAGTCTGTATTTTGAGTCTGGATCGGATGGATTCCCTGATAGAAACTCTCGACGCTCTTGGGTTAGTGGGGGAGTTTTTTTATTCGCTACAAATTTACAAACTATTTTCGCATAACCCCTTCATCTTTCACAAATCAGATGTAACTAACGTGAGTTCGATGAATTTGAAATAGCAGGAAGAAGCAACAAATGCACTCATATGTCCGATAAGATTAATAACCTATAAGCCGATAGGTTAATAATCTATACACCGTAAGATTAATAACCTTATTGGCAATGAAGTTAACTTGAATAAGCATCAATGCAAAATCATCTGCTTCTTTCAGATAAGTCTTGTCACATGCAGAATTCGTCGAACTCACGTTAAATAAAGAACGGATGCAAAGATTTTTATTTCGTCGAACTCGCGTTATTTACCAAGTCAATGTTGCCATTCACTGTTACTTTCTCTTGAGCGGAAGCGGCTGACGAGAATGTCATAGCCGCTCCCAAAATAGATGCGATAATAATTTTTGTCTTCATAATTCTTTTTTTACCATAATCCAGGATTAAGTTTATCAAGTGCTACATTTAATTTCAATACATTTACTTTTGCCGGACCAACAAAATCCAACAGAGGACGCTCGATGGATTTCTCTACAAGTTCTGCAACCAAGTGCTCGTCTATATTACGTGCATCTGCCACTCTCTTCACCTGCACACGTGCCGACTCGGCTGTGATGTCGGGATCGAGTCCCGAACCACTTGCAGTAACCATCTCAGCAGGTACCTCCTCGCGCTTGAGATATGGATGGTGCACCAAGAATGTGTCGATACGTGTATCCACCTCTGCCAGGTATTCGGGATTCGTTGGACCCTTGTTGCTACCGCATGAGTTGGCGGCATCATAGCCGTCACCGGCACATGAGGGACGTCCCCAGAAATATATGTCCTTGGTGAACTGCTGCCCCACATTGGCAGCACCCACAACTTTTCCGTTCAATTCCACTACTTCGGCATTGCCCTTTCCTGGACCAGCCACCTTGGCGAAAAGCCACAATACAGCCACATAGCCGAAGCTCAGAAGAACACACATTACAATTGTCAGCCTGAAGGCCACTTTTAAATTTTTCATAATCTTCTAATTAAAAGAA
>JAEDMP010000115.1 GCA_016302965.1 Bacteroidaceae bacterium
CGTACTGCTGTCATCCAGCCCAACGTACTGCTGTACGCCAGCCCAACGTACTGGCATCTGAATGCCCGTCTGTTAAAAATCATTATACCACACCAAGTTTTTCGTCAACAAGCACTGGAATATACACCTATTTTTGTACTTTTGGCATCGAAAAACAGAAACGGAGGGATGATTAGTGCCAATCGGGCTCGCCAATATCCCTTCGGGAAAGACACAAGAAGTCCGAACGAACTTAACAAAAAAACGTATGAGAAAATTTCTACTTACAGTAATCATGGCAGTGACTGCCGCCCTGAACCTGAGCGCACAGACCGATGGCACGCTCAGCGTAGACAACAATGACTTCAAGATTACCATCAGCGACATCACCTTCTGCGACTTCAACATCAAGCTGGAGCCCAAGGTTGAAGACATGAAGTATATCATCGGTGTGCGCACGCTGCAATCACTGCAGAAAGACTTCGGAAACGTGAGTCTTGACGAGGCCATCAATGCCTTTGAGAAGGAGTATTATGAGACGTTCGCATCCATGTATACGGACAAGACATGGCTCGACATCCGCGCCATCATGTCGATGAGCGGCTCATTGGATGCCCCTTGCTCAGAATATCTCGGAAAAGTGGACTATAATTGTGACCTTGTGTTCTACGCTTATGGCATCGACGACACGGGCAACGCCATCACTGGCCTCACCAAACTGGACCTCAGGACTCCCGGCCCCACGCCCGTTGACATGACCTTCAACGTGACCTTGAAAAAAGAGAGCCAAACATCGGTCAGTGCCACCATCGTCCCCTCAGTCGACAACGAGCCCTACTATCTGAACATCCAGAGCACCGCTTTCACAGACCCTTGGGCCGATGACCCCGAAGGAATGATGCTCAAACTGGTCTATAGTTCGCTGCCCAAAGAATACTATAGCCTCATGTGGGTGGACGGCGGTACCTATGAACTGGCTCCCACCACCTTCACCCTCAGGAAAAACAGGAACTACAACCTCATCGTGTTCGGTTTCAACAATGGCCCCACCACCCAGCCTTACATGTTCCCCTTCTCCACCTATGCAGAGGATACGGCTGTGGATGCCATCCAGACCGCAGGCGAAGAGGAAGCGTCCAGCGTATACAGCCTCGACGGCAAACTGGTGATGAAGCATGCTGACCCTGAGCAAGTGCAGCAGCTGCCCAAGGGCGTATACGTCATCAACAAAAAGAAGGTAGTGGTTCGCTGAAGTTGACTTCAACAGCCGAAAGGTTATTAATCCTCATCGAAAAAGGTTATTAATCCTGTCTTTGCAGGATTAATAACCTTTTTTATTGGCTAAGCGCGTACGATGCGGTAGACAAGTGCATGCTCCAGGGCGAGAGGGCGGTTATGGGCGAAGAAGATGGTGCCTTCGACAGGCGAGCATACCTCTTCGCGCACCGAGGCATCATAGGGGTCGAGGATGCGAGCCAACACATCCCCCTCGTGTACATGGGCACCAGCTCCACGCAGCCGATAGAAGATGCCGGCGCGATGGGCGGTGACGTGGGCCAGTTCCTCTTCGCGCAGGAGCACCGACTCGTAGCCTGCACGCAGGACATGGGAATCGGTCACACCCATCTTCTGCAGGAAACGGAGGATGGCATCGATGGTGAGGTCGCTGGTAGAGTCTTCCACGAAATTGGTCTGTCCGGCATAGATGGAGAAGGCCTTCACGCCCCACAGCTGCCAGTTGTAGTTGAGCAGTGTCGTGTCGAAAGGACGCGGCACACGCGTGGTGACGAAGGGCAGTCCGAAGAGGCGGGCCACCTCGACATCCTCATAGCCCGTATCGAGCATCCGCACATGGGGCACAAACTCACCCGGCATATAGAAACTCGCCAGCTGCAAGCCATAACGGAAATCCTGCAGGAGCGAGAACAGGGCGGCGGCAATGCGCTGGGTGGTCTCCCCCTTATCATAACCGGGGAACATGCGGTTGATGTCGGTACCATCCATGGTCCAGAAGCGACGCCCTACATTCATGGAGAAAGGATTGCACGAGGGGATAACCAGCACACGCTGGCCTGGAGCCAGCTGTCCGCGCCGCTCTATCCGGGCCAGACGGTCGACGAGCCGGGCACAGATATACTGTTGCTGTATCTCGTCGCCACGCATGGCACCCACGATGGCTACGGTCTTCTCACCCTCGCCAAACCAGTAGCCCTGAATCTGGAAATCGTCACGTGTGGGCGATTTCATTTCAAACAAAGTCTCTTTACGCATAGTTGGTGTCTGTTTCTTTGGGTTGTTCGTCAAGTTGGTCATCAGAGGCGTTCCCATCTGCTTCGTGGCGATAGATGCGCGCCATGAGTGAACCTTCGTAGACGATGGGATAGGCGCGGATGGTGAACAGGAAGCCATCGCAGGGAGAGAGCACCCGGCTGAGCATCTTCCCCTCCAACGGGTCTACAATCTCGCCCACGGTCTGCCCCTTTTTCACCTCGACACCACACTTCAGCTCAGTCAGGAAGACACCCGATGCCTCTGCATTCAGAAACTCCACCCGGTTGCCTTTGCAAACGATGCTTTTGGTATTGAGCGGAGGCAGCGGCTTGGCGGGTCGCCAGAGGTCCATCTGCTGCATCAGTTGGAAGATGCCGGCCACCAATCGGCGGCACATCTTATGGTTGATGCGCTCGCCTACTCCTAATTCCACCACGAGGCAGGGAGTGCCTGTTGAGTTGAGCGAATGGGCCAGAGTGGCTTCCAGCACGGTGGCGGCATCATGAATCCAGACGAAGTCGAGTCCCAGCGCTTTGGCCAGTGGCACGAGCCGTTCCTCATCGTTCACATTGATGCGG
Organism: Bacteroidaceae bacterium; assembly: GCA_016302965.1. Lineage (GTDB taxonomy): Bacteria > Bacteroidota > Bacteroidia > Bacteroidales > Bacteroidaceae > Prevotella. The sequence goes on from JAEDMP010000115.1 coordinate 2,829, forward strand.
GCCTGCGGGGTCTCTCGCAGATAAAGGTTACTGGAGTGGACATCAATCACGAGGTCGGCACCGCGCAGGTCCTCCACAATGGTATAGGCCGTCTGCTCGGCCATCGTTCCGTCTTTGTCGCCAGGGAAGATACGGTTCATATCGAGGTCGAAGTTGGGGATACCCCGCTGGATGGTATCAATGCCGAGGGGATTGAGCGCAGGATAAATCTCCACGGTCCCATTGAGCGCATCAGCCTGTTGGCGGATGATCCGTCCCATCTCATAGCACACCATCTGTCCCTCGAGTTCGTCACCATGGGTACCAGTGACGATGCAGAGACGTTTCTTTCCGCAACCGCCCTTCAGCACATTCTTGCGGATGAAGAACTGCTCGCCGATGGGCAGTTCTGTGGATACAATGGTCTTGATCATATCTCCTGAAGCATGACGTTGACTGAAGTTTGCTGGATGGCATCACCCTGATAGACACCGCGGCTGACCGGGCAGTCGGACACATCGCGCCCATGGGCCAGTTTCACGTAGCCCAACTGGATGCGCAGGTCGTGGGTAGGGTCGAAGCCCACCCAGGCATAACCGTCGAACACCTCCACCCAGGCATGGGTCTCGCCCGTTCCGGCCACAAAGCCGCAAACATAGCGGGCTGCTATGCCCTTCTGCCTGCATACGGCCAGCATGAGATGGGCATAATCCTGACAGACCCCGCAACGTTTCTTCCACACCTCCTCGGCCGTGGTTTCCACATCGGTGGTTTGGGGCATATAGTCGAGCACATCGTGAACCTGATGACAAATCTGCAGGGCTGTTTCAATCGGGTCGCCGAAGTTGCGCACCGTGACCGGCTCGGCCAGTGAGGTGAGTGCGGTAGGCTGGCGGTAGATGGCGACGGGTTCGGCTCCGCGCTCCACCGTATAGGGAGTAAGTTGTACGATGCCAGTGCTGACGTAGGCCAGTGTGCAGTGGGGCTCGCGCTGGCATCCGTAGACGATACGGTTGCCGAAACCGTCGGTGGAATGGCGGAAGGCAAAATCGGGAGGCAGCAGCAGATGCTGTTCCTCTATCTGTTGGCAACGGGTGTTGACGGGCTGGCAGCGCAGCAATACGGCATGGGCTGCTACTGGTTTGCTGAAGGTAACCAGTGTTTGGTAACAGAACAGGTATCGGCTCATACTCTCACCAGTTGGTTCACGTATTTGATGACTTTCTCCTTGTACTCGAAATCGGAAAGGTCGAACAGGTCCTCGGTGAGCAGTTCGTCGAGCTGGCTGCATATCTGCTCGTCGAGCAGGACAGGCACGTTGCGGGCATAGCGCTTGAGCGACTCGTAGGCGAGCGCCACCCGACGGTAGGGATAATCAAAGCGCAACTGCATATCGAGGTTCTCCACATTGCGCCCGATCATCATGATATCGAGTGCCTTATGGTTCTGTAGACGCTGTTCGGCCGAACCCCAGAAGGCGAGCGACCAGTCGATGAC
>JAEDMP010000045.1 GCA_016302965.1 Bacteroidaceae bacterium
AGAATGTGAGATAATATTTCTTCGCTCATCACTTTTCAACCGTACAGGTCGAAATCTTTTCATAAAAGCACTCTCTTGGAGTTGAGAATTTGAGTTTTTCTCTTGGTCTTGTGTTAATTTTGTGCATAATCTTGTTTATTTGTTGATGACTGATGTTCGAAAAGGAAGTATTCTTGGGTATGTATTGCCTGATGAGCCCATTTACATTCTCAATGGCACCCTTCTGCCATGATGAGTACGGATCGGCAAAATAGACCTTTGTTCCGATGCTCTTTGCAATCATCTCGTGACATGCGAATTCGGTCCCGTTATCCGTAGTGATGGACTTTACGCAGGCTTTGAATGGCGCAAGCAGGTGTACTACTGTTCTGGCAAGTTCCTTAGCATTCTTTCCCTTATTCAGTTTCCTCATGAACAGCATATTGGTACTCCTTTCTGTGAGGTCAGATATGGATGGTGAGCAACTCCTTGAGGTCGGTGAGATAGTTCTGGCTCCGATGGTCACATTTCACCTGCCAGGCACTCTTGCTGTCACCCTCGGCAGCCAGTCTGACTGATTTCACCCCGAAACGGTGGTTGATGTTGTCGATGGCCTTCATCAGTTGGGTGCGTTCGTTGCGATTGTCCACTCTGTCAAAGAGGTCTTGACTGACCGCTGCATCAGACGAGATGTCGCTCAGGATGACCCCCGCCTTCTTGTACCAGATGCCCGGACGGTAAGCCTCGTCGAGCAGCTGTAGGGCAGTTTGTGTTATCTCGATGGTGTCAGCGGTCTTCACCAACAGTGGAGCGGTGCGGCAGTCGGCATACTGGGCCAGGTCATCGCGGAAACGGTTCGAATAGATGAACACCGACACGCTGCCTGCTACCGACCTTTGGCCTCTCAGCTTGTTGGCACACGAGGCGGCAAAGGTGGCCACGGATTCGCGCAGATTGGGCAGGTCGCTCACCATCTGGCCGAAACTGCGGCTGGTGCAGATGCTCTGTTTCTGGCTCACCTCGGAGGTGTCGATACAGGGAATGCCGTTGAGTTCTTTCCACGTGCGCTGGCCGGGCAGGGTGAGATGGGTCTTCACCCATCCCTCGCTCTTGTCGGCAAACTCGAGGGGAGTGGTCACCCCGCAGTATTCCAGTTTGGCTAAGGTGTGGCGGCCGATGCCCCATACATCCTTGAGGGGGAAGAGCGACAGGGCCTTGCGTCGACGCTCGTCGCTGTCAATCATACACACCGAGTCGTAACCTCGGTAATCCTTGGCAAACTTGCTGCCCATCTTGGCCAGGGTCTTGCTGGGAGCAATGCCCACGCTCACGGGGATATCGGTCCAGGTGAGGATGCGCTTGGCTATCTGCCGCATGAACTGCTCAAGGTGGAAGTGGCGCTCGTAACCGTCGAGATAGCAGAAACTCTCGTCGATGCTGTAGTTCTCGACGTGCATCACCGACTTGCGCAGGATGTTGGTCACACGTCGCGACATGGCGGCATAGAGCATCATGTTCGTGGAGAAGACAGCCACCCGGTTGGCCTCGATGATGGGAGCCACCTTGAAGTAAGGGTCGCCGCGCCGCAATCCCAGCGACTTGGCCTCGGGAGTGAGTGCCACGATGCAACCGTCGTTGTTGGAGAGTACGCACAACGGACGATGACGCAGACCGGGATGGAACACCCGTTCTACGGAACAGAAGAAGGAGTTGCAGTCGATCAGGGCTATCATGATGATCAGAATGAATCAATGCGCCAACGGCCATCAGTCGCGGGGACGATGGATGACATAGGTGACAGTGCCCCAGACCGAAAAGTCATCGCCCTCGCGAATCTCTATCTCGGGGTAGTTGCTGTTGGCGGGAATGAGCCAGCCGTGTCCGTTGCGCATCACGAAATGCTTGAGTGTATACTCCCCATTGAGTTCACATACCGCCACCTCATGCTCCGAGGGATGGCGGTTGCTTTTGTCTACGATGATGAGGTCGCCGTTGTAGATGCCCGCTCCCTGCATCGAGTCGCCATGCACGCGGATGAGATAGGAAGCCTCGGGGTTGGGACAGAGCATCTTCATCAGTTCGATGTTCTGCGAGAGCTCGTCGTTGTTGAGGGGGATGGGGAAGCCGGCTGCCACATGGATGTCGAAGAAGGGCAGTTGGAGCGGTTGAAGCTGTCGGGTAGCCACAACATCGCCCAAGGGAGAGAGGAGGCAGAGGGGCGATTCCTCATCCTGCTGATTCAGGATATCAGGGGAAAAGGGATTCTTTTTCATGATTATTTCAGTCTGATTTTGCGGATGACAGTGGCCGACGCACCCGTACTTCCCGTATGCTGCAGGTGGAAGCCGCCGTAACGGTAGGTGTGTGGCACAACGGTCTCCAAGGTCTGGGTGAGGGCTTGGCCCGAAGCATCGCTGACGTGGGTATTGCTGATGACGGCTGTCAGCAGCGAGTCGGTTGCCACCAGTCTCAGTTGGCATCCCCGCTTGAAGAGGTCGCAGCGGACACCTCGGGTCAGCGGTGTGATGTGTCCATGGTCATAAGCCACCAGAAGCACCTCTACGGCCCGGTCGTAGTCGGGGGTACGCACGAAGCGCAGGCCATAGCCCGTGAGGGTGGGGGTGTGAAACTGGATGCAGATGTCGAGATACTGGCCTGTGGCGGAGCCGAAGCCTTGGCCCGGTCCCTTGCAGGGATCCATCTCTACCTCGCACTCCTGACGTCGGGGGTGGAGGGTGGTGTCGGCAGGGGTGTACATCAGCCGGGCACCCTTCTGCAGTTGCACCATCCCCCAGCAGTCTTCAGCCCCATCCACGCCTTGGGCATATCCCCAGGCGGCACGTCCGGGGTCGGCTTGCCAGTCGTAGGCATCGGTGTCGGAAGGTTTGAAGCAGTCGATGGTCCACTGGCCGGGGATGATAAGTGGCTGTGGGGCTATGGCCAAGGGAGGCAGGTCTACCGGCAGCGGTTCCGTGGGGGTAGGCAGTTCCAGCGGCTTGCCGTTGAGGGTGCAGCCGGTCATGATGCAGCGGTGGCGTGGGTCGGGCCGTTTGCACCATTCGATGCGCAATGAGGGGTCATCGCTGGTCCAGCGGCAATCCTCTATGGTGATAGGGCCGCTGGTTTTGGTCAGATACTGGATGCCGCGCGTCTTGCAGTGCAGGTCGCAGTCGATGAGACGGGCGGGCATGCGGTGGTCTGTGCTGTAGAAAGGCTTGCTGCTGAAGAGCGTGAAGCGGCAGTGGCGATAGAGCCCCGAGCCGCATAGTGCATCGTCGGTACACTCGAAATAACAATCATCGAAGGTGGTGTGGGGTGCCCCTACAAACGGGCAGAGATTCAGACGGGAGATGAAGCGGCAGTGGCGCAATGCGAAATAGTCGCCGCTGCAGATGGCTATCTGGGCCTGAACGATGGCCTGCTTGCGCTTGGGGCGGTTGAGCTTCGGGTTGCGTGGATAGATCAGGTCGACGTTGCAGTAGTTGCCGAAGGTGATGTTTTCGGCCTCGATATGCTGGCCGATGAAATGGAACATCGTGAAGTTGCCGTCGGCACCCTGGGTCTGTCCGCGGTTGCAGGCCAGCACCACATCTTCGGGGTTGTCTCCCATGCCGATGAGGCGCAGCCGGTTGACACGCAGTTCCATGGCGTACGGAGTGGATGAACCGGGAGCCGGACGGCGTATCTCCGGGTCATCAGGATTGTCGAGCCAGTAGACCGAGGGGCTGATGTATATCTCCGTCCAAAGCGTGTCGGATGCCTGGTGGCTCTCGGCAAAGCGCAACGCCTCAGCCACCGTAGCAAAGCGGAAGGACTTGGGGCTGGACTTGGTGCCCGATACCAGCAGACAGCGGGCACTGGTCGTGAGGGAACGGCTGCGGTGGCTGAAACGTATCTGGGCATCTGTCTGAGGGCAGAAGAACAGGCAGCACAATAATACAGCCATCGTCCGAAGACAAAGGAGACGCGGCAGAGGTATGGATGGATAACGGGTCAGCATGACAGACAAATAAATAATGTAAAAGCGTTTTGAAAAATAGACAAATAATCTTATGGGCAGACAAAAGTACAAAGAAAAATCAAAAAGACCAACATTATCCCGATTTTTTTTCGTACCTTTGCACCGACAACCGAAGAGCCGTGGGCATTTCATTTGTATTCATGGACAACAAGTCCTCGTCAAGAACCCTTTTTATGCATATTGATTGTGTCATATACACATCATATATCTAATTTAATACACATATATCTAATTAAATATACATATATCTAACTTTACACGCATTACCCGACAGATTATGAAACTTACTCATCAGATTGAAGGCTTTGAAGGCTACATGTGGAAACGTGAAATCAACGTTCGTGACTTTATCCAGCACAACTACACGCCCTACACCGGTGACGACTCTTTCCTGGCAGGACCGACGGCCAAGACCAAGGCATTGTGGGATAAACTTGGAGAGATGTTCAAGGTGGAGCGCGAGAAAGGTGTCTATGACGCTGAGCAGAAACTGCCCCAGTCGCTTGATACCTATGGTGCCGGCTATATAGACAAGGACAATGAGGTTATCGTGGGTCTACAGACCGACGCTCCCCTCAAACGCGGCATCTTCCCCAAAGGGGGCATCCGCATGGTGGAGAATGCGCTCAAGGCTTACGGCTATCAGCTGGATCCCGAAACGAAGGAGATTTATACCAAATACCGCAAGACCCACAATGAAGGAGTCTTCTCGGCCTATACCAAGGATATCCGCAATGCACGCCATGCACATATCATCACCGGACTGCCCGACGCCTACGGGCGCGGACGTATCATCGGTGACTACCGTCGTATCGCCCTCTACGGAGTGGACAATCTGATAGAAGAACGCAAGCGCTTCCTCGACCGTCTCGATATCCAGGAGATGACCGAAGAGTGCATCCAGCTGCGCGAGGAGACCTCGGAGCAGATTGCCGCTCTGAAGAGTTTTGTGCGGATGTGTGCCAACTACGGATTCGATGTGACCAAACCCGCACAGAACGCCCGTGAGGCCGTGCAGTTTGTCTATTTCGGCTATCTCGGTGCCGTGAAAGACCAGGATGGAGCCGCCATGTCCATCGGACGCGTCAGCACCTTCCTTGACATCTTCATCGAGAAAGATATCCGCGAGGGCAGACTCACCGAAGTGGAGGCCCAGGAACTTATTGACCAGCTCATCATCAAACTCCGCATCGTGCGCTTCCTCCGCACACCCGAATACAACGACCTCTTCTCGGGTGACCCCGTATGGGTGACCGAATCAATCGGTGGTATGGGTGTCGACGGACGCACACTCGTGACCAAGACCTCCTTCCGCATCCTCCATACCCTCGATAACCTGGGACCTGCTCCCGAACCCAACCTCACCGTGCTCTGGTCCGAACGCTTGCCCGAAAACTGGAAGAACTACTGCGCCAAGATGTCTATCAAGACCTCGGCCATCCAGTATGAAAACGATGACCTGATGAGACCCGACTATGGTGACGATTATGGTATCGCCTGCTGTGTGAGTCCGATGAAAATCGGTAAGCAGATGCAGTTCTTCGGAGCTCGTGCCAATCTGGCCAAGTGTCTGCTCTATGCCATCAATGGTGGTAAGGATGAGATTACGGGCGAACAGATTGGTCCCGACTTCGCCCCCATCGCTGGCGACTATCTGGAGTATGACGAGCTGATGTACAAGTTTGAGAACATGATGAGATGGCTGGCCAAGACCTACGTGAATGCGCTGAAGATTATCCACTACATGCACGATAAGTATGACTATGAGGCCTATCAGATGGCCCTCATCGATGGCGACGTCATCCGCACCCGTGCCACGGGTATCGCCGGACTCTCTATCGTGACCGACTCGCTGGCTGCCGTGAAGTATGGCAAGGTGCGCATCATCCGCGACGAGCGTGGTATCGCCGTAGGCTTCGAGCAGGAGGGCACACCCACACTGCCCTTCGGCAACAATGACGAGAAGACCGACAAACTGGCCTTGATGGTGACCGAGAAATTCATGGAGTATCTGCGCCAGCACGAGACCTACCGCCATGCCATTCCCACCCAGTCGTTGCTCACCATCACCTCGAATGTGGTCTACGGAAAGAATACGGGAGCCACACCCGACGGAAGGGCCAAGGGTGTGCCTTTCGCACCCGGTGCCAACCCCATGAACGGACGCGACATCAAGGGAGCCGTAGCCGCCCTCTCATCGGTGGCCAAACTCCCCTTCCAGCATAGCCACGACGGCATCTCCTACACCTTCGCCATCTCGCCCGCCACACTCGGCAAGGAGAACCAGACGCAGGTGGAGAACCTCGTGAGTCTGATGGACGGTTATTTCACTCCCGATGGCGGACACCATCTGAATGTGAATGTCTTCGACCGCGAACTGCTGGTGGACGCCATGGAGCACCCCGAGAAGTATCCGCAACTCACCATCCGTGTGAGCGGTTATGCCGTGAACTTTGTGAAACTCACCCGTGAGCAGCAACTCGACGTGCTCTCACGCACCATCAACCATTCGCTTTAAAAGATGATCAAAGGACGACTGCACAGTATCGAGTCGTTCGGCACCGTGGATGGCCCCGGGGTAAGGTTTGTTGCCTTTCTCCAGGGCTGTCCCATGCGCTGTGCCTTCTGCCATAATCCCGATACCTGGGATTCCCGCCGCCCTGTGGCCTACGAACTGACACCCGAGGAACTGGTGGCAGAGGTGAGACGCTACAGAAGCTTTATCAAACGGGGTGGGGTGACCTGCTCCGGGGGAGAGCCGCTCATGCAGGCAGCCTTTGTGGAGCAGTTCTTCCGACTCTGCAGGCAGGAGGGATTCCATACGGCTCTCGACACCAGCGGTGCCCTCTGTCACGAACAGGCACGACGGGCGGTGGACGAGGCCGACCTCGTGATGCTGGATATCAAGACGCTTGACGATGAGCTCCACCCATCCTATACCGGACTCACTCGCGAGAACAACCAGGCGATGCTCGACTATCTGCAACAGACAGGCAAACCTACCTGGATCCGGCACGTGTTGGTACCGGGATATACCGACGATGACCGCCGTTTGGAGGCGGTGGCTCGTCATCTGACTCCGTATTCCGTGGTGGAAAGGGTGGAACTGCTGCCCTATCACACGATGGGTAGCTACAAATACGACGAATTGGGAATACCCAATCCGCTGGCAGGGGTAGAGGCACTGACCGCCGAACGCAAGCAGCGGGCAGTAGATATCTTCAAATCCATTGTCGGCTGCAAGGTGGTCTGAGTCCCCGCTTACTGATGGATATCACGGCTGTTGCCCAACTCCTGCAACAGCCGTTTCTTTTCCTCGTCCAGTTTGTCCTGTTTCAATACCTTCATGTTATACTTCCACCAGTTGAGCAGCCCGCGGTTCTCTACCTTCTTCTTGTCGGGCAGTTGGTGGTGTTCCTGAATGTAGGCCTGCAGTTGTGCAAAATGAGTGTGCCAGGCCTCTTCTCTTTTTGTTTTTGCCATAATCATCCGTTACTAACAATGAGATTGGCGGCTTCTTGCTGCCGTTGTGTGCTGCAAAGTTAAGTGAAAAAGATGACAAAGCAAAACATTCCTCGTTTTTTCTGCTACTGGGATTTGCCAGTATCAGAGAAAATGACTAATTTTGCAGTCCAAACAGATATCAAATCATTCGTATGAGCAAAGGAAAACTGGCGAAATTCGCCGACATGGAACGCTACGAAAACGTGTTCCAATATCCCTATTCGGTGGTCGAACAGGTGCCGTTTGAGATGAAAGGCAGATGGAACGAGTGTTACTTCCGCAACGACCATCCCATCGTGCTCGAACTCGGCTGCGGCAAGGGTGAGTATACGGTGGAACTGGCCAAACTCTATCCCGAGGTCAACTTCATCGGTGTCGACATCAAGGGGGCACGCATGTGGACGGGAGCCACGCAGGCACTGCAGGAAGGACTGAAGAATGTGGCTTTCCTGCGTACCAATATCGAGGTCATCGACCGCTTCTTCACCCCGGGCGAGGTGACGGAGATATGGCTCACCTTCAGCGACCCGCAGATGAAGAATCCGCGCAAGCGGCTCACGAGCACCTGGTTTATGCAGCGCTACCGTCACTTCCTTGCCGACGGGGGCATCGTTCATCTGAAGACCGACTCCAACTTCCTCTTCACCTATACTACCTATATGGTGGAGAAAAACGGGTTGCCCCTGCTCTTCCGTACCGAAGACCTCTATCATACCGAGGGTATCGACGAGGAGACCCGGCGCATCCTTGCCATCCGCACCTACTACGAGAGCATGTGGATAGACCGCGGACTGAACATCCGGTACATGAAATTCAGGCTGCCCCAGAAGGGCGAACTGGTGGAACCCGAAGTGGAGATACCGCTCGATGACTACCGCAGTTACCGCAGAGACAAACGCAGCTCATTGGAGACTGCCAAATAACCAAACCCAAGAAACAACAAGCAAAAGCATATCATGACTCTATATCCCAAACTGATTACCGACGCGCTCGCCACCGTCATCTATCCTGGTACCAAGAAGAACCTGGTGGAGAGCGAAATGGTGGCTGACACACCCAGTATCAATGGCATGAAGGTGAAGGTGGTGCTGCTCTTCCCGAGAGACACCGACCCCTTCCTCAAGTCGACCGTCAAGGCAGCTGAGGCTGCCATCCATTATCATATTAGTCCCGAGGTGGAAGTGACCATCGAGACCGAGTTCAAGTCGAAACCGCGTCCCGAAGTGGGCAAACTGCTGCCCCAGGTGAAGAACATCGTGGCCGTGAGTTCCGGCAAGGGCGGTGTGGGCAAAAGCACCGTGGCAGCCAACCTCGCCATCGCTTTGGCACGCTTGGGCTATCGTGTCGGACTGCTCGATACCGACATCTTCGGACCCTCCATGCCCAAGATGTTCCAGGTGGAGGATGCGCGACCCTACGCCGTGGAGAAGGACGGACGCAACCTGATTGCACCCGTGGAGAAATACGGGGTGAAACTGCTCAGCATCGGATTCTTCGTCAATCCCGACACTGCCACCCTCTGGCGCGGCGGTATGGCCTGCAATGCCCTGAAACAACTCATCGCCGATGCCGACTGGGGCGAACTCGACTACTTCATCCTCGACACCCCTCCAGGAACGAGCGACATCCATCTCACCCTGCTGCAGACGCTTGCCATCACGGGCGCCGTCATCGTCAGCACCCCGCAAAAGGTGGCGCTGGCCGACGCTCGTAAGGGTATCGACATGTATCGCAACGAGAAGGTGAATGTGCCTATCCTCGGACTCGTGGAGAATATGGCTTGGTTTACGCCTGCCGAACTGCCGGAAAACAAATATTATATCTTTGGCAACGGGGGATGCAAGGCGCTGGCTGCTGAGATGAACACACCGCTGCTGGCCCAGATCCCGCTCGTGCAGAGCATCTGCGAGAGCGGCGATGCCGGAGAACCTGCTGCTACCAAGCCCGAGACAGCCACCGGACTGGCATTCCTGAACCTGGCACAGGCAGTGGTGACCGTGGTGAACAGAAGAAACAAGGAACAGGCACCCACCCAAATCGTTGACGTGAAGAAAGGCTGAGCACAGGGATGATAGTTTGTATCGCAGAGAAACCCAGCGTGGCCAAGGATATCGCACGTATCATCGGGGCCAACAAACAGTATGACGGATACATGGAGGGAAACGGATACCAGGTGACCTGGACCTTCGGACACCTCTGTACCCTCAAGGAGCCTCATGACTATTCGCCGCTATGGAAATACTGGAGCCTCTCGGCATTGCCTATGATTCCGCAACGCTTCGGCATCAAACTCATCAACGACAAGGGAGTGGCCAAGCAGTTTTCCATCATCGAGAGACTGATGCAGGCTGCCGACAGCATTGTCAACTGCGGTGACGCCGGACAGGAGGGAGAACTCATCCAGCGATGGGTGATGCAGAAAGCGCAGGCCAAATGTCCCGTGAAGAGACTCTGGATTTCGTCGATGACCGATGAGGCCATCCGCGAGGGATTCAGTCAACTGAAGGACCAGAAGGAGTATCAACCCCTCTATCTCGCCGGACTCAGCCGTGCCATCGGCGACTGGATTCTCGGCATGAATGCCACCCGGCTCTATACCCTCAAATACGGACAGAACAGGCAGGTGCTCAGCATCGGAAGGGTGCAGACACCCACGCTCGCCCTCATTGTCAACCGCCAAAAGGAGATTGAAGGCTTCAAGCCAGAACCCTATTGGATCCTGTCGACCACCTATCGTGATACGGTCTTCTCGGCCACCAAGGGCAAGTTCAATGTGAAGGAGGAGGGTGAGGAGTTTCTGCAGACCATTACAGGCAAACCCTTCACCATCACCTCGGTGCAGAAGAAAAACGGAACAGAGTCGCCCAAACCGCTCTACGACCTCACCTCGCTGCAGGTGGACTGCAACCGCAAATACAGCATGAGTGCAGAGATGACCCTCAACATCATACAGGGACTCTACGAGCGCAAACTCACCACCTATCCGCGTGTGGACACCCAGTTCCTGAGTGAGGATATCTATCCCAAATGTCCTACCATACTGGCAGGACTCCGAGGCTACGAGCCGCTCGTGCAGGCACTGGCCGGGCAGAAGTTGCCCAAGTCGAAGAAGGTGTTCGACTCCTCCAAGGTGACCGACCACCATGCCATCATCCCCACGGGTGTGCCCGCCATGAACCTGAGCGACATGGAGCGCCACGTCTACGACCTCATCACCCGGCGTTTCATCGCAGCCTTCTATCCAGACTGCAAGTTTGCCACCACCACCGTGTTGGGCAAGGTGGAGAACATCGAGTTCAAGGTGACGGGCAAGACCATACTCAGTCCCGGCTGGCGACTGGTCTATGCCAAGACCGACCAGAACGGAAATGCCGATGCATCCGGTGCCGATGACGAGGAGCAGAAGAAGGACGACGAGGAGCGCACGCTGCCCGTATTCTCGGAGAGAGAAAGCGGACCCCACCTGCCCTCGCTCGCCGAGAAATGGACCACACCGCCCAAGTTCTATACCGAGGCAACCCTGCTGCGGGCAATGGAGACGGCGGGCAAGTTTGTCGAGGATGAAACCCTGCGCGCAGCCCTCAAGGAGAATGGCATCGGACGGCCATCGTCCAGGGCAGGCATCATCGAGACCCTCTTCAAACGCCACTACATCAAACGCGAACGCAAGAACCTCATTGCCACGCCTACGGGTATCGAACTCATCAACACCATCCGTGAAGAACTGCTCAAGAGTTGCGAACTCACGGGCATCTGGGAGAAGAAACTGCGCGATATAGAACATCAGAAATATGATGCGGCACAGTTTGTGGAAGAACTGAAACAGCAGATAGACGAAATCGTCAGGGATGTGATGGCCGACAACAGCAACCGGCATGTGGCCATCACCACCGAGGAAGACCTGAAGAAAAAGATGGCTCCCAAGGTGGCTGCCGCACCCAAGCCGGCACCTAAACCTGCATCCAAGCCGGCACCGGCTCCTGCTGTAACAGCTGATTCACCGACCATTACGGATGATCCCAAGGGAGGCATAGAAGTGGGCCAACCCTGTCCGCTCTGCCAGCAGGGCACCATCATCAAGGGACGCACTGCCTACGGTTGTTCCCGATGGAGGGAGGGATGCGGTTGGCGGCAACCCTTTGCCAACTGAGGGGCATACCATTCCCCTCATCGTCACAGTTTGCAGATAGCACCCGTCTTGATGCAATAAGCGGTTACAATTAGCGTTATTGGTATATGAGAACATTCAGAACAATCATCCTGCTACTCGGTGCCACCCTCATGATGGCTGCCTGTGGAGCCGACGCCGCCATGAAAAAGGGCGACAAGTTCTATGCCCTGGGCGAATACTACGATGCCGCTACGCAATACAAGAAAGCCTACTCGTCGACACCAGCCAAGGATAGGCAGAACCGTGGCAAGCGGGCACTCAAACTGGCCGACTGCTATCGCAGAATCAATTATACCCAAAAGGCCATTGCCGCCTACAACAACGCCGTGAGATACAAGCAGACCGACAGTACCACCTATCTGCGTCTCGGACAGCAATTGATGAAGACGGGCAACTACAAGGAGGCGGCCAAGAACTTCAAGATGGCTATCGACAGTGCTCCCTACAACCAGTTGGCAGTCAACGGACTGAAGGCGGCACAGATGGCACCGCAATGGAAGGCGGAGGGCTCGCAGTATACGGTGAAGAAGGAAAACCTCTTCAACTCCAGAAGGGCCGACTATTCGCCCATGTTGGCTGGCGATGACAACGACCAGCTCTTCTTCTCCTCCACCCGCAATCAGGTGCAGGGCGACGAATACAGTGGCATCACCGGCACCAAGAATGCCGACATCATGGTGGCTACCAAAGATGAGAACGGCAAGTGGAACCGGCCGGAACTGATAGAAACCGAACTGAATACGGCCGACGATGAGGGAGCCTGCTGTTTCTCTCCAGATGGCAAGACGATGTATCTCACCGTCTGCACCACCGATGCCACCTCGCCCCGATTTGCCACCATAGCCACCTCCCAGCGCTCGGATGCGGCATGGAGCAAGACCACACCCTTGGTCATCACCAAGGATACCCTCTCCTGCTATGCCCATCCTGCCGTCTCGCCCGATGGGCTTTGGCTCTATTTCGTCAGCGACATGCCGGGTGGAAAAGGCGGACTCGACATCTGGCGTATGCAGTTGCTGCAGCATGGCAACGGGCCGATAGAGAACCTCGATGAACCCATCAATACAGCCGGTGACGAGATGTTCCCCACCTTCCGGCCGAATGGCGACCTCTATTTCTCCTCAAACGGGCATCCCGGCATGGGCGGTCTCGACATCTTCATCGCCAAGGCTGACAGCAGCGGGAACGGATGGGTAATCGAACATCCGGGCTATCCGCTCAACTCCCAAGGTGATGATTTCGGCATGACCTTCGAGGGCTTGCTCAACCAGGGCTACTTCTGTTCCAACCGTGGCGATGGGCGCGGATGGGACCATATCTACAGTTTTGTCAATCCCGAAATCGTGCAGACGGTGAAGGGATGGGTGTATGAGCAGGACGGATATGAGCTGCCCCAGGCCGTGGTCTATATGGTGGGCAACGATGGTACCAACCTGAAACTGAGTGTCAAGGGTGACGGCTCGTTCACCCAGGCCATCAAGCCTCATGTGGATTATGTGCTCCTGGGAACCTGCAAGGGATTCCTCAACCACAAGGAGCAGATCAGGGTGGAACCCGTCACCGAGTCGGAGGAATATGTGCTCCAGTTCCCGCTGGCTTCGATCACGGCACCTGTGCTCATCGATAATATCTTCTATGATTTCGACAAGGCCACCTTGCGTGAAGAGTCGACAGCCGCACTCGATGAACTGGTGAAGTTGCTCAACGAGAATCCCAACGTGACCATCGAACTCAGTGCCCACTGCGACTATCGCGGACCGGCAGCCTACAACAAACAACTCTCGCAGCGAAGGGCAGAAGCGGTGGTGGCCTATCTCTGCGACCATGGCATCGCAGCCGACCGGCTCAGTCCTGTAGGCTATGGTAAGGAGAAGCCCAAGACCATCCGCAAGAAACTAACAGAGAAATATCCCTTCCTGAAGGAAAACGATGTGCTGACCGAGGACTATATCAAAACGATGAAGCCAGAGGAACAGGAAATCTGCAACCAACTGAACCGGCGTACGGAGTTCATCGTGCTGAGAACCACCTATGGTATGTTTGATCAGAATGGTCAGAAGACCTCCAGTTCAGAGCCAAATAATGCTGATAATCATCCCTAATCCACACCTATTTTATTTATTTCATGTATAACCTTGTCTATAAATAACAGATGTCTATGAAACAGATTGTCGTTACAGAAAAACAGAAGGCAGTCATCCGACAACAGGCAAAAGACTTCCTGTTTATGTCGATAGGAATCTTCCTCTATTCCTTTGGCTTCACTGCATTTATTCTGCCTGAGAAGGTGGTAATGGGGGGCGTTTCGGGTCTCTCGGCACTCGCTTTTTATGCGTTTAATTTTCCACCGGCCATTTCCATGTGGGGTATCAACTGTGGACTCTTGTTGCTGGCCTTTAGAGCCTTGAGCCGGCAGTTTACCATCAGGACGATTGTGGGGGTAACCGTCATGTCCCTGTTCGTTGGTTTCCTGCAGCCGTTCTTTACCGCTCACCCTGTCATTACCGCTGGTGAAGACAAGTTTATGCATGTGTTGATAGGAGGTGCCTTGGGAGGTGCTGGTTTGGGACTGGTGTTCAGTCACAACGGATCGACGGGCGGTACCGACATCATCATTGCCCTGCTCAACAAACATTTCCGTATGAGCTTTGGCCGGGCTATGCAGTTTATTGACATCAGCATCATCGGCAGTTCCTATTTCCTCTTCCACAGCACCGAGACGATTGTCTATGGTGTGGCGTTTACGCTGATTGCCAGTTATGTGTGCGACTATATCATCAATGGAGCCCGTCAGACAGTGCAGTTCATTATCATCTCCAAAAAGTATGAGAAGATTGCCGATACCATCAACAAGCATGTACACCGTGGCGTGACCCTGATAGAGGGTAAGGGATGGTATTCAAAGGGAGATGTGAAGATTCTTATCGTGTTGGCACGCAAGTATGAGTCGCAGGAAGTGTTCAACTATATCAAGCATATCGACCCCGAGGCGCTCGTCTCGCAGTCGTTCTGCCAGGGTGTGTTCGGCGAGGGCTTCGACACTATCAAGTAGGACGATGTAACGGAGGAGAAGATACCGTTGACGGAACAAGGAAAAAGGCATCTGAAAGAATTGCTTTCAGATGCCTTTTCTTGAACAGGGTAGGGACGATCGGGCTCGAACCGATGACCTCTGCAATGTGACTGCAGCGCTCTAAACCAACTGGGCTACGCCCCTGTTCTTGTGGTTTGCGGGTACAAAAGTAAGCATTGTTGGCGACATGAGCAAATTTTTTTGACTGTTTTTTATATAGGCAGCAAAAAAAGTGCGGATTTTGAAAGAAAATGGCTATCTTTGCACTGCAAAAAACGAAAGTAATGGCATTACCCGAACTATTCATCCGTCAGATGGAAGGCCTGTTGGGGGCAGATGAACTCAAGACGCTGCTCGATGGAATCAAACAGGAACCGCTCACCAGCATCCGGCTGAACCCGAGAAAATGGAATCCTGCAAACATGCCGCTCAGAAGAGTGGGATGGTGGGAGGGTGGATTCTATCTCGATGATAGGCCCAGTTTCACCTTCGACCCGCTCTTGCATGCAGGATGCTATTATGTGCAAGAGGCGGCATCGATGTTTCTGGCACGTCTGATTCAGCAGTATGTGGAGCGGCCTGTGGCTATGCTCGACCTTTGTGCAGCACCCGGCGGCAAGACAACCACGGCCATCGGGGCACTACCAGAAGGAAGCATCGTGATGTGTAATGAACCCATCCGGCAAAGGGCACAGATTCTGTCAGAGAACATCACGAAATGGGGATGTCCCGAAGTGGTGGTCACCAACAACTATCCGGCCGACTATGCCCGGTCGGGATTGGCATTTGATGTCATTCTCTGTGATGTGCCTTGCTCAGGCGAGGGGATGTTCCGCAAGGACGAGGAGGCGGTGGCACAATGGACACCCAGACTCGTGGAAAACTGTCGCAACCTGCAACGGGAGATTGTGGCCGAGGCGTGGAAGTGTCTCAAACCCGGTGGAATGCTCATCTACTCCACCTGCACGATGAACACTCAGGAGGATGAAGAGAATGTCGAATGGATATGCCTTGAACTCGGAGGTGAGACCTTGCCCGTGGACCTACGGGAAGAGTGGCAGGTGAAAGGCTCGCTGCTCAAGGGCTTCGAAGGACATGTCTACCGGTTCTTGCCCGGCTTCACCGAGAGTGAGGGACTGTTTATGGCGGCTGTCAGAAAGGGGGATGACCAACCCCAGCCGAAAGAGGCAAAGCGCAAGTCCAAAGGGAAGGAGGGACGAGGCCGGCAGACGGCCTTGACCAAAGAGGTGGCCGGATGGTTGCAGCCCCAGGTGGAATGGGTGATGAGGCAGTATGGGGATGTCTGCTATGCACTGCCCGCAGCCCTGATGCCATTTTCCGATTTGGCTTATGAACAGCTTCGGATGCTTTCGGCAGGAACGGCTTTGGGACAGCTGAAAGGGCGTGACTTCATACCAAATCATGCTGTGGCACTCTCTTGCTATTTGCAATTGGAGGCTTTCCCACAGGTCGAACTCGACTATCCCGAAGCCATTGCCTATCTGAGGCGTGAGGCTGTCAGTATGCCGGAAGGCACTCCCCGAGGCTATGTCATCGTCTGCTGGCAACACCATCCACTGGGATTTGTCAAGAATCTTGGCACCAGAGCCAACAACCTCTATCCGCAGGAGTGGCGCGTCAAGTCGGCACGGACCGACGCTGTGGTGCCCTTCTCTTCGCTCCTTCCCCAATAGCGAGCTATTCTGTAATTAACGAAAACGACATCAATAATGAAACCATATTTAGAACTGTTAGACAAAATAGTCCGTGAAGGTGTGGAGAAAACCGACCGTACGGGTACGGGCACCAAAAGTATCTTCGGACATCAGATGCGGTTCAACCTCGAAGAGGGATTCCCGCTGCTTACCACCAAGAAACTCCATCTGAAATCCATCATCTATGAACTGCTGTGGTTTCTCAAGGGAGATACCAACGTGAAATATCTGCAGGAACATGGGGTGAGAATCTGGAACGAGTGGGCCGACGAGCAGGGCGAACTGGGCCCCGTCTACGGTCACCAGTGGCGATCCTGGCCCGACTATCAGGGTGGCACCATCGACCAAATCAGTCAGGTGGTAGACCTCATCAAGCATCATCCCGACTCGCGGCGCATGATGGTCAGTGCGTGGAATGTGGCCGAGGTGGACAAGATGGCCTTACCCCCTTGCCATACGATGTTCCAGTTCTATGTGGCCGACGGACGTCTGAGCTTGCAACTCTACCAGCGCTCGGCTGACACCTTCCTTGGTGTGCCCTTCAACATCGCTTCTTATGCCTTGCTCCTCCAGATGATGGCACAGGTGACGGGGCTGAAGGCCGGCGACTTCATCCATACCACGGGCGATACTCATCTCTATCTGAACCATCTCGACCAGGCCAGGCTGCAACTCACGCGTACGCCGCGACCCCTGCCTGTGATGCGCATCAATCCGGAGGTGAAGAGCATCTTCGATTTCCAGTATGAAGACTTCCAACTCGAAAACTACGACCCCTATCCGCATATCAAGGCAGAGGTGTCCGTATAGAGGTATCAATCCCTCATTTTGTCATTCCCCTATATATATAATAAGGTGTAAACATGAATATCACGATGATTGCTGCCGTGGCCCGCAACCGCGCCATCGGCTTTGAGAATCAGCTCCTCTATTGGTTGCCCAATGACTTGAAACGTTTCAAGGCGCTCACGACCGGCCATACCATCATCATGGGGCGCCACACGTTTGAGAGTCTGCCCAAGGGCGCACTGCCCAATCGCCGCAATGTGGTGTTGAGCCGGACGCAGAGTGCCTTCCCCGGTTGTGACTGTTATGCGTCATTGGAGGAGGCGCTCAGCCATTGTGCTCCCGATGAGGAAATCTATATCATCGGGGGAGCCGCTGTCTATGCCCAGGCCATCTCGCTTGCCAACCGCCTTTGTCTCACCGAGGTGGACGATATTCCCGACCAGGCCGATGCCTTCTTCCCTGCATACCAGGAGGGCTGGAGGGAAGAAAGCCGTGAAGCGCACGACACGGATGAGAAACACCACCAGCGTTATGCTTTCGTGGATTATGTGAGGGAGTGAACCGATGTGGAGATGGTTGTTGGTTGAAGTGTTTTTAGCGTTCAGACACAATAACCCTGAACGTCTTGAATATCAACTTCAAGTCATACAGGAATGAAGCATTCTCTTGAACATATTTTGTCTTCTATAGATATTATTCTCCTATATAACATTTATCATCCCTGTGCTACAGAGAGCCTGAGATTTAGCTTTTCGAGGTTTTTCTGTGCAATGGCGATTCTTCTTTTTAGCAGAGCTTTTTCGTCAAGTCCGACCTTGGCCTCGTCAAATGGCTTCTTGGTT
>JAEDMP010000046.1 GCA_016302965.1 Bacteroidaceae bacterium
GCCGAGTTGATGAAGTCCTGCACGATGAGGAAGTAGCCGGGGAAACCCATGGTCTTCATGATATGGAGCTCAAAGCGCACACGATCTTCCACTTGCTGGGGCAACGGGGTCCCGTAGCGCCGTTCGGCTCCCTCGTAAGCGAGTTTGGCCAGATAGTCGGCCTCAAACTTCACGCGATAGATTTTGTCGTAACCGCCCAGCTTGGCAATCTTCTGTTCCCCCTCCTCGCGGGACAGCGGGTTCTCCCCATTCTCATCCGATGTAAACTCCCTGAAGAGGTCTTCCTCGGAGAATTTCTGCCGCCATTGCTCCTCGGTACCAAAGTCTTCGGGGATGGGGAAGAAAGGCATGATAGGGTCATGGTCGATGGAATACATCTCAACCTTGTCCAGCAATTCCACGGTGTTCGACAGAGCTTCGGGGATATCGGCAAAGATTTCGTTCATCTCTTCCCGGGTCTTGAACCATTCCTGTTTGGAATAGAGCATTCGGCTGGGGTCGTCCAGGTCCTTACCGGTTGACAGACAGAGCAGATGGTCGTGGGCTTCGGCATTTTCCTCGTCCACGAAATGCACGTCGTTGGTACACACCAGTTTGATGTCCAGTTCACGGGCTATTTCAATCAGTTCTTTGTTGGCCCGCTGCTGCAGGGGGAAGGTTTCGCGGTTGGCCCTCACCGAGGGGTCTTTCACCTCGTGGCGCTGCAACTCCAGGTAATAGTCATCACCAAACAGCTGTTTATACCATCGAGCAGCCTCCCGTGCTCCCTCCAGGTCTCCGGCAAGCACCTTGGCAGGCACTTCACCTGCGATACAGGCCGAACAGACAATCAGGTCTTCATGGTATTTCTCCAGGTCTTCCCTGTCGGTACGCGGACGTCCGTAAAATCCGTCAACCCAAGCATTGCTCACCAGTTTGATCAGATTCTTGTATCCATGATAGTTCTTGGCCAGCACGATCAAGTGATAGCCACCTCGGTCTCCACGGTCCTTGTTCTTGTCGGCCTTGGTCCGTCTTGCCACATACATTTCACATCCGAAAATGGGTTTGAACGGCTCAAGTCCTTCCTTCTTCCTGCCTTTGTTCACATCTGAACAATAGTCAAAGAATTCCTTGATGCCAAACATGTCTCCATGGTCGGTCACAGCCATCCCTTTCATCCCGTTGGCAATGGCCTTGTCAACCAGTTTGGAAATCTTCGATTGACCGTCCAGGATGGAATAGTATGTATGTACATGTAGGTGAACGAAATCCTGCATATTTTATCTCGTTTTTTGCATTTTGAGGTGTAAAGTTACGCCAAAAGGCTGAAACAACCAAAAGAATCGGACAAAATGTTTGTCAGATACGCAAAAAAGGCGTACCTTTGCAGCGAAAATCAAAACAATCAAGAATAACCCATGGGAGAAAGAATTAGAAAACTGAAGAAGATACGTATCCATCATGAAGGCACAAACACGTTGGTATATAGTCTGGTGACCATCCTGGCCATCGCATACCTGCTGTGGGAATGGTGTCCGAACAAATGGCCGTTGTGTGTATTTCTGGGAATCACGCTGACCGCGTGGTTCATTGTCCTCAATTTCTACCGCTGCCCCATCCGCTATTTCAACAAAGAGACGGAGCGCGTGGTGGTAGCCCCTGCCGATGGCAAGGTTGTAGTGATTGAGGAGGTTGAGGAGAATACCTATTTTCATGAGCGCCGACTCATGGTGTCAATTTTCATGAGCCTCTTCAATGTGCATGCCAACTGGTTTCCCGTCGATGGCAAAGTGACGTTCGTCGAGCATAAGGACGGCAATTTCCACAAGGCTTGGCTTCCCAAGGCCAGCGAGGAGAACGAGCGTGCCGACGTGATGATTGAGACTCCGGAAGGCCACCGGGTGCTCTGCCGCCAGATTGCAGGTGCTATGGCACGCCGTATCGTCACCTATGCCAAGCCCGACGAAGAATGCTTCATCGATGAGCACCTCGGATTCATCAAGCTGGGTTCACGCGTTGATGTGTTTCTGCCGCTGGGCTCTGAGGTGCGTGTGAAGATGGGACAGGCGACCACGGGCGACCAGACCGTCCTGGCCATCCTGCCTCCCAAGGCATAGCCCCCCCTTGTACATTCATTGCCGACTTATATAATTGCAGTCATGATTAAAAAACATATTCCCAATACCATCACCAGTTGTAACCTCATCTCGGGTTGCATCGCCATCTATTTCGCATTCTGTGGCGACCAAGCACTGGCCTTCCTGTTCATTGTCCTGGGTGCCGTCTTCGATTTCTTCGATGGCATGAGTGCCCGTCTGCTGGGTGTCTCCTCCCCTATCGGCAAGGAACTGGACTCATTGGCCGACGTGATGACCTTTGGTGTTGCCCCCTCGGCCATGGTTTTCTCGCTGCTGTACTTCCATCAGGCCTTGGACAAGTTGGGAGTCTGGGGCGAATACCTGCCCTTCGTGGCCTTTGTGATGGCCGCCTTCTCGGCCTTGCGCTTGGCCAAATTCAACCTCGATGAGCGCCAGACCACCTCGTTCATCGGACTGCCCACCCCTGCCAACGCCCTCTTTTGGGCCTCGCTGATTGTGGGTTGCGAACGGCTGCTCACCACATCCCTATGGAGTCTGGTAGCCGTGGTGGTATTGGTGTTCGTGATGTCCTATATGCTGATAGCCGAACTGCCAATGTTCGCCCTGAAATTCAAGCACTGGGGCTGGAAGGGCAACGAGGTGAAGTACATATTTGCCATCAGCAGTCTATTGCTGATCATCCTGCTGGGCACCAGCGGTTTCGCTGCCATCATCATTTGGTATATTCTTCTGTCACTGGCAGTGAAATAAATCACCGGCCAGCAACATTCGGTTTGAACAAACAGCTAACGCCATGTTTCTATTCAAAGGTATCCTTTTGATTGTCTTCCTCATTGTGGCAGTGGTGGTCGTCATCGCTGTGATTGTACTCAGTGTTTTGTGGAAAGGGTTCCGCTTCATGAACAGGATAAAAAATGGTGACGATGCCCGCACCAACCGCCACAACCGCGACTATACCGGCTATCGACAGCAGCAATATGGCTATCGACAGCAACAGAACACCCAACAGAATAGAAGCCAGTCACACCAGCAGGAAGACAGGGGACAAACGCAAAACCGCCAAAGCAATCAACAATACGGCAACAACCGGACAACGATTGTCGATATGCGTGACCCCCGGAAATCCCAGCGACGCATCTTCGACGACCAAGAGGGGGAATATATTGATTATACCGAGGAATAAAACGTTAAGCGGGTCAGTGGAAACAAATGCCACCGACCCGCTGATTCGTTATTAGTTGTGCACCAGGGTGCCAATCTCCTCGCCGTCCATCACCTTCTTCAGATTGCCGTATACATCCATATTGAATACGTAGATGGGCAAATGATTCTCCTTGCACATGGTGGTGGCGGTCAGATCCATCACTTTCAGACCGCGGGTATAAATCTCATCATAGGTGATATCCGAGAACTTCGTGGCCGTGGGATCCTTCTCCGGGTCTGCGGTATAGATGCCGTCCACACGTGTTCCCTTGAGCATCACGTCGGCCTCAATCTCGATACCACGCAGGCTCGAGCCTGTATCTGTGGTAAAATAGGGGCTGCCTGTTCCAGCAGAGAAGATGCAGACGTAGCCTGCCTCCATGGCTTCGATGGCTTTCCACTTGGTGTAGAACTCACCGATGGGTTCCATGCGGATGGCCGTGAGCACCTTGGTCTTCACGCCCAGGGCACCCAGAGCCGAGCTGAGGGCCAACGAATTGATAACCGTGGCACACATGCCCATCTGATCACCCTTCACACGGTCGAATCCCTTCTGTGAACCGCTCAGGCCACGGAAGATATTGCCTCCGCCAATCACGATGCCAATCTGTACGCCCATCTCATGAACTTCTTTGATCTGACGGGCATAGTCGCCCAGACGTTCGGGGTCGATACCGAAACTCTGTTTTCCCATGAGGCTCTCGCCACTGAGTTTTAATAGTATTCTCTTAAATTTCGACATAATGGATATGTATTAGGATATAAAGATATATGAAACTTCCTTGAACGCATATCTCCGTTCACCGCCTTTGCGGTCGCGCAGCGTCAGATGTCCCGTCGGCTCCACATCCACCAGTTCGGCCTCAAAGTAGCCCTTGCAGTCCCGATAGGCATGGAATCCTGTGCGTCGGTACAGGTGCTTCCGATAGGCATCCACCAGCTGTTCTGCATCAGTATTCATGACATGCAGCTGCTGCCCGAAGGCATCCAATAGCTGTATGAGCAGAGGCTTCAAGGCCAGTGTTCTCCCCAGAATCTGACACAAGGAAACGGGATTCGGCGCATCACTGCGAAACAGCGTCTGGTTGACATTGAGCCCGATACCGAGAATACACTCGCGCAACTCCCCACCCTGCAACCGGTTTTCAATCAGGATGCCACAGAGTTTACGGTCATCATAGTAAATGTCATTGGGCCATTTCACGTGGATATGTCCCGGTGCCATGGGATCCAACACCTGCCAGATAGCCTGCGAGATGGCCATCGAGATCAGGAACTGTCGGGAGGGAGCCAAGGTTCTCGGCTGGATGCGGATGGAGAAAAGCAGGTTCTTGCCCTGTTCACTCTCCCAATGGTTGCCCGCCTGTCCTCTTCCGGCTGTCTGATGGTCGGCCACAACCACAAGCATCGGTGCCTCCTCCCCGTCAGCCACTTTCCGTAGATAGCTGTTGGTGGAGTCGGTTTCGTCAATATGGATGATTTTCGGTTGTTGCATCTTCTGTTTTTCTTCTGTTAGATGCAAAAGTACAATTTTTCCGTCATTAATCAAAGAAAAAAGTGTAAATTTGCATGCAAAAAGCCAAAGAAGAGATGACAAAAGACGAATCATTTATGCAGAAAGCCTTGGCCGAAGCCCAGATAGCGCTTCAGGAAGGCGAGATTCCCATCGGTGCTGTTGTAGTATGCCGCGACCGTATCATCGCCCGCGCCCACAATCAGACCGAAACCCTCCATGACGTGACGGCCCATGCAGAAATGCTGGCCATCACCTCGGCATCCAATCTGTTGGGAGGGAAATACCTGCCTGAGTGTACCCTGTATGTCACCGTCGAACCCTGTGTGATGTGTGCCGGTGCACTGGGCTGGTCGCAGATGTCGCGCATCGTCTACGGTGCTTCCGACGAGAAAAGAGGCTTCAGCCGCTACGCTCCCAAGGCTCTCCATCCGAAAGCGACGGTGACGGCCGGGGTTCTCGAAGCAGAGTGCGCCCAACTGATGAAGGAGTTCTTCAAACAAAAACGTTGAGCGAAGCCTCTCCGGCTCCGCCCAACGCTTTTGTTTTACAGTCCGGCATCCCGGCTGGCACCCATCTCGAATGGGTTATAGTTATCATCGTAGTTGTCAAGGACATCCTGCGTAGGCTTACCTCCCAGCACACGGTTTCCATAGTCCTTGCGCATGGGTTCCGAGCGGAGGATATAGTCCATCTGTGTGACGGTGGGAATCACCAGCCCCAAGAATCCGAAAGCCACTCTCACGCCATCGGGTCTTCCCAAGTGGTGGATGCGTGCCGTGGTATAGAAGGTATGGCGATAAATCCGGACTTGGTTCATCTGCTTGAACACTTTCACCTGATCGGTCTTCACGGCAGCCGTGTCGAGCGTACTGATCATCGCCGTCATGTTTCTCACCACGTCATCGCTGTTGTCCTGGAAACCTGCAATATTGGCCAGGATACAGAGGGTCACCGCATTGTTCACCTCGCGCTCCATCCGTTCCTGCGAAGGCACGGTCAGGATGGCCACCAGGATGAGTGCCAGGGCGACACCTCCCAATTTGAGTGATTTACCGAGACAGCCTCGCTTGAGGCTGCTTCTGTTTTTGTCTCTTACGTAGGTTCCTCTATCTATCTGACTCATGGTTCGTCTGTTCTTGTTTTAGGTCGTTCTATCCCTTGGAATGGATAAGATTCATGAATTCTTGTCTCGTCTTTGCCTGGTTGAAGGCACCGCTGAAGTCACTGGTGGTTGTGATGGAGTTCTGCTTCTCTACACCCCTCATCTGCATGCACATGTGCTTGGCTTCCACCACCACCATCACGCCGAGGGGGTGAAGCGTCTGCTCGATACATTCTTTGATTTGCAGTGTCATGCGTTCCTGCACCTGCAGCCGGTGGGAGAAGATATCCACCACTCTGGCAATCTTGCTCAGTCCGGTAATATATCCATTGGGGATGTAAGCCACGTGCACCTTTCCATAGAAGGGAAGGATATGATGCTCGCAGAGCGAGAAGAAATCAATGTCTTTGACGATGACCATCTGGCTGTAGTCTTCCTTGAAGAGTGCGTCGGTAAGCACCTTCTTGGCATCCATTTCATAGCCCCGTGTGAGCACTTTCATGGCCTTGGCCACTCTCATCGGCGTTTTGAGCAATCCCTCTCTGCCGGCATCTTCTCCGAGCAGTCTGAGAATCTCGCGGTAGTGGTGTGCCAATTGCTGTATCTGTTCGCGGTTGTCGTTGTTTTCGTTTTGAGGTTCGTTGTTGAATGTCATCGCTGTATCCGGATAATCATACGTTTGCCATATAGGTCAAATGCACGAATTAATATTGTACACTAATTTTTCCTTTGACGATAGCCGCCTGTTTATAGCCGGCGTTCTTCACCTCCACCAGCATGGAGTGTGCCTCCTCGTAGGTGCGGTAGTTGCCCATTCTGCAGATCCATCTGGGCGAATAGAAATGGACATAGACCGGTTCTGTGGGGAAAAGCGCCTTGATGTCATTTCCCGTTCGCTCGGCCTGTTGTTTGTCATTGCGGGTATTCCCTCCTGCAAATACCTGCACGCGGTATCCGTCCACCTTATAGCTGTTGCGCATCACCTTCTTGCGCATCTCCGGTGTAACCGTTTCCTGGGTCTGTCCTGGCTGTTCTGGAGCGGTCGTCGTGGCCGAGGGCTTCGCGGGGGTCGCAGGCTGTGACGGTTTGGCAGGAGTGGAAGGGTTGTCCGGTTGTCCGGTCTTCGAGCCACGGGGCGTAGCGACCGGCTGTATACTCTTGCCGTTGACCAGTTCGTTGATGTCCTTGCTCTGGTTCACGTGCACAGAACCTTGCCCGGCTACACTGTTCTGCAGTCGGTCAAGGAATTGTTGCGCCTGCCCTCTCTGTGGTATACAGAAGAGGCAGGCCAACAAAAAGATGATTTCAAATCTGTTCATAGATTACTTCTTCCATGCATCGATGATGCCCTTGAAGTCAGCAGCCTTGAGTGAAGCGCCGCCAATCAGACCACCGTCAATGTCAGGCTTAGCGAAGAGTTCGGGAGCATTGCTGGCCTTGCAGCTTCCACCGTAAAGGATGGTCGTCTCTTCAGCCACCTCGTTACCATACTTCTCAGCTACGGTGCTGCGGATGTATGCGTGGATTTCCTCAGCCTGCTCAGCGGTAGCGGTCTTGCCGGTACCGATAGCCCAGATGGGCTCGTAGGCGATGATGATGTTCTTGAACTCCTCAGCGGTCAGGTTGAATACGCTACCCTCGAGCTCAGCCTTGCAAACCTCGTTCTGCTTGTTGGCCTCACGCTCTTCGAGGCTCTCTCCGATGCAGAAGATCACCTTCAGTCCGTTCTTGAGTGCAAGAAGCACCTTCTCCTTCAGGATTTCGGGAGTCTCACCATAGTAGCCGCGACGCTCAGAGTGACCGAGAATCACATACTGTGCTCCGGTGCTCTTCACCATTTCGGCAGAAACCTCACCCGTGTAGGCACCTTTCTCCTTGTCGGCGCAGTTCTCGGCTCCGAGTCCGATGACATCCTGATTGAGGAACTGGGCGATAGAAGCCAGATGGATAAAAGGAGTGCAGATGACTACACCACAGTTAGGCTTCTCGGCGGTTAAAGTCTCGTTGAGCTCCTTGGCCAGAGCCACACCCTCTTGCAGGTTCATGTTCATCTTCCAGTTACCTGCTACAATTTTCTTTCTCATTTTTTTCTTCTTTTTAAAAAGTTGATATATTCTGTTAGATGTTTTCTTTCTACGCAGCCATCTGGTCCATGCCCACAGCCTGTCAGCGATGGTGAGCAAGAGGAGCGGCAACACATACCACACCACTATCTGGAAGATTTTGGCTGCGGTGGAGTCACTCTCCATCTGCCCGATGGCAGCCGTTGCCAGCGTTTGTCCCAGCTGCTCCTCAGCAGGCAGGTTGTTGCAGCTCCATTTCCTGTAGACCACGCCGTTCTTGAGGAGCATCAGTCCCGGATTGCTTCGGATGATGGTCTTGAGCGTTGTCTCGTCGGTCTGGCAGAACAGATACTCGGCACCCGTATTCTCTTTCCATCTGGCCACCTCTTCTTCGCCGCTGGCGGTGAGACAATAGAAGGGCACCCGCTGCTCCTCAGCATACTCATAGATGAGGTTGATAAGGTCGAGCCTGCTGTCATCAGCCTTGCGCAGATGGGGTGCGATGAGCAGGAAGGTATATCCGGGCCTGTTCAGCACATCGAGCGTGATATCCTCTCCATCCTCCATGGTACAGATGGCGAAATCATGGATGGGCGGCTCATATCCCTTTTCGGTCTCTACGGTCTTGCTGTCCACGAAAGTCCAGGTAGAGTCGGGATAGTTGTCTATCGTGAACTCCTTCTGCACGCCGTCCTTTGCCAGGATGAAGGTGGTTTCAAACTTGGGTTGCGGAGCTCCCTCGGGTATGGTCATTGCCTCGGGGATATGCACGCCCACATGATAGGGACGAAAGTCGAAGAGCGGCAGGAAATAGAGTCCGTAGCTCGCCACGGCCAGGATAAACACCGCTGAGTAGTTGACCACAATCCACTGGTTGCCCTCTCCTATGAAGCGTGGCATCCTGGTGGGCCATCTGACAACCGTTGCAGCCAGCAGCCAGAGCACGGCGTTCTTGCCGAAAGTTTGCCAGTTGGTCAACAGGAATGCATCTCCAAAACATCCACAGTCGCGGACAGGATTGTCGATGGCCAGCCAAAGTGTCAGTGGTGTCATCACCGAGAGAAAGAGGAATACGAAGTGGGCGGTGGCCCTGCGCCGGATGGCGAAGAGCATCGAGATGCCCAGTCCGAACTCACATGCAGCCAGGAGCATGGCCACCATCACCGTCAAGGCCTCGGGCACATACTGCTGCCATTGCATCACGGCGAGATAGTCATTGATTTTGTAGGCAGTGCCCATGGGGTCAACCGCCTTGACAAATCCCGAGAGGATAAAGGTGGCAGCCAGCACGAAGCGGCAGAGGTTGGTGGTGAGCGTCTTCAGTCTTTCCACGCTTCCGTCTCCTCACTGAGTTTGATGACACCAAACACAGCATAGTTGATGATATCCATGTAGTTGGCGTCAATTCCCTCGCTGACGAGGGTGTTGCCCTGCAGGTCCTCCATCTCCTTGATACGCTGCAGCTTGGTGAGGATAAAATCCGTATAACTGCTCACGCGCATATCTCTCCACGCTTCGTCATAGTCATGGTTTTTTCTGATCATGAGTTGCAGGGCCTGATTGGCGTATTGGTCATAGAGGTCGATGGCCTCCTGTGGGTTCACATCCACGTGGTCGGCAAATCCCTTTTCGAGTTGTACCAGTCCCACGATGCCGTAGTTGATGAGGGCGATGAACTCCGGACGGATGCCTTCGCCCACCAGCGACTCGCGCTTGATCTCCAAGCTGCGAATGCGTTTGGCCTTGATGAAGAGCTGGTCCGTGAGCGACGAGGGTCTCAGGATTCTCCAGGAGGCCCCATAGTCATGCAGTTTCTTTTCAAAGAGGCTACGGCACTCGGCCATCGCCCTTGCAAACTGCTGTTCGGTATGTTCAAATCGTTCAGCCATGTCTTACCATCCCTCCTTTTGTTTGCGGTGGATATACTTGATCTTGGCACACTGCACGTCGAAGCGCACCTGCAGGGAGTCGCGTTTCATCTTGGTGCGTGCGAGCATGTCGAGTTCTTCCTTGGTGACGCGCAGTTCGGCCTTGTCTTTCTCCACCTTGCTGCGCTGGTATTCATAGTCGCTGTTCACGGCCTGCAGGGCACTATCGGTGAGGGCCAGGTCTTCCTGGGCCTGCTTCAGTGCAATGTTCTGCTTGAGCGTGATGGCCTTCTTCCGGGCCTCGATGGCCGAGGGATAGATTCGTCTCAGAGAGTCGATGGCAGCGAGTGCGCCCTGATAGTCTTTGCGCTCGAAACGCTGCTCGGCCTGTCTCAGCATCTCGTCGGCAGCCTGCTGGGCATCATTGCCACAGGCCACCATCGTCAGAGTCATTGCGAGCAGGAGCCAAGTCTTGAGGATTCGTTCCATCTTCACTCTTTGTTTGGTTGATACCGTTTATCTCACCATCACCTTGCCGGTCATGGGCTTCTTGTCGCCTCTCACGCGATAAAGATAGGCACCGGGGCGGAGCGTAGCGAGACTCACCTGACCCTCGTTGCTGTCGATGGCAGCGGAGTGAACCAGCTGTCCGGCGGCATTGAAGAGGTCGATTGTGCGCGATGCGTTACCCTCGAAACGGAACTGGAAGTTGCGTCCGTCGAAACGCATCTCCGACTGTCCGGCCTCTACGCCATCAATGGCTGTGAGTGCGGGGTCGCTGGTCATCACAAGCGTGATCGACACCGACTGCTCGGGATCTTCGGTATAGCAGGCGGTGAGTCTCAGTTTGTTGGTGAGGATTTTTCCTGTTTCATAATATTCAGAGTGAATCTCCAGATTGGTGGCATATTCATTCGTCTCAGCCGAGAAAGGAACCGTTTTGCCATAGAAATCTACCGTATGGTTGGCCCAGGGCACACAGTTACCGAAAGAGCATACCTGTACCGAAGACTCTTCCCCTTCCAGGAATTCGACTTTTAAGTCCACCAGCTCATCTTCATCGGTCAGGAGGTAGGCCTCGGCATTAATCTTATAGATGTAAATACCATAATCGGGGTAACTTTCATCGGTGATGGTAGCGGCGATACCCGTTCCGCCATTCTCGATAATCTGTCCGCCCACCTTGAATTTCAGACCGGCCTGGGCGGCAACGGCTACGGCAAAGGCAGCCATCATGGTAAATATTTTCTTCATATCTTTATCTTTTTTATTAAAGGATTAATCTTTCTTTTCTGCTTCCGGGGTTTCCACCTCGCATTCGGCCACCTGGTATACACCGTTCTGGTCGTCATACACAAAGGCTACGACAGCCAGGTTCTCAGCCTTCCACTGTTCCTTGACGGCCATCTGGTGGGTCATGGTTTTCCACTCTTTAGCCGCAATGGTTACATCCTCGCCCCATGTTCCGTTGACACAGGCCCGATAAACGTGATTGTGTACATAATCCAGAATGAGTTTGCCATTGTCTGTCTGCCGCGAGATGATACGGCTCTCCGTAATCCACAACTGCAGTTTGGCCTGAATGTTCTCTGCGGAAGCCGTTTTCGTGGTGATAACAATCTCGTTGTGGGCGTTCAGTTGGGCTGTCACCTCAATATTCACTTGTGCTTTCCGCTGTAATTCATTATTGATTCGGCTCTGCCAGATGTCTTTTGTCGACACTGCTCCCCCTCTTCTGTTGAACAGGGCTGAGGGATAGGCATCCACCTTCCAGTGGTTGGCATACTCATTGCCTTCGGGCTGCATCAGTCCCGGAACTTTAGCGGACGTGCCGGATGCACCTTCTGCGATACCGAAACTGCCAGCGTGGATTCCCACTACAACCACCCTGTTCTGATAGTCCTCCTGCTCCATGATACTCTTCAGCAGACGCTGGGCATCGGGACAGTTGGTGCAATTCTGACCCGTAAACTCCTCGACGAGCACCACCTGTTTAGTATTAATCTTGAACGTGTCGATTTCTGTGCTGTCAACATCAGAGGTATCGACTTCGGTACTGTCAATCCCCCCAATGGGAGGGCCGGGCACAAAGCGGTCGGCCTCGTTCACCTCGTCACAGGCCATGATGCCGACAATCGCCATCAGGAAACATATAATGAAATGTTTTGTTTTCATAATCATAATGGATATGGGTTTGTTGATAGGAAACAATGGGTACGTTCTTAGAAGGTATAGTTATACGAGATATTCAGACCCTTGCTGGCGGGCACATAACGGCAAACACCTCCCGAACAGTTATATCCGGCACGCGTACGCCCGTAGCCCACCATCACCCGGTGTCCCTTCACGGTGGCGGTCACCGAACCCATATAATAATGGGTGTCAGTCTCTCCCGTATTCCACATGTCGCTCACGGTAAACATCAGATAGGGCAAGGCCGAGAGTTCCACGAGTCCGTATGCCCAGTCACCCTCATCCTGCTTGGTCCAGAGATACTGCAGCTCACTTCTCAGCGTGAACTTCCTGTTGATCTGATATTTGCCTTCAGCCAGAGCGATATTCGTCTTCACGACACCTCCCTCTCCTTCGATGACGGTCTTGTCGTAACGCTGGTTCATATACATCAGGTTGAGTTTGAATTCCTTCGACATCTTCTTCTCCATCTGCAGGTTGATGTCCTGGTAGTAGAGGTCACCCATGCCGAAGAAACTGGTAGAATAGCCGTCGGTACCCTTGAGAGATGTTCCATGCAGGGGTTCCACGGGTTTCTTGTCCAGTCCACGTATATGGCTGATGTTCAGCTTCATCTTCGTGCCATACTTACCGCCGAGGGGAGTGTGCTTCTTGAAGGTATAGCCAAACTCACCCTGGAAGGCCCATTCGCCGGGTGCTGCCTGCGTGGCATAGGGATAGAGAGCCGGCAGGGCGTAGGTGTGCTGATAGGCAAAGGCGGGCATGTTGCTGACAAAGGCGGATGTGCCGAGCAGATGGCGCTGCGAACGGAACGACATGTTCTCGCTGCGCTTGGCCTGAATCAGGGCCGAAACACCTTTTGAAGAGTAAGAAGCCGACAGCATGGCGGCCGAACCGCGGCGATAGATGTATTTGTTGTCGGCAGAGGGGTCCTGGCTGCGCCAGGCATACTCGGCGAGGAAGCTGTAGTTGCCCACTGAGAGATTGGTGCGCACATCAAAGGCATGTACGCTCGACGGCAGTGCAAGCACAAAGTTGGTACCGTCAGCAAAAATCTGCTCGTTGTCGTTGTCATGCTTCTGCATCACATACGAGCCGCCTACGGTCCATGAAATATTGTTGTCGCGCAGTTTCTGGCTGTACTGGTCGATGCTCAGTTCCAGGTCGCCACCCAGCAGCCAGTTGTCTTTGTCCCAGTCCCAGTAGCGGCGCTGCACACCTCCGAGGGCCTTGATTCTCATGCCCTTGATGGCATTCACACCCACGCGGGCACCACGGATGGCATTGTCGATGCCAAGGCTCCGCTCCTCGTAGGCACGGAAGATGAAGCCACTGCCAAACTGGTCGTAGAAGTCGCCCAGGGTGACGTCAAAATCCTGGTGTGTCCATTTCAGATGCACGTGAGGCACTCCCCAGCCCTTGAAGTCAGGCTCGAATCCGGGCAGCGGATGCTCGTTATATTCCATTCGGGCACCTACTTCGAGCTGCTTATAGGCAACGCTCAGGTCTACATAGGTATTGGTGAGCACATCCTCTGCGTACTCACCGGTATTGATTTTCTTGTCTACCTCGGGCACAAGGATATCACTCTGTATGCTTCCGTGCACCACCACCTGGTCGTTGCCGCTTTGCGCCGCCGCTCCCATGGGCAGTGCCAGCAGGGCAGCCGCCACCATTGTTCCGCTGATGATTCCGTTTTGCTTCATGGCTTTGTTGTCGGTTATGAGCTGTGGTTATGGCATGTCGGTTATTGGGCCAGCAGTTCCTTCACTTTCTCCAGCAGATGTCCCTCACTTCCTTCGGTATATCCAGAACGGGATTCCGCAATCTTTCCGTTGCCGTCGATGACGAGCACGTGGGGAATCATCTGGACACCGAGGGCACGCTTGAAGTCGCTGTTGGGGTCGAGCAGCACCTCATACTCCCATCCGTTTCCGTCAACAAGGGGTTTCACCTTATTGATATGCTGTGCCTGGTCGATGCTGACGGCAATCACCTTGACGCCAGTTTCCTCTTTCCATTCGTCATACACCTCGCTGATAGCCGATAACTCACGGTTGCAGGGTTTGCACCAAGTGGCAAAGAAAGAGATGATGAACGGCTTTCCGTCGTTGTTGAGCTCAGCCGTGTTCACGACCTTTCCGTTGATGTCCTTCAGCTGAACGGATGGCAGCTGTGCGGCAGCTTGGCCCACTAAGGCGAAGAGCGCCACGAGTGCTAATACAAATTTCTTCATGTCGGATATAACGATAAGTTACACGATTACAAGTTGCAAAATTAAACAATTATATCAATATGACCAAAAAAGCCCTGAAAAATCGCCTGTTTTTAGCAATTTTTCAGGGCTTTGGTCTATCTGTCTGTCATTACTTGACCAAAATGACCAGGTATTTGCTGGTGCTCCAGAACACCTGCGGATTGGTGATACGGAGCACAAACTGCTTGTTGGCGTCACGCTGCAGGGTGTAGCTGCTGGAGGGGTGAGCGGTGAGCATCTTGGCCGATTTGGAGTAGAGTTTGATTTCCTTGTCCACGCGTATGTCTACCTTGGTAAAGTAGTTCTTGTTGAAGTTATCCTGCAGCACCTTTCCGTCTACGAGAATCTGTTGTTCCTTAAGCTCGCTCTTGGTTCCGAAGACAAACCAGGCGGTGTTCATCTGTTTGTCTTGCTGACTGATGGTCTGGCTCTTGTTGCTGCTCTCCTGTTGCAGGGAAGCCACATCGGTATGGAGTCCTTCAATTTTGCGGTCGAGTTCCTCGATATGGATATCCTTGGCCTGAAGCTCTGCCCTGAGCTGTTGCAGCTGCTTTTCCTTTTCCTCCAGCTGCGCAGTCAGGTTATCGATGGTTTTCTTGAGTTCCTCCCCCTTGAAGGCGCTGGCTCTGAGTTGGCGTTTGAGTTTCTCGATGAGCTCCCTGTTCTGCTGCATGGTAGCCTGGATAAACTGCACGTTCTCGCGCAACCGCTGGCGGTTACTGGTACCCTCGCCGTCTTTGGCGATATTGACCCGTCCCTGAGCTTGGTTGATTTCCCGGAAGCCCTCTTCAATCTCATTCATGGTAGCCATCATGTCGTTGATTTCATTCTCTCGCTGGGCGATAATCTGATTGAGCGAATCCCGGGTCTGCATCAATGCGGCATCGGCCTGCTTGGTCTTATCCTGCTTGCATCCAGTGCATACTGCCATCAGGACACAAGCCATCCATAATAGTTTCTTCATCATAATTCTTTATTTTTGGATTTTTCTTCTTTGATTCTTCTTTTCTCCGCCGCTCTGGCCTCTTTGGCTGCCGCCTTGGCTTGGATGGGGTCCATACCTCCCAATATCAGCACAATCTCCCCCCTCGGTTCGGTCTGCGTGAAGTGGTCCACCAGTTCTCCCAGCGTTCCCCTCACACACTCCTCATGTACCTTGGAGATTTCGCGGCAAACGGCAGCCTGCCGCTCGCTTCCCATTACCTGCACCATCTGCTGCAGGGTCTTGAGCAGACGGTGAGGCGACTCATAGACCACGGCTGTACGTGTCTCCTGTGCCAGCGCCTCCATCCTCGTCTGCCGTCCCTTCTTGGGAGGCAGGAATCCCTCGAAGACAAAACGGTCGCAGGGCAGTCCGCTCGTCACCAAAGCGGGTACGAAGGCTGTAGGTCCGGGCAGT
Source organism: Bacteroidaceae bacterium (assembly GCA_016302965.1). Taxonomy (GTDB): domain Bacteria; phylum Bacteroidota; class Bacteroidia; order Bacteroidales; family Bacteroidaceae; genus Prevotella. Next base: position 15,683 of record JAEDMP010000046.1, read on the forward strand.
GTCTGCACGTTGATGCCTGCTCTCATGGCCTCCCTCACGAGGAAGAAGCCCGGATCGCTGATGCCCGGCGTACCTGCATCGCTGATAAGCGCCACATGCTGCCCACCCTGCAACCGCTGGATAACCGCCGCCGATGTCCCATGCTCATTAAACTTATGGTGCGACATCATCTTGTTGTCGATGTCAAAATGCTTAAGCAGCACGGCAGAGGTGCGCGTATCTTCAGCGAGCACCAGGTCGACCTCCTTCAGCAGCCTGATGGCTCTGAATGTCATGTCTTCCATGTTTCCCACAGGAGTGGGTATGATATATAATATGCCCATATTGGCGGCAAATGTAGTTAATTATTCGTGATTATCAAAAAAAGACGGCCATTTCTTTGCAATTTTTAAAACGTATTTGTACTTTTGCACGCAAATGACAGACAATTTCACAGGGGAGTCACGCCATCCCGGCAGAATAGAAGTGGTGTGCGGCTCGATGTTTTCGGGCAAGACAGAGGAATTGATCCGCCGCATGCGGCGGGCACAGTTTGCAAGGCAGAAGGTGGAAATCTTCAAGCCCTCTATTGACACGCGTTATTCGGAGGAGGAGGTGGTGAGCCACGACCGCAACGCCATTCCCTCCACCCCCATCGACGCCTCGGCCCAAATTCTGCTGCTGGCCACCGACATCGACGTGGTGGGCATCGACGAGGCCCAGTTTTTCGACGAGGGCCTTGTTGACGTATGCAACGAACTGGCCAACAGGGGTGTGCGCGTGATTGTTGCAGGGCTCGACATGGACTACAAGGGAGTTCCCTTCGGTCCCATCCCTTCACTCTGCGCCATTGCCGACGAGGTGACCAAGGTTCATGCCATCTGCGTACGTTGCGGGGCACTGGCCTATGTGAGCCACCGCAAAGTATCCAATGACCGACGCGTCCTGCTCGGCGAGACCGATGAATATGAGCCGCTCTGCCGCGAATGCTATCAGAGAAGCCTTCACAAGCAATAACCCCAGCGATATGACAGACAAGACTATCACCTTCGACCGTTTTGTGAGATGGATTCTCGGCGGTCTTCTCGTCTCGGGTATCCTGCTGACGCTCAACTACCTGAGCGATGTGCTACTGCCCTTCTTCCTGGCATGGCTGTTGGCCTACCTGGTCTACCCTCTGGTCTGCTTCCTGCAGTATCGGGTACATGTCCCCGGGCGCGCCTTGTCCATCATTGTAGCCCTCATCCTCATCACGTCAGTCATCGGCGGCATACTCTATCTCATCATCCCCCCGATGATAGAACAGTTCGACAAGCTGGGTCAGATACTCACCACGCAGCTGCACGAGACCACCCACATCAGCCGCTTTCCCTCCATCCACGAATGGGTGGCAGCCAACCGCGACGAGATTGAGCGTTTCTTCCGCAACAAGGAGGTAAGCGATGCCATCCGGCGTGCCATGCCCAAGGTTTTCGAGCTGGTGGGTCATACGGCAAGTGTCATCATCAGCATCGTGGCTTCGCTTATCACCTTATTATATATGTTTTTTATCCTGCTCGACTACGAGGTGCTGGCCTCGGGAGTGGTCAAACTGTTCCCCCCGAAGAGCCGTCCCTTCTGGCAGGCATTGCTGGGCGACGTGAAGCGCGAGCTCAACAGCTATGTGCGCGGTCAGAGTACCGTAGCGTTCTGCATCGGCATCCTCATCTGCATCGGCTTCACCGTCATCGACTTCCCCATGGCCATCGGCATGGGCATCCTGATTGGTGTGATGAGCCTCATCCCCTATGTCCATTCCCTCGCCCTCATACCCATCGTCTTCCTGTCGCTGCTGAAAGCAGCTGACACCGGCGACAATTTCTGGGCCATCCTGTTCGGAGCGCTGGCGGTCTTTGCCATCGTCCAGGTAATTACCGACACCATTCTGGTGCCCCGCATCATGGGCAAGGCCATGGGGCTCAACCCCGCTATCCTGCTGCTGTCGCTCTCGGTGTGGGGTGCGCTGTTGGGCTTCATCGGCCTCATCATCGCCTTACCGCTCACGACGATTATCATCGCCTATTACAAGCGCTACATCACAAAAGACAATCCACCCGCCAACTGACTCCACTATCCCGCCTATATTCCACCCTTTTCCATCCGTTTACCAAAAAATCAGAAGAAAATAAGGAAAAAATTTGGCAGTTTCAAAAAAACTCCGTACCTTTGCACCGCTTTTAGCAAATACTCTTTAATGGGAGACTCGCTAGCTCAGTCGGTAGAGCACAACACTTTTAATGTTGGGGTCTTGGGTTCGAACCCCAAGCGGGTCACTGAACGGGTCGGAAACGGCTTAAAAATGGGACTATGAATTTAGTCC
>JAEDMP010000116.1 GCA_016302965.1 Bacteroidaceae bacterium
AAAGCCCTCTGCCGTCAGGCCATCAGCGACTACAAGCGTGTGCGTCCTGTCATCCAGTTCGGCGACCTCTACCGCCTGCATTCGCCCTACGCCGGCGACCATCTGGCTTCGCTGATGTATGTGGCCGAAAACCGGAAAGAGGCAGTCTTCTTCTGGTACAAACTCGAGTGTTTCAAGAATGAGCATTTCCCCGTGGTGAAGATGCGCGGACTCGACCCCGAGAAGCGCTATGTCGTGCGAGAGCTCAACCGCATCGACCAGACCGCCCTACCCTTTGAAGGGAAGTCGTTCAGCGGCCGTTATCTGATGGACCGCGGACTGGAACTACCCTACGAGCATGACTTGGAATGGAGCAAAAAGGTAGATTGGGCAAGCCGTGTGCTCTATCTCTCGGCAGAATAGGATAAAGACTGTCATTCACCTGCATAAGAAAACCGATGGAAACAACTGTAGCCAGTTGTTTCCATCGGTTTTCTTTGATGAACAGGGAGACCCTGTCATCGGCCTCGCTGCACGAAACGGCGCAGTTCGCGCATGGCGGGAAGGGCTTTGCCGGAATGGTTGTCGAAGAGTCCGCGGTTGAGCCAGCCGGGACATACCTCGTTGTCGCAGCCGTTCTCCTCGGGGAACCACCAGAAGAGTCCCGTCACCTGAGGATGGCGGTTGAGCAGCTGCACCAGTTGGCGGGTGAACATCAGCTGTCCCTGGACAGAGATGGGGAAGAACTCGGCAAACTGGTTGGGGTCTTTGGCCCAAGGGTCGTTCTCATGCGAATAATAGGCGGCAGCCTCCACAATCATGATGGGCTTTTCGGGGAAGAGCGTCGTGAGCGAATCGAGGGTGTGACCGAGATGGGGTATCGTGCCATGCCACATGGGGTAATAACTGAGACCGATGACATCATAGTCGACATCCAGTTGCTTCAGCCTTTCATAATAGAGACAGGTGGCCTTGGTGTCGCCCGCCTTCTCGGTATGGATAATCAGTTGGGCATCGGGACAAACCTCCCGGCAGGCTTTCACTCCGCTCCGTACCATCTGGGCCAATACCTGCCAGTTGGCATCCTTGTAGGGATTGACCTTGGCAGTCGGCCACAGCATTCCGTTGGTGATTTCATTGCCCACCTGGATATACCGGGGAGCCACCCCTGCCTTGCGCAAGGTGACCAGCGTCTGGCGGGTATGCTGGTAGACGCTGTCGGCCATCACATCAGCCTCCAGTCCCTCCCATGCCTTGGGGATAAACTGCTTGCCGGGGTCGGCCCAGGTATCGGAATAATGGAAATCGAGCATCCATTGCAGTCCGGCAGCCTTGATCTGGCGAGCAAAGCGGAGCACATAGTCAAGGTCTTGGCAAACGCCCTCACCCTTGTGCTGGTCACTGGCATTTTCGGGATTGACAAAGAGACGCACGCGCACCGTGTTCCATCCCTGGCTCTTCAGCCAAGGCAGCAGTTCGACGGGTTTGCCACCATAATCCCGGTAGACGACTTCCGCCTCTTCATAGACGGGCAGCATGGAGAGGTCGCCTCCCAGCAATCGGGGCGCATGTTGTGCGTCAGCCCCACCGGCCACCATCAGCAAGGCGGCAGCGAGCCAAGCCTTCATGTTTTGTATCTTCATAGGTTTCAATAGATTGTTTGTCGTTTCATCTGATGTATATCATTTGCAAAGATAAGGAAAAGAAATGACATGCACAAGATTCTGTCCTAATTTTTACCCTTGTAACATCACGAAGCCGTGTCAGCGCAGGATTTGCAGCAAGAGGAAGGTGGCATTTTGATTACGGGCCACTCCCGGCGTAATCCGATAGGAATAGGTGACCCGGGTGGAAAGGGCTATCTCGAAACAATAGTTGTGGAAACGGGATGGATAGGCATCCGCCATCTTGGAGAGTTCCAGGTCGTGGGTGGCGATGATTCCCGTGACAGAGAGTTTTGAGACGGCTTCGAGAAACATACGGGAGCCATTGAGCTTGTCGGCCGAATTGGTGCCTTTGAGTATCTCGTCGAGGATAATCAGCGTGCGGCGGTTGCTGCGGCAGCATCCGATGAGTTGCTGCAGGCGCAACAGTTCGGCATTGAAATAGCTGATGCCATGGGCCAGGTCGTCGGAGGTGCGCATACTGCTGAACAGCGAGAACAACGACAACTGGAGCCTCCCGGCAAATACCGGCATACCGGCCAAAGCCAGGATATAATTCACGCCCAAGGAACGGAGGAAGGTGCTTTTTCCGGCCATGTTGGCTCCGGTAATGATATAATAGTGGGAGTCTTCTATCGTGAAATCGTTCCTCACTGCCTTCTGTCCCAGGAAGGGATGATAGAGTCCCTCTGCCCGATAAACCACCGCATCTGTATCAATGAGTTCTGCCTGTATGGCATGGGGCTCGTTGTGGCAGAAGGTGGCCATGGAGACCAAAGCATCGAAATGGCTCACCGCATCTATCCACTCGTCGATATGTCTCATGCCCTGCCAACGCATGAAGCGGTACACCAAGAAGAAATCATTCAGGAAGAAGGCGTTGGCCAACTGGCGATAGAGCTCGTTGCCATTACGGTCGAGCGCCTCGATGAACCGCTTGAGTTCGGCAAAGGAGCCCAGCGCATTCGTGTCGCCCGTAGAGAGTTGGGCGAGGATGGCCTTATGGTCGGGCGATTGGAGCGGAGCCTGCGAGATGATTTCCATGAGGGAGACATAGGCTTTCATCTGACGGCTGATGATGCCCACCGACTTCTTGACGGTGCGCAGGGGCTTGGAACAGCAGCAGACCATCAGCAGCAACTGCGCCAAAGCCCAATAGGTAGGTATGGCTGAGGGAATCCAGTCGGCCCAGGACGCAACAAAGGCAAGCACAAAGCCTGCTACGGCAATCAGGGCAGCCATCCTGACCATCGGATGCTGGATGAGAGATGGCAAACGCATAGCGCGCACCTGCTGCAAGGCAAGCATCACCGAATGGGTATCGATCTGCTTCTCGCTACTTTGCCCGATGGCGATAAAGCGCATACGCAGTTCTTCCTGACCGGCCAGCTCGGTTATCGCTTGGCGCTGACGGAGAATCTGTTCGCGGCAAGGCACATCCGACTGGGACAACTGACGGGCGAGCCAGTCGCTGCCGCCTGTCGTAATGGTACGGTTGATACGTTGGAAGAGAGACTGGGGGCCGAAGACATCCAAGTCGAACGAATAGGGATGATGGGCATCGAGATAGGCCGAACCGTCTTCGAAAACCGAGAAGTCGCCTTGCAGATAAGCCACCTCATGCTGGTATGCCTGACGCAAGTTTGCAACTTGTTCCGTCTTGTCACTATTCGCCACATCCATCCGTCGTGCCACCCCGTAGAGCAGCAACAACAGCAGGGTGAGCAACAGCCACCAGCCCCCGCCACTCAGCGTGGTAAAGGCCACCACCGAGAGCAGGGCAAGGATAAAGAATACCAACTGGGCCACGACCAGCAGTCTGCCCCGCTTTTTGCATTGCAGGAGTTGCCGGCTCAGGGTTTCTGTACGGTCAAGGTATTGTTGTCTGATTCGTTCCATTGTTGAGAAATAAAAAACTTTGCCATAATGATTGGTCTGCAAAATTACAGAAAAAACGCTATACCCCACCCCATCCTTCTTCTAACGATTATTAAAAAGAAGAAAAAACACAGCAAATAACGCAAAAAATCAAGGTCTCTATGCCAAATTATCCGTATCTTTGCAGCCACATATTCAACCTTATACAAAAAACTAATCATCTGTTACCGTATGGAAAGAACCTGGAGATGGTTTGGCAAGAACGACAAGATTACCCTTGCCATGCTCAGACAAATCGGAGTGGAAGGGATTGTGACCGCCCTTCATGATGTGCCCCTCGGCGAAGTGTGGACACGGGAGAAGATACGCGACCTGCGCGAGTATATCGAGTCCTATGGCATGCGCTGGAGCGTGGTGGAGAGTCTGCCCGTCGTGGAGACCATCAAATATGGCGGTGCCGACCGCGACGAACAGATAGAGGTCTACAAGACGTCGATGCGCAACCTGGCTGCTGAGGGGGTGAAATGCATCTGCTATAACTTCATGCCCGTGCTCGACTGGGCGCGCACCGACCTGCTGCACGAGAA
>JAEDMP010000006.1 GCA_016302965.1 Bacteroidaceae bacterium
CGCTGGGCACGGAGAGTGCAGCAGAATCGCTGGGGAAATGCTCGGCAAAGATGGAACGATAATAGTATTCCTCTTTGTTGCGGGGCGGGTTGATGGGGAACCGTTCGGCGGCATGCGCCATCTGTTCATCCGAGACGGCAGAGGCGGTAATCTGCTTGAGGGTGTCAATCCACGAATAGCCCACGCCATCGCTGAACTGCTCCTTCTGTCGCCAAGCCACCTCCTCGGGCAGCATATCGGCAAAAGCCTCGCGCACTATCCTTTTCTCCATCGTCTTGCCCGGACACATCTTCGCTTCGGGATTCAGGCGCATGGCCACATCCAGGAACTCCTTGTCAAGGAAGGGCACACGTCCTTCCACACCCCATGCCGAGAGACTCTTGTTGGCTCTGAGGCAGTCGTAGAGATAGAGTTTGGAAAGCTTGCGTACCGTCTCTTCATGGAATGCCTTGGCATTGGGTGCCTTGTGAAAATAGAGGTAGCCACCGAATATCTCATCTGCACCCTCTCCCGAGAGCACCATCTTGATACCCATCGATTTGATGACTCTCGCCAACAGATACATCGGCGTAGAGGCACGTACAGTAGTCACATCATAGGTCTCGATGAAATAAATCACATCGCGGATGGCATCCAGACCTTCCTGGATGGTATAGTTGATTTCATGGTGTACGGTACCAATATGGTCGGCCACCATCTTCGCCTTCTCCAGGTCGGGAGCGCCCTTGAGCCCTACAGCAAACGAGTGCAGACGGGGCCACCAGGCACGGGTATTATCGTCATCTTCAATGCGGTTTTCGGAGAATTTCTCAGCGATGGCACTGATGACGGAGGAATCGAGTCCACCAGAGAGGAGCACTCCGTAAGGCACGTCGCTCATCAACTGGCGTTTCACACTGTCCATGAGTGCGTTGCGTACTTCCTCCACACTGGCCCCGTTGTCTTTCACCTTCTCGTACTGCATCCAGTCGCGCTGGTAGTAGCGGGCCATGATACCCTCGCGGCTACTGTAGTAATGTCCAGGCAGGAAGGGCTCGTAACGGTCACAGTTGCCCTCCAGCGCCTTCAGTTCACTGGCCACATACACCTTACCTTCGGAATCATAGCCTATGTAGAGGGGTATCACTCCGATAGGGTCACGGGCAATGAGAAACTCATCCTTCTCGGCATCATAGAGGGCAAAGGCAAAGATTCCGCTGATGTCTTCGAGGAAATGGATTCCTTTCTCCCGATAGAGTGCGAGGATGACCTCACAGTCGCTACCGGTCTGGAACTGGTACTTGTCGGCATACTGGCGCCGGATGGCCTGATGATTATATATCTCACCATTGACGGCCAGCACTTGTTTTTTGTCGGGACTGAAAAGCGGTTGTTTGCCCGATTCGGGATCGACAATGGAAAGTCGTTCATGCGCCAGGATGGCTGATCCGCCACAGTAGATACCACTCCAGTCGGGACCACGATGACGGATTTTTTGACTCATTCTTAACGCTTTCTGTCGCAACTCAGGAGTCTGCTCCTGAATGTTGAAAATGGCTACGATTCCACACATAGTTATTATTTCTATTTGTTTGTTTGATGCTTGCTTTGAATTTGGGAGTTATGATGAAGAGTTTTAACTTCTCATCATAACTCCCCGTTTACTTAGTTATAGCAACTTTCTCCGTGCTCATAAATATCGAGACCTTCCTCTTCAATACGCTTGTCGACACGCAGACCCTTGAGTGCCTTGATGCCATAGAAAAGGACCAAACCAGCGGCAGCAGCCCACACGTCGATCATCAATACTCCGAAAACCTGGGCACCGAAGAAGCCCCAACCGCCACCAAGCAAGGCACCACCATCAGTGGCCAGCAGACCAGTCATGAGGGTACCGAGAATACCACATACGCCATGTACAGAGCTAGCACCTACGGGGTCATCAACATGAAGTTTCACATCGATGAACTCAATGGAGAAGACAAGCACAGTACCACATACGAGACCGATGACCACAGCAGCCCAGGGAGCCACCAGATCGCAACCAGCAGTGATACCCACCAAACCGGCCAACACACCGTTGAGGGTCAGTGAGAGCGAGGGCTTTCCATACTTGATCCAAGTGACGAACATCGTGGCGAAACCACCGGCAGCAGCAGCCAGGTTGGTCGTAAGGAACACATGGGAGATGGCAGCGCTGTTCACTTCACCCGAGGCAGCAAGCTGTGAACCAGGATTGAAACCGAACCAGCCGAACCAGAGGATGAACACACCCAGGGCAGCAGCCATCAGGTTGTGGCCAGGGATAGCACGACTTTTTCCGTTCTTATCATACTTGCCCAGACGGGGACCCAGGCAGAGAGCACCCACGAAAGCCAAGACACCACCTACAGAGTGGACGATGGCCGAACCGGCAAAGTCGTGGAAAGTAGCACCAAAGGTGGTCATCATGAAACTCGTTTCATCACCGTTGCAGAGCCAGCCTCCGCCCCAGGTCCAGTGACCAGAGATAGGATAGATGAGCAGTGAGATGAAGAATGAGTAGACTACATACATCGAGAACTTCGTGCGTTCAGCCATGGCTCCTGAAACGATGGTAGCAGCCGTAGCACAAAAGACCGTCTGGAAAATGAGGAAGCCCTCTACAGGCAGACCATTGTCGAAGAACGAGAGGTCGCCGAAGTTGGGCATACCCACAAATCCCTCACCATTGCTTCCGAACATCAATCCGAAACCGAGGAACCAGAAGAGCAGGGAGCCTAGAACAAAGTCTACGAAGTTTTTGAAAAGAATATTAGCGGTATTCTTGCTACGCGTGAAACCAGCCTCACAGAGTGCGAAACCAGGTTGCATGAAAAACACCAACATGGCTGCCAGGAGCATCCAAACCGTATCCAAAGACGATGCAAGCTCGTCGGGGGTAATCGCTAAAAATAAAGATGTCATAATTGTCGCGTTTTAATGTGTTGTGTTGTACTGTATTTTGTGTTGTACTGTGTTTTGTGTTTATGTTGTTGCCGTTTCGGTTTATTTCTCCTGCTCGGCATTGTACAGGGCGATATCCCCTCTTTCTCCGGTTCTGATACGGATGGCATCCTCGATAGGGATGACGAAGATGCGTCCGTCGCCAATCTCGCCGGTCTGTGCGGCCGACTGGATGGCAGCCAGTGTACGTTCCACATTCTTATCCCGAACAACCACATTGATCAGAATACGCTCGATGCAACTGGTGTCATACATCACACCACGATAAATGCGTGCCTGTCGCATCTTGCCCTCTCCTCTTACATCGTAATAGGAGAACCACTCAATGTCGGCACTCAAGAGCGCCTCTTTCACTTCCTCAAATTTTGTCTTGCGGATAATGGCTTCAATCTTTTTCATGTTTACCTCTCCATAATTAATTAATGACATTTTGTTATATTTCGGCTGCAAAATTAATACATTATGACAGAATAGAGAAATATATTTTGGCAAAAGGATAAATATTTCTATTATTTGTTTTCATTTATCAATCGAAGACCTATCTTTTCTTACAAATCGTAAGTATTCCGTATTTGTTTTGTTACAATTTGCAATTTTCATACAAAAAGTTGATTTATTTCCGTAGTTTTCCTGTTGTTTTTCTTTCAAAATGATGTACCTTTGCAGCAGAATCAAACAAAAGTGTAGCAAAAACAGGTAAAAGATTACAATTATGACAAAGACCATCAAGTTCACCAAGATGCACGGGGCAGGCAATGACTATATATATGTCAACACCTCTATATATCAAGTCCCCGACCCTGAGGCAGCCGCCATCCGATGGAGTGCGCCCCATACGGGCATTGGCAGCGATGGACTTGTGCTCATCGGAGAATCGAGCCTGCCCGAAGCCGACTACACCATGCGCATCTTCAATGCCGACGGTTCGGAAGCCATGATGTGCGGCAATGCCTCGCGGTGCATCGGCAAATATCTCTACGAGAAGGGACTCACCGACAAGACGGACATCCGCCTGCTGACCCTATCGGGCATCAAGGTGCTCCACCTGCACGTAGACATATATAATAAGGTGGAAAGCGTGACCGTTGACATGCTGGAGCCGGTATTGCAGAACCGGCAGCAGTTGGCCGTGGGCGACGGAGCGATGACCGACGGCGAACTGACCGTCGACGGCCGGAGTTTCAAAGGCACCTTCGTCTGCATGGGCAACCCCCACTTTGTCGTGTTCACGGATGACATCACCCAGACAGATGTGGCCCTGTGCGGAGAGAAACTGGAACATCACCCCGCCTTTCCGGAGCGTTGCAACATCGAGTTTGCCCAGCTCACGGAAACGGGCGACATCCGGACCCGCGTATGGGAAAGGGGCAGCGGCATCACGATGGCCTGCGGCACAGGAGCCTGCGCCACAGCCGTAGCAGCAGCCCTCACGGGTCGCCGCCCACGGCAGAGCAACATCATCATGGATGGCGGCACCCTCCACATCGAGTGGAGCGAAACCGACAACCACGTCTACATGACCGGCCCTGCTGCATTCGCCTTCGAGGGCGAGATTGAAATCTAACATTGGCAAACTTCATTCAATATATTAAAAGAAATTCCAAATAATATGGCATTAGTAAACGAACATTTCCTGAAACTGCCGAACAACTATCTGTTCGCCGACATCGCCAAGAAGGTGAATGCCTTCAAAGTGAGCCATCCACATGCCGACGTAATCAGTCTGGGCATCGGCGATGTCACCCAACCGCTTTGTCCCGCCGTCGTGGAGGCCATGCACAAGGCCGTCGACGACCTGAGCAAGAGCGAATCGTTCCACGGCTACGGTCCCGAACAGGGCTACGCCTTCCTGCGTGAGGCCATCGTGAAGAACGACTATCTGCCCCGCGGCATCCATCTCGACCCGAGCGAGGTATTCGTCAACGATGGTGCCAAGAGCGATACGGGCAACATCCAGGAACTCGTGAGATGGGACAACAGTATCGGTGTGACCGACCCCATCTATCCCGTCTACATCGACTCCAACGTGATGATTGGCAGGGCCGGTGTGGTGCAGGACGGCAAATGGAGCAACGTGACCTATATGCCCTGCACGGCCGAAAACCATTTCGTGCCCCAGATACCCGACCGCAGGGTGGACATCATCTATCTCTGCTATCCCAACAACCCCACGGGTACCGTCATCACCAAAGAGGAGTTGCGCAAATGGGTGAACTACGCCCTGAAAAACGACACCCTCATCTTCTACGATGCCGCCTATGAGGCCTATATCCAGGACCCCAGCATCCCCCACTCCATCTATGAGATCAAGGGAGCACGCAAGGTGGCCATCGAGTTCCGTAGTTACTCAAAGACAGCCGGCTTCACTGGTGTGAGATGTGGCTACACGGTTGTTCCCAAGGAACTTACCGCCTCCACCCTGTCGGGCGAGCGCATCCCGCTGAACCATCTGTGGAACCGCCGCCAGTGCACCAAGTTCAACGGCACCAGCTACATCAGCCAAAAGGCTGCCGAAGCGACTTACAGCGCTGCTGGCCGCGAGCAGGTGAAGGAGGTTATCGACTATTATATGACCAACGCAAAAATCATGTACGACACGCTCACCTCGCTCGGTGTCGAGGTGTATGGCGGACAGAACGCCCCCTATCTCTGGGTAAAGACTCCCGACGGTTCGGGCAGCTGGAGATTCTTCGAGCAGATGCTCTACAATGCCCATGTCGTATGTACCCCTGGTGTAGGCTTCGGCCCCAGCGGCGAAGGTTACATCCGTCTCACCGCCTTCGGCAACCGCAACAACTGCGAAGAAGCCATGGAGCGCATCCACAAATGGCTGAAATAACAAGACACACCAGATAGGGATAACAACGACACAGACACAGGCAACACAACACAAAATAAAACATATATTCACTAAAATTCAAAGGTATGAGAAAAGGAAAAAGATTGGGCTTGCTTGCCATGATGATGGCAGCAACCCTGACGGCTGGAGCCCAGGAAAATGCTGGAGCAGGTAGTGATGTAGAAACAACAGTAGCTGCCGACGCTGTGAGCCAGTATATCTGGCGTGGTCAGGATCTCGGTGGCATCAGCGTACAGCCCACACTCGGTGTGAGTTACAAAGGCTTCTCAGCCACTGCCTGGGGAAGCGTCGGACTGGAATCGACCGACACCAAGGAGTTTGACATCACCGTAGCCTACTCCATTGGTGGATTCAATATCGGAGTGACCGACTACTGGTTCAACCAGAACGGACAAGATGCCGCTAACCGCTATTTCATGTATGAGAGCCACAAGACCAACCACGTGTTTGAGGCCAACGTAGGCTATGATTTCGGAGTGGCCGCCATCCAGTGGTATACCAACTTTGCCGGCAATGACGGTGTGAACGACAAGGGCGATCGCGCCTACTCCTCCTACGTGGAGCTCTCGGCTCCCTTCAAACTCGGAGGATGCGACTGGACAGCAGCCGTAGGTGCCGTTCCCATGGCTACCACATTCTACGGAACCACAGGCTTTGCCGTAACCAACACTTCGCTCAAAGCCACCAAAGACATCCAGGTGACCCCTTCATTCAGTGTGCCCGTATTTGCCCAGATAGCAGCCAACCCCTGTAACCAGAAGGCATATTTCGTGTTCGGATTCACACTGCAACCCTAAACATAAGGGGACTCATCTCCCCTTTTCTTCCAAACCCAAGCATACAAAACAATCGGTGGGGAGGGACAATCCCCACCCCAAAAGCATAAAAACTTTAAAACAATGGCAAATTTAAGATTTCAGGTTGTAGAGGAGGCTTTCAAGAAGAAGCCACTCGAAGTAGAGGCTCCCAAAGAACGTCCCTACGAGTATTTCGGCAAATATGTCTTCAACAGAGAGAAGATGTACAAGTATCTGCCCAAGGATGTCTACGAGAAACTGGTCGACGTGATTGACAATGGCGCACGCCTCGACCGTTCCATCGCCGACGCCGTGGCAGCCGGCATCAAGCAGTGGGCCGTAGAGAATGGTGTGACCCACTACACCCACTGGTTCCAGCCTCTGACCGAGGGCACCGCCGAGAAGCACGACTCCTTCATCGAACACGACTTCAAGGGTGGTATGGTTGAGGAATTTTCCGGCAAACTGCTCGTTCAGCAGGAACCCGACGCTTCTTCCTTCCCCTCCGGTGGTATCCGCAACACCTTCGAGGCACGCGGCTACTCAGCCTGGGATCCCACGTCGCCCGTCTTCATCATCGACGATACCCTTTGTATTCCCACCATCTTCATCTCCTATACCGGCGAGGCCCTCGACTACAAGGCTCCCCTGCTCCGCACCCTCCATGCCGTGAACGTGGCTGCCACTGAGGTCTGCAAGTATTTCTATGATGATGTGAAGAAGGTGCAGAGCAACCTCGGATGGGAACAGGAGTATTTCCTCGTTGACGAGGGTCTCTATTCCACCCGTCCCGACCTGCTGCTCACCGGCCGCACCCTCATGGGTCACGACTCAGCCAAGAACCAGCAGATGGAAGACCACTATTTCGGCACCATCCCCGACCGTGTACAGGCCTTCATGAAGGATTTGGAAATCCGCGCCCTCGAACTGGGCATCCCCTGCAAGACCCGTCACAACGAGGTGGCTCCCAACCAGTTTGAGTTGGCTCCCATCTTCGAGGAGACCAACCTGGCCGTAGACCACAACATGCTGCTCATGTCGCTCATGAAGAAGGTGGCCCGCAAGCATGGCTTCCGCGCCCTGCTCCACGAGAAGCCCTTCGCCGGCATCAACGGTTCAGGTAAGCATAACAACTGGAGTCTTTCCACCGACACCGGTGTACTGCTCCACGCTCCTGGCAAGACTCCTGAAGACAACCTGCGTTTCGTCACCTTCATCGTGGAGACGCTGATGGGTGTTTACCGCCACAACGGTCTGCTCAAGGCCAGCATCATGAGTGCCACCAACGCCCACCGTCTGGGTGCCAACGAGGCTCCTCCCGCCATCATCTCCTCGTTCCTGGGCAAGCAGCTCACCGAACTGCTCGACCATATCGAGGCATCCGACAACGAGACTCTCTTCAGCATGGCCGGCAAGCAGGGTATGAAGATGGATATCCCCGAGATTCCTGAACTGCTCATCGACAATACCGACCGCAACCGCACTTCTCCCTTCGCCTTCACCGGCAACCGTTTCGAGTTCCGTGCCGTAGGTTCCGAGGCCAACTGCGCCTCAGCCATGACCGCCTTGAACGCAGCTGTAGCCGAGGCGCTGACCGACTTCAAGAAGCGTGTGGATGCTGAGATAGCCGCCGGCAAGGACCAGACTTCCGCCATCATCGACGTCCTGCGCCAAGACATCAAGACCTGCAAGCCCATCCGCTTCGACGGCAACGGCTACAGCGACGAGTGGGTTGAGGAAGCCACCAAGCGCGGCCTCGACGTTGAGAAGAGTTGTCCCGTCATCTTCGAGCGTTATCTTGATGAGAGCAGCGTGAAGATGTTCGAAGACCTCGGCATCATGACCAGAAAGGAACTGGAGGCCCGCAATGAGGTGAAATGGGAAACCTATACCAAGAAGATTCAGATTGAGGCCCGCGTCATGGGCGACCTCTCGATGAACCACATCATCCCTATTGCCACCCACTACCAGTCGATGCTGGTGAAGAACGTGCTCAACATGCGCAGCATCTATCCTGCCGACAAGGCCGACAAACTCTCAGAGCGCAACCTGAAGCTCATCGAGGAGATTGCCGAGCGCACCCAGACCATCGAGCGCGGTGTGGAAGACCTTATCAACGCCCGCAAGGTAGCCAACAAGATCAGCAACGAGCACGAGAAGGCCATCGCCTACCATGATACCGTGGCTCCCAAGATGGAGGAAATCAGATATCAGATCGACAAACTGGAACTGATTGTCGAGGATGACCTCTGGACACTGCCCAAATATCGTGAGCTGCTGTTCATCAGATAATAGAAAAAACAATGTTATTTTCGGACAATCTATTTCTTTTTTTGGTTGTTTGAAGTTTGCGACGGGGAATAGCTGTGAAGTTGTTCCTCGTTTTTTGTACATATCCACAGTTCCAGCCTTGAAAATTGTTAAAAAACATCCGTCTCCCGGTAACAATATGGCTGATTGTTTGGTTCAGCCAAAAGAAGTTTGTAACTTTGCGCACAGCCCTCAACGGCGAGACTCATACTTATCCTTAGAAAGATTCCAAAACCATCAACCATCCGATATGAAACAAAAACAAACCCTCCTGACAGCCGCCCTGGCTCTCCTGCTCTCGGCCTGCTCCACTACCAAGACCGTCACCCCAGCCCCTGAGCCTCCCGCTGCGGAAGAAACGGCTCCTGTAGTTTCACTTCCCATCGTGGCTCCCAACACCGAGTTCGTGAGCATCGCCGAAGCCATCTCCCTGCTCAGTCACCCGGAGGAAGCCTCCGCACTGGCCAAGAAATACGGCTACAAATCCGTCAGCCCCTACGCCGTCTATCGGCTCGATGTATATAAAGAGATGCTCTACAAAAACTGCCGCCCCGCCAAGACGGTGGGCAGCAGTATGTATGAAGACACGCCCAAGCCTCTTCGCAAGGGCACTTCGAGTTATGTAGCTATCAAGGAAGATATCACCATTGGTGTCTTCAATGCAGCCGCCTACGGTAACCTTGTCCAGCAACTGTCCGCAGCCGGCTTCACGTTGGTGAGCGACGGCCACGAACAGGAGTATTCAAACGGTACGGTCACCGCCTACTGTTACGAGGCACGGAAGACCGTACGTTTGGAGAAGAACTGACAGCCAGTTACGATTCCTGACAAGCGTGTGGTAAAAGTGATTACCTCAACACCTTCACGACACGCTTGCCCTCTTTTTTCAGACAAACCTGTCCCGCCTGAGGAGCAGTCAGACGCATACCGTTCAGACCGTAATATTCCGTATGTCCTACAGGAGCAACCTGGGCTGCATCAATGCCCGAGGCCGTATGCTCCGCAATGGAGATGGTCATGCCAACTACATCAACGGTGATGTCGTAGGTACCGGCCTGCTGGATATTCCACTTGTTGTCATCACCTCCAAACACCATTTTGTGCTCATCGGTCACATCACGCAGATAGAAAGTCTGTCCCCAACCCGTGTGCTTGTTGACGGCAAACTTCAGTTCACCCTCCACCAAGTCGGCAGTGGCCTTGAAGACCACGGGGTTCGAAGCGTCGGCCGTCAGCATCACGCCATCTCCGATGCTCCATCCTCCAGGAGTGGCCGAACCCACCATCCAGAGGGCCGTATGATTCACGGCATTGGTCTGGTACGCTGACTTGGTCACCACAATGGTCTTGGCAGCAAGGTCGCAGACGATGTCGTAGTTGGCGGTCTGGCTCACACGGAACTGCTTGTCATTGCTATTCTCATCGGTAGAGACGAGAGCAGCAGCTTCACCCTCGCTGAGGGTCACATCATTGTCGCCGGCACGATATTCCAGGTTTCCCCAATCCGTTGTAGTCAGGAACTTGAAAGTGCCTGTCTCCTTGAGTTGCACAGTGGCCTTGAACACGTCGGGTTCAGACTCATTGTTCAGCATGACGACACTGTTGTCAATCGACCAGCCTCCCCAAACAGCCTCACCCACAATCAGCAGACGGTCAGCTGCATGGGCTGTCAGCACACAGGTAGCCAAGGCTACACAACTCAGCAATCTTTTCAATACATTCTTTTTCATTGTCATAAAGGTTTTAGAATTATTATTCATTTTGTATACATAAACTTTCGTCCGTGAATCAGTTGACCGGTCGGATGCTGACGGCATAACCGCCACCACGAGCCGCCTTGAGTTTCAGGGTACTCTTGCTGGTCACCTTGCACTTGCTGATGGTATAGGCTTGAGGATTTTTCTGATAGTCGGCATCCTTGGCATCAGCATAGATGGTCGCCTCATACTTGCGACCCTTGTCGAGGAAATCGAGCTTGACTACCGACAGATGTCCGTTCTCACCGGCCGTACAGCCCATAAACCAATCGTCAGAGCCCTTGGCCTTGCGTGCAATCGTAATGTATTGTCCCGGCTCGGCTTCGAGATAACGGCTCTCATCCCAGTCGATGGCCACATCCTTGATAAACTGGAAGGCATCCATATACTTCTCATAGTTCTCGGGAAGGTCGGCAGCCATCTGCAGCGGGCTGTACATGGTCACATAGAGGGCAAGCTGACGGGCAAGCGTCGAGTTGATATGGTGATGTTTGCCGGGATCCACCTTGTTCATGTCCCCTTCGAGAATACCGGGCGTATAGTCCATCGGACCACCCTGCAGACGCGTAAAGGGCAGCACCGTGGTATGGAAAGCCTTGTTGCCGGCAAACGACTCATACTCGGTTCCTCTTGCCGACTCATTGCCGATGAGGTTGGGATAGGTGCGGCACAGACCGGTGGGACGTGTTGCCTCATGGGCATTGACCATGATATGATGCTTGGCAGCCTCGGTCACACAGTAGAGGTAATGGTTGTTCATCCACTGGCCGTAATGATGCTCCCCTCTCGGGATGATATTGCCCACATAACCGCTCTTCACGGAGTTGTAGCCATACTGGTCCATCAGGCGGTAGGCCTTGTCGAGGTGTCGCTCATAATTGCGCACCGACGAAGAGGTCTCATGGTGCATCATCAGTCTTACACCCTTGGCGTGAGCATAGTCGTTGAGTACCTTGATATCAAAGTCGGGATAGGGTGTCGTGAAGTCAAACACATAATCCTTGCTGTGTCCGAACCAGTCTTCCCATCCGATATTCCATCCCTCAACCAGCACCTGTGAGAAGCCGTGTTCGGCAGCGAAGTCGATATAGCGTCTCACATTGGCATTGTTGGCAGGATGGTTGCCGTGGGGTTTCACTTTGGAGTAGTCGGTGATGCCGAGATGCACTGAGGGCAGGTCGTTGGTATAGGACCATGCCTTGCCGCCGCCAATCATCTCCCACCATACACCGATATATTTCACGGGCTTGATCCACGACGTATCGGTATACTTGCAAGGCTCATTGAGATTGAGAATCAGGCGAGAGGCCAACACCTTGCGTGCATCGTCCACCACCATCACTGTGCGCCAGGGAGTGGAACAGGGTGTCTGGCAGTGCGCCATATTCCCCTGTGCATCGGGGGTGAGTTGCGAACGGAACACGAAGTTCTTGTCGTCGAGGTCGAGGTGCATACACGAGTAGTCCACCAGTGCTGCCTCATGGATATTCAGATAGAGGCCGTCGGCCGTCTTCATCTGCAGCGAGGTCTGCACGCCTGTGGGCGAGAAGAAGGTCTGCGAGGCATTGTCGCATTTGGCCGCTTCCATCAGTCCCCTGATTTCAGACAGTTTCGACTCCGTATAGTCATACTCCTGGGTGTCATAATCGCCGGGAATCCACCAGGCGGTATGGTCGCCTGTCATGGCAAATTCAGTGTGCTCAGCCTTCACTACGAAATAGGGCAGGAACTGCTGCTGGGGGAACTCATAACGGAAACCGACACCATCATCATAGACACGGAACCGGAGGTTCATATAGCGTCCGTTGGATGGTTTCTCCATCTCTACGAACAGTTCGTTGTAATGGTTCCTGATTTCCTTCTCCTCGCCCCAGACAGGTTGCCAGGTCTCATCAAACGTTGAGGTGGAAGTGCGGTTGATGCGGAACTGGTCCATCAGCGAGTTCTCCTCGTTGAGTTCGATGCCGAGACGGCTCTGTTTGACCACAGCCTTTCCTTTATAGTCGATTTGGTAGGTAGGCACGCCCTGCTCCGTCAGAGCGAAGCTGACACGGAGGTTTCCGTCGGGTGATGTAACCGTCTGTGCGGGGGCAGCCACGAAGGCTGCCAACGCACAGAAAGCCATCAGAACTTGTTTTCTGATTGATTGAATCATACTTATAACTAACTTGATATGGATGTGTGTGTTTATTTCTTCAGTCTCACGATTTTGCAGCCATGGGCAGGCACAACGGCATTGACACTGGAGGCCGTTCCCTCGTCGGCATGTTTCCAGAGGTCACGCACCTTCCACTCGCCCTCGATACCCAGTTCCTTGAACGAGACGGCCACCGTGGCGGCATTGTCGCTGCGGTTGAACAGTCCGACTACATAGTCGCCATTGGTCATCTGTCCATACCAGATTTCGTTCTTTTTGTTGCCCAACTTGTCGCTCAGGGGTTTGCCCACAAAGCCGTCCTTGTTGAGTTCCAGCAACTCGCTGTTGGTGTAGAACTTGGTGTTGTCGCCAATCGTGTTGTACTGGTCGGCAGCAGCCACTGGTCCGCCAGCCATCAACTGCAAGGAGATTTCGGTCTGCTTCTCGGCATCGGTGTCAAACTTGTTCAGGCGCACGAAGTCACCGTCGAGAATCACCTTGTTGCGTCCGGCGATATGCGACCAGTAGACGAAGCCGTCAAACTGGTTGTTGCAGTTGGGCCAGCTGGTATATGATTTGCCCTTGTCCTGGGCTGAGCAGTGCCACCAGCCACCGCCACCCGTATCGCAAACGATGCGCACCATATTGCCATAGCGTGCCTCCACCTCGGCATCATTGAACATGTGGGGCATGACCAGCGAAGTGAAAATGCCGTATTTCTTGGCTGCCTCGGCGATATAGGCCATGGCACGGGCATAACTCTCACGGCCATAGCCACGGCCAACGATACCCATACCTCGGTCCTTGCCGTCCTCATACCAGGAGAGGAAGTCCATGCGGATAAAGTCTACACCGAGATTCTTGTAGTGCTTGAAGAATCCGTCGATATATTCCTTGCATCCGGGATTCTCAGCCACCGCCCAATGGAACCAGGTATCCTGTACACCGGGGTTCTGAACCTCCGTCTTACCATCATAATAGAGGTCGGCAAAGGTATAGTTGGTTCCTTCAATCTTGGTCTCACGGGGACCGTGAATCCAGAGCGGGTTGTCATACACGCCGAGTTTCAGTCCCTTGGCCTTGCATTTGGCCACCAGGTCTTTCAGCGAGATGGAGCCATACTGGGTCATGTAGCCCGAGGCATCGGTGGAGAGCATGGCGATGAAACCGTCGGTGCAGATCATGTCATAGCCGTAGGGCTTGAGGTCGGTAGCCACAAAGTCGATCATCTTGTCCCACTCGTCGGGCGTAATGTCGATGGTGGAGACACCCTGGCGCTCCTGTTCGTAGCAGTATTCATACACGCTCCAGTAGAGCGGTGCCTTCACGTTGTCATGGATGCCCTCAACGATGGGCAGTTCGGGCAGCTCCTGTTTGGGAGGATATTTCATCTCCACATCGTCCTTGCATGAGCCGAAGAGGGCCGCTGCCGCAAGGGCTATAGTCATCAATGTCATATTTTTCATGTTCAGTAATGGTAATTGATTTGGGTGAATCAGAAGGTTTGGCACCTTCGTTAGATTTTCTCTACGGCAATGGTCCATGCCTTGAGGTTGAAGGTCAAGCGGTATTTGCCAGCCTCCTTCACATGCCACTTGTCATCAGGAGCGGTGGTGAAGACGAAGTCGGTGGCAGAAACGCCGGCTGCGGTGATGTCTACCTCGGCTGACGAGGGGCGCAGGAAGGGACAAGAGAAGGTGCCGTCCTGTACCAGACAAGCCTTCATGTCGCCCGTCACGAGTTCGCCCTCCCAGGTGAACACGTATTTGTCGTTGGCATCGCGGCTAAAGGCGGTGGCATTGTCCATGCTCCATCCGCCGGGCGTGGCATCGCCGATGATGAAGAGGGTTTCGGTCTCAATCGGGTCTTTCTTCACCTCCACCGCACCGAGATATTCGGCCTGGATGGTCCAATGCTCGAGGTCAAGCGTCAGACGGTAGTTGCCGGCATCGGCCACCTTCCACTTGTTGTCAGGACCGGTGGTGAATACAAATTCGCTGCTCTCCACACCATCCTTGCCGATCTTGCAGTCGCCGAAGGTCGGACGGATAAAGGGTACGTCCCAACTGCCTTTCTCCAAACAGGCTTTCATCTCTCCGGCCTTCAGTTCGCCCTCATACTCAAAGATGTACTTCGACTTCTGGGTCAACTGGGTGGGGTTGTTGTTGTCCCATCCGTTGGGGGTGGCGTCACCGAGCATATACACCGCTTCGGCTTCAAGCGGTTCGATGACGGGCGCATCGTTCTCACCAAGATATTCGGTCGACATGGTCCAGTTGCGCAGGTCGAAGGTCAAGCGGTATTTGGCAGCGTATGTCACCCTCCATTTGTTGTCGGGGTCACCGGCGTGCATGATAAACTTCTGGTTGGAGATATTGGTCTTGGAGATTTCCGTACCATTGTTCTCTGGGCGGATAAAGGGAGCGTCCCAACTGCCCGTGGTCAGACAGAGCTTCACCTCGCCGGCATAGAGCGACCCTTCCCAACTGAAGACCAGCGCATCATCGGCCGAGGGCTGCAGGGGCGTGGGGTTGCCGATATCCCAGCCGTTGGGGGTGGCATCACCCACCATAAAGAGTGAACTGGTCTTGATAGGCAGGTCACCATCAATGATGATGGGCTGCTGTTCCTCGCCGCATCCCGTGAGACAGAGCATCGTCCACAAGGCGGCAAGAGCGGAAAATATTTTTGTCATTTTCATAATCGAATGCTTTATTGGTTTACCTTATTCATTATATCCGGGATTCTGTTTCAGCGCCTTGTTGGCATTCAGGATAGGCCGCATGATGGGGAAAATCTCGGTATAGTTGCCTGCATCGGGCGTCTTGTCCCACCAGCTGGCCGACGAGAACTGGCCGAAACGGATCAGGTCGACACGACGGCGGCTCTCGGCAAAGAACTCGCGTCCCCACTCATCCAGCATCTCATCCATGTCGAGACTGGCCGTTCCTTCAGGAGCATAGAGCACCTCGTTCCACTTGTCGGCAGGATAGTTGCGTCGGCGCACGCTGTTGAGCAGCTTTCCGGCTTCGGCCTTCTTGCCGGAGCGGAGTTTGCATTCGGCCAACGAGTAGATGACCTCGGGCAGACGGATTTCGGTATAGTCGCTCTCCATCTGATGGGTGTCATCATCCGAATAGAAAGGATACTTGGCGAAGTGCCATCCCGAGTTGTGGTCGCCGTCGCGCAGGGTGCTTGTGGCAGCGCTCAGCCATTTGGTCGGTTCCAGTCCCTGGAACTTGCCCACAGCATCGCGGATATACAGCTCATAGTCCACCTCGGGAGCCTTCACACGCTTGGTGGCACCGTTCTCGTCCTTGTATTCGAGATAGCCGTAGAGGAACAGTCCCTCACGCTTGTTGTCACCAAGGTTGCGATAGAGTTTCATGCGCACGTCGCCGTCATATTTGCGGAACTTCTGCACGGTCATGCCCAACTTGTACTGGAGCGGTTCGCCGTTGGGGGCAAAACTGGGCGAGGCAGCATATTTGGTGTTGTGGTCGCCGGCCTTGCTCTTGCTGTCATTGAAGTAATAGCGGGCACGGGCAGGCACGGTCCACCAGTAGGTGTCACCCTGATACTGCCAGTAGGTGTAGCCGGCGTCAGCGGGGAATCCGAAGATGACCTCGTCGCAGTTGTCGTTGTCCCAGTCGAAGGCGGCATCCCAACGGTCGGCCACCGCATACTGGCCATAGTCCCCGTCGATAATCTGCTGTGCCACTTTCTCGCAGTCGCTGTACCGCTCTTCGCCGATATATACCTGGGCATTCAGGTAGAGGCGCACAAGCAGGGCGGCAGCACTGGCTTTGGTCCATTGTCCCTGAATATTGGCATTGGTGCCCAATTCGCTTTTTGCCACCAGCATGGGGATGGTTTCCTGGAGTTCAGTCTCGATAAAGTCGAAAATCCGCTTGGGCTCCACCTGGGTTTCCGTGTTTTTGCTCACATCATTGTAGCTGACAGCCAGCGGCACGTGGCGGAAGGCATCGAGCAGACGGAGATAGAACCAGGCACGCAGCACACGGCACTGGGCTTTGAGATTGTCAAACTCGGGCTGTGAGAATCCGAACCTCTCCGGCTGCAGTGTCTCCAGATCTTCAATCACGTAGTTGGCCTGCATGATGCCCTGGAAACATCCGTTCCATTCGGTCTGTGCGTCGCCACCGTCTTCCACGTTCCACTCATGATAGTGCAGTCGGCGCCATTTTCCACCGTCGTCCCACCATCCGTCGCGGGTGGGCGTAATCAGCTGGTCGGCACTCAGCTCGTTCAGCACGTGCCGGCTCTGGATGCTCCAGAAAGCGTGTTCAAAGGGGCGGAACGTGGCACGGATTACATCGCTCTTTGTATTATAGTAGTTCTGGGTACCTACCTGGTCGTATAGCGTCTCGTCGAGGTCGGTGCAACTGCTTGCCAGAGTGGCACAAACCACGGCAGAGACCATGTATTTGAATAGTTTCATGTCTTCTATATATTATAATAGGTGTTAGAAATCAAGTTGCAGGCCAATGATAAACTGGCGGGTTGAGGGGAAGTAGGTGCGTGAACCCTGGGCAGAAGGGGTGAGGCCGTTCACCTGATAGGTAGAGGGGTCTACACCACTGAACTTGGTGAGCGTCAGCACGTTCTTCACGGTTCCATACACTCTCACACGGTCCAGATAAGCACAATCCTTGAGGTTGAGGGTATAGCCCAGGGTGACCATGTCGAGTTTCAGATAGTCGCCTTTCTCCAGGAAATAGTCGCACACCACGGGGTTGGCGGTCGACGAAACGACGAAGTTGCGGTCGTAGGCCTTCTTCAGCCTGTTGCCGGTGAAGTTGCGCGTTCCGTAGTAGAAGTCGTGGATATTGAAGATGTCATAGCCAAAGGCTCCACGGAAGAAGAGGGAGAGGTCGATGTTCTTGTAACGGAAGTTATGGGTGGTCGACATGGTGAACTTGGGCATACCGTTGCCCACGATGCAGCGGTCGGCATCGCTGGCCTGCGAGGCACGGATGATGTCACCGTCCTTGTCATACACCAACCATTCGCCATCAGCCGTATGTCCGGCATAGCGCCACATATAGAAGTTACCGAGCGACTCGCCTTTCTGGATGCGCTGCAGATTGTAGAAGGGATAGGGGTCTTCAGTGCCAGCCACATCATAGTAGTCCTGTCCCACATATTGCGAGTTGCTGAAATCCACGAACTTGTTGCTCATCGTTGTCCCGACAAAGTTCAGCTCATAAGAGAAGTCCTTGGTATTCACAGCGCGGAAGTTGATGTCAAACTCAAAACCGGTATTCTTCATCGTACCCACATTCACGAAGGTCTCGTCGAAGAGATAGGGTGGCACCGACACCTTATAGTTGCCTAACAGGTCCTGCTGGCGGCGGTTGAAGTAGTTGAGCGAACCGTATACCCGGTTGTTGAAGAGCGAGAAGTCGATACCGATATTCCAGTTCTTTCCTTTCTCCCATTTCAGGTCGGGGTTCACGTTCTTCGAGGGTCCCCACACCTGGAAATACTTGCCATTATAGAAATAGTAGCCAAAACCCGTCATGGTGTTCAGCGAGAGATAGCTGCCGAAATCCTGGTTGCCCGTCACACCGAAGTCACCGCGGATTTTCAGGTCGTTGATCCACTTGATTCCCTTCATGAATTTCTCCTCTGAGATACGCCATCCGGCAGAAACGGCGGGGAAGTTACCCCACTTGTTGTCGGCACCGAATTTCGACGAACCCTCATGGCGCAATGAGGCGGTAAACATATATTTGCCGTCGAAGTCATAACTCAGACGACCGAAGAAAGCAATGAGTTTCGAATCGTTCTTGTAACTTCCCATACCTATCTCGCCCTCATCCTTGGCATATTCGCCCGAGCCGATGTTGTCGGCTCCGAGTCCGTCGTTGGGGAAGTCCTTGTTGCTGGCATTCAGTCCCGAATACTGGGCATACTGGTAGGAATAACCGGTCATGAGTTTGACGTGGTGTTTGTCGAACGTGCCACTGTAATTGGCCAGCCATTCCATCACATACTGGCGTTCCTTGCTGTAGGAACGGCTGGCCTCACCCTCACGACCGCTGTTGATGGCCTGGGTGCTGGTAGAGGGACGGAACCAGGTGTTGTCGTTGCTGTACTGATGGTCGGCAAACATAATCTGGGTGGAAAGGTTGTGGTTGCCGTTGCCCGGCGCAAGCAGGGGCAGCAGGTTCAACTTCACCGTACCATCCCAATCGAGCAGTTTGGTATCCGCATGGTCTTGCTCCAGTTTCTGTCGTTCCACGGGGTTCGAGCCCACTACCTGTCCCTGGAAGTTGTAATACAGCGAGGGGTTCTCGGGATCCATCAGCGGTGTGGTGGGATTGGCTTCAATCGCATCCTTGAACACGCTCCAGTCCGACACATCGCGATAGATAATACGCGGAGCCACATTGGCGGTAATGGTCAGAAGACCGCCTTTGGTGGTGTGCATGATGGAGGCCCGTGCTCCATATTCCTCACGGGCAGAACGGAGGTCAATACCCTTGGCGTCCCTGTAATCGGCGCTCACACGGTAGTTGTTCTTGTCGTTGCCGCCACTCAGGGTCAGCGTATGCTGCATCGTGGTACCCGTGCGGCTCACAGCGTCGAGCCAGTCCACATTGCCGCCGAGATCCACGCCATTGTCACCCCAACCGAGGCGGACATCGCGGTAGTCCTGGGCACTCATCATGTCAAGTTCCTTCTTGATGACATCAAACGAGAGCATTCCTGAATAAGAGGTATGTACCCGGCCGTCCTTGCTGCCCTTCTTGGTAGTGATGACAATCACACCATTGGAGCCTCTCGTGCCATAGATTGCCGAGGCGGCACCATCCTTGAGGATATCAAACGAGGCGATATCATTGGGATTGATATTGGTGAGATTGCCCCCGGGCACACCGTCGATGACAATCAGCGGTCCCAGTCCGGCCGAGCGCGAGGAGACACCACGAATCTGGATGCTGGCCTGGTTGTTGGGGTCGCCGGCACCTGTGTTGGTGATGCTCACACCGGGCACCTTGCCCTGAATCATCATCGATGGGTCGAGCGAACTCACGGTGAGGAAGTCTTTCTCGCCGATATGCGATACGGCGGATGTCAGTTCCTTCTTGTCCATGGTTCCGTAACCAATCACCACAACCTCGTTGAGCAGGTCGCTCTTCTCCTTCATGGTCACGTTGATGACTTTTCTTTTCCCTACAGGCTCCGTTACGGTCTCAAAGCCTATATAAGAGAAGACGAGGGAGGCATTGGCGGGAGCGCTGATGGCATATTTGCCATCCACATCGGTCACACAGCCCGTTGCCGCATGGCTCACTTTCACGCTTACTCCAATCAGGGGTTCTCCACCCGGATCTTTCACGACGCCGGTCACTTGGGTCTGTTGCGCATGCACCGCGAGCGTGAAGCCCATGAGCAGCGTCAACAAAAGCCACCGGCAACTTTCGGTTTGTTCTTTTAAAAATTTCATGATAGTAAAGTTAGTAATAGACATTATATATTTGATGAATGTTCGAATGAATTCTATGACAAACGGTTTTTCACTGATAAACATATGGGGCTGTCAGGTTATTTGTGTTTTGACGCTGCAAAGATAGAACATTTTTCGGTTCATTCTTCACTTAAGTACATATCAAGTAATTCATTGCCCTAAAAATATTGCGTTTATATATTGGTATTCAGCTTATTAACACATATACTAAAAAATGGCTAAAGTACATTCATGCAGATAGGGGATGTACAGGAAAATGGTATAATCCTGGCTCGAAGATACCAGCAAATAGCATTCTTGGATGGTAATGGGCACAGTTGCTCCTATCAGTTGCTAACTGAATACGGCATTCAGTTGCCAACTGAATACCCTGTTCAGTTCACAACTGAATGCCCCAATCAGTTCGGAACTGAATACCCTGTTCAGTTGACAACTGAATACCCCAATCAGTTGAGAACTGATTACGACGTAAAGATGAGGCTCTGCCACTTCAGCCACTTCATATACTAACTTTATAATAAATTCGAAATAAAAAAATAAAAAAATAATAGATAGCATATTTTATAATTTAATGAAAATAGGTGGCTGAAGTGGCAGAGCATGCACTCGTTTCACTTTTTTCGCCTTTTGGGGAGCTCATGAGCCATCTTGAGCCATCATTTCCATCAGCAACTGTATCTTTTCTGGAATTGCCAGATTCCTTCCTCATCCTGTTTCTCTTTATCGCAAAAAGTCATCCAAATGGAAAGAAAAATTGGCCCCCACTCTTCTTTTTCCACTGTTCCTGCATGGAATATGGGGAAAAACACGTAAATTTGCAATCGAAAAAACCTATACTAACGAACAACTCTATGAAAACTCTCGTTATCACCATCATAAGTGCCCTTGGCATCCTCACTGCCAAGGCCTCCACCACTTCGGCACTCCTGGAACGCTTGGACAGCGTACTGACGGCCAGCACTGCCATCGAAGCGAACAAACTGAAACGGATAGAACTGCTCAAGAGCCTCAGCCACACCGACAACGCTCCGCTCTTCAGGCTTGAAAAATTCAAGGAACTCACCGACGAGTATTACGTCTACAAGTTTGACTCGGCCATGGTCTATGTAGACAAGGGACTGGCACTATCCGAAGAGGTCGGCAATGTCTACTACACGTCTTATTTCACCATCAAGAAAGCCAAACTATTAGCCATCGGCGGTCTCTATAGCGAAGCCACCTCGCTGATGGATTCGCTCTCCACAGACAGTCTCAATCAGGAGACCCGATTCCAATACCACGCTGCCTACAGCATCATCTATGCCTACTGGGCCGACTATTGTAATGACCAGATTTACCGGCCACGATACCGCCATATGGCGGACCATCATCTCCGGGAAGCAATCCGTATGATTGACCCAAAGATGGACGAGTATCACTATTTCATGGGCGAATACTATGTCTATGTGGGCAATGACAGCGAAAAATCCCGTGACCATTACCTCCAAACCATCGAGCATCTTGACGAACATTCGCGCGTCTATGCCATGGCCTCTTATGCCATCGCCAATTACTATTCGGCCCAAGGCGATTCCCGCCAATACGAGGAGTATCTCATCAAGGCCTGCATCAGCGACATCCTCTGCTGCACCAAGGAGAACCTGGCACTGCAGGACCTCGCACTGTACCTGCTCAAACAGGGCAATGAAAACGCCGAACGAGCCCAACGTTATATCCACGCCGCCCTCAGTGATGCCACATTCTACAACAACCGGCTACGCATCCTCGAAATATCCCAGAAACTGCCCATCATCGTCACCACCTACCAGCAAACGGTAACCCAACAAAACCAAATTCTCCGCATTGCACTGGGCTGCTGTCTCTTCCTCGGTGTGGGCATGATGGTGCTGCTCTATTTCGTTTTCCGCCAAAACAAACTGCTATCCAAGCGCCGCCACGAACTCTATCAGAGCAACAGCCAACTGACCGAAGCCAACAGCCAGCTCAACCAAGCCAACGCCCAGCTCAACCAAGCCAACGCCCTGCTACTCGACACCAACAAGCGGCGCGAGGGTCTGGCCAAACTCTATATCGACCTCTGTGCCAAATACATCGACAAACTGGAGCAGTTCCAGGTGATGGTACAACGCAAGATCAAGGCCAAGCAGGTGAATGAGCTGCTGAGCTACGCTTCGTCGTCACGAGTGAGCAAAGAGGATGCCGCTACCTTCATGAACCGTTTCGACAAGGCTTTTCTGGACCTCTACCCCTCGTTTATCCAGGAGTTCAACACCCTCTTGAAAGACGAGGAGCAGCTTGTCATACAACGACCGGGAAGCCTCACCACCGAACTCCGCATCTTTGCCCTCATCCGGTTAGGTGTAAAAGAAAGTTCGGAGATTGCCTCCCTCCTTTACTACACACCTCGCACCATCTACAACTACCGGTCGGCATTCAAGAACAAAGCCAAAGACCGCAATGCCTTCGAGGAGCAGGTCTCCCAAATCTGCACCGTCATCACCAACAGTTGAGGGAAGAAAAGGGCAGGACATCCCATCGTCATCATCAGAAAGGAAGACCGGCAAGACGATATCATGGCCATGGGCAGGATGAAGGACAAACTGCAACAGAAAGAACGCAACCTCCCCCCTCTTTTTGTATTCTGACCCCTCTCGCAAAGAAAACCCACCAATCATTTGGCACTTTCGGCTTTTCTTCGTAAATTTGCGCAAAAATTTCTGCTATGAAGATATTTGCCGTAGGCATGAACTATGCCTTACACAATAAAGAGCTGGACGGAACGTTATATATACCGGAGGAACCTGTCATCTTTACCAAAGCCGACTCGGCACTGCTCAAAGACCACAAGCCGTTTTTCGTGCCCGACTGGTGCGATCAGGTGGATTATGAGACGGAAATCGTGGTGCGCATCTGCCGATTAGGGAAAGCCATCCCCGAGCGCTTCGCCCACCGATACTACGATGCCGTGACCGTGGGGATTGACTTTACCGCACGCGACTGGCAACGCAGGTTCAGGCAAGAGGGAAAGCCCTGGGAACTCAGCAAAGGCTTTGACGGCTCGGCGGCCATCGGCGAATGGATTCCCAAAGAGCGTTTCCGCGATGTACAGGCACTGCCCTTCCACCTTGACATCAACGGCAAGACCGTGCAGGAGGGATGTACAGCCGACATGCTCTTCTCCATCGATGCGCTGATTGCCTACATCAGCCGCTTCTTCACCCTCAAGACGGGGGACCTGCTCTATACGGGCACTCCAGTGGGCGTAGGTCCCGTGCATATCGATGACCATCTGGAGGGGTATATCGACCAACTCAAGGTGCTGGAGTTCAACTGCAAGTAACCTTACTATTTCGCAATCACCCATTTCGCAAACATTCTTTTCGCAAACATCCATCATGAACAGCAAACATCTGATAGGTATCTGCCTTTTCTTTCTTTCGTGCATAACCACGAAAGCACAGGATTTTTTCAACCTCCGTGCCGATGAGGTGAGGATAGACTCGTTGCTACCCGTCTTCACCCACAGCATCCCACTGGGCGAGGATTTTCAGGGTTACAGTTATCAGGTGACCATCGAATATCCCGAATTTATCGATATGTCGCAGACCGACATCCAGCGATTGCATGCCATTACCACCGACTCGCTGCCCGAGCTGCCAGAAGTGGAAGTACAATTGTGCATCGAGCGGAAACGGGGCGTGCTGGATGTGAGTTTGGTACCCCTGGTTTACAGAGACGGGCGTTACCAGAAACTCGTGAGTTTTAAACTGGCGGTGAAGAAGACGCCGCGCGGGGTAGCCAGGGCCGATGCCAGCGATGCCGCCAGCCGTTATGCCTCAACATCGGTACTGGCCAAAGGAACCTGGGCCAAGATCAGAGTGGCGCAGAGCGGGGTGCATGAGCTGACACTGGAGACAGTGAGAAAAGCAGGATTCAGCGACCTGAACAAAATCAAGATCTACGGCTATGGCGGGGCACTGCAACCGGAGACACTGGAGGATGAATATCTCCGTCGGACAGACGACTTGAAGGAGGTGCCTCAATGTATCGTCAACGGCAAACACCTGTTCTACGGACAGGGGCCGGTGACCTGGAAATCAAGCAAGAAGCGGGTGCGCAACCCCTACAGTGACTACGGCTACTACTTCATCACGGAGAGCGATGACACCCCGCTGACCGTAGACAGCGCCGCCTTTGTCAGTTCGTTCTATCCCTCAGACGATTTCCGCAACACCATTTATGAGGTAGATGACTTCGCCTGGTATGCAGGAGGACGCAACCTCTATGACGCCCAACTGCTCAGCACGAGCTCTCCCACAACATACCAGCTGAAGGCTCCCGTGACAGGTGCTACCGATGCTACGCTCTACGTGATGCTCTCTGCCGACACCCCGAGCGGCACCTCATCGGCTACGGTAACCATGAACGGAGAGACGCTGGGCACAGCCACCGTTTCGAAGATGGACACCTACGGCAAGGCGCAGGCCACACTGAGCACACTGCGGCCCAAGGAGGCGCTACAGGCCACCAACACCATCACCATCCAACAGAAGACTGGCTACAACATGAGGCTCGACTATATCGTGCTGCAAACCGAGACGTATGCTCCGGCTCCGTCTCTCTCGACAGAGAGTTTCCCTGCCGCCGAATATGTCTACCGCATCACCAACCAGAACATGCACAATCATCAGCCAGTGGATATGGTCATCATCATCCCCACCACGCAGAAACTGCTGCAGCAGGCAGAACGGCTGAAGACGCTGCATGAGAAACAGGACCAGATGAGTGTGCGCATCGTACCCGCAGACGAAATCTTCAACGAGTTCTCCAGCGGAACGCCCGACGCCTCAGCCTACAAACGATATATGAAGATGCTCTACGACCGGGCTGCAACAGCCGAGGAAGCACCCAAATACCTGGTGCTCTTTGGCGACGGAGCCTGGGACAACCGTATGAATCTCTCTCTCTGGAGCAAATACTCACCCGACGACTTCCTGCTCTGCTACGAAAGCGAGAACTCGTTCAATGAGGTGTACTGCTTTGTATCGGACGACTTCTTCTGTATGCTCGATGACAACGAAAGCATCATGTCGGGCTCCGAGACTTCATCGTCGAGCTATAAAGGCAAGGCTGACGTTGCCGTGGGACGATTCCCTGTGCGCACAGAACAAGAAGCAAAAATCATGATGGACAAGGTAGAGGCCTATACGAGCAACAACTCACGCGGCTCTTGGCAGAACACGCTGGTATTCATGGGCGATGACGGCAACAACAATATCCACATGGATGCGGCGGAAACAGCTGCACAGATTGTAGAAACCAACTATCCGGCCTATGACGTGAAAAGGATTCACTGGGATGCCTACTCCCGCGTGACCTCATCGACTGGATTCGCCTTCCCTGAGGTGGAGAATCTAGTGAAGAAATACATAGAGGAGGGAGCCTTGCTCTTCGACTACAATGGTCACGGAAGTGCTTACTGTCTCTCGCACGAGTTGTCCATCAAACTATCCAACTTCAAAGATGACAGGAGCGGCAACATGCCACTGTGGATTACTGCCTCCTGCGACGTGATGGCTTTTGACGGACAGGAGGAGAATATCGGAGAATCGGCCGTACTCAACCCCTACGGAGGAGCCATCGCCTTCTACGGAACCACACGTACAGTGCTCTCCGCACAGAATAAACTCATGAACAACGCCTTCATCAAAGAAGTGCTCTCTACCGAAAACGGCGGCATAGGCATGGGAGAGGCCGTGAGAAAAGCCAAGAACAAACTGGTAGAAAACAAGACAGACCAGTCGGTGAACAAACTGCAATATACCTTCCTCGGTGACCCTGCCCTGAAACTGGCCACTCCCAAACTGGATATCGTCATCGACTCCATCAACGGACAACCGCTATCAGATAACACCATCCAGGTGAAGGCTGGCATGACGGTGAAAGTGGACGGACATGTCGCAGAGGGGGGAGGCGTGAAAGAGGATTTCTCGGGATTGATACAGATGAAGGTGAAGGATGCCATCGAAACCATCACCTGTAAACTCAACAATACTTCGGATGCAGATGGTGCCAGCAAAGCATTTGTCTTCCAAGACCGCACCAACGACATCTACAAGGGTAAGGACAGTATCCGAACAGGGCGTTTCTCGTTTACCTTTGCCGTACCCAAGGACATCAAATATGAGGATGGAGCCGGACAGATTCTCGTCTTTGCCACCAATGATGACAAGTCGCTCACGGCTCATGGCGACAACGAGAACATCATCTTCAAGGGAACAGCCGACCTGAATCGCGACTCGGTGGGTCCATCGGTGTTCTGCTACCTCAACTCTACTGGTTTCCGAAATGGTGACAAGGTGAACGCCACTCCCTATTTCGTGGCAGAAATCAGGGATGAGGATGGCATCAATGCAGCTGGCAGCGGCGTGGGTCATGACATCCAGCTTGTTGTGGACAACGACCCGCAGATGACCTTCAACCTGAACGACTATTTCAACTATGACTTCGGCAGCCACCAGTCGGGACGTGTTGGATACAGTCTGCCCGAACTCTCGCTCGGCAATCACCGTCTGTCATTCCGCGTATGGGATGTCCTGAACAATCCATCGACGGCCGAACTCACCTTCCTGGTAGCGGAGGGACAGAAACCACAGGTATTCAGTATCGACTGCACTCGCAATCCGGCCGTAGGCTCAACAAGTTTCCGCATAACTCACGACCGTATCGGCTCCAATGTGGACATCACCCTCGAGATTATCGACATCTCAGGACGAATCCTCTACCGTCGCAGTCAGACAACCGTGCCCGATGAGGCTACATTCACCATGGACTGGGATCTCTGCATTGACGGTGGACGACGGCTCAACACGGGTGTCTATCTCTACCGCGTGATGCTGAGCGCCGACGGAACCACGGCCACCTCAAAAGCCAAGAAAATCATCATCATCAGTGATAATTAACGATTTAGATACAATAAACAAGCCTTTTGCTCCGTTTATGGAGAAGGTAAAAGAAAAAAATGATTATACGAACCCAAACGTTCAACACAATGAGACATTATTCCCGTTTAGCTGCTTTGCTGGCAGGCTTCTTGATTGCGGTTGCCGCCAAGGCGCAAGACTATAAACTTTCCAAGTACAATCCCGTAGAACATGCCGTCATCTCGCAGACGATTGCCCCCGATGCCCGTGCAGCGGGTATGGGCGACGTGGGTGCGGCCACCGACCCTGATGTGAACTCGCAATACTGGAACCCTGCCAAATATCCGTTCTGCATCAGCCGTGCCGGCGTGGCATTGAACTATACGCCGTGGCTGCGACAGCTGGTGAACGACATCGACTTGGCTTACGTGGCCGGCTACTACCGCATCGGTGACTACAGCGCGGTGTCGGGTTCGCTGCGCTATTTCTCGCTCGGCGAGGTGATGACCAGCACGGATGCCAATGCCATGACGGTGAAACCTTACGAGATGTCACTGGATGTGGCCTACTCGATGATGCTGAGCGAGACCTTCTCGCTGGCCGCCGCCATCCGATGGATTTACTCCGACCTGCGCTATGACTATTCGGAGGAATCATCGCCTGCATCTGCCTTTGCCGCCGACATTGCCATGTACTACAACAACTACATCAACATCGGCAGCCGTGAATGCCAGTTGGGGCTGGGTATGAACATCAGCAACGTGGGTAGCAAGATTTCCTATTTCGGCGACGACCGTAGCCAATTTCTGCCTGCCAACCTGCGCATCGGTGCCTCACTGATGGTGCCCGTCGACGAGTATAACCGTTTCACTATCGCTGCGGATGCCAACAAACTGCTGGTACCCACCGTTCCTGCCCAGCTGGAGGGGGAGAGCTCAGCTGACTACCAGGACCGTGTCATCAAGGAATACAGCGATGTGGGTTCCATCTCGGGTATCTTCAAGAGTTTCAGCGATGCCCCGGGAGGATTCAAAGAGGAGATGGAGGAGATTCAGTGGAGCGTAGGTGCCGAATACATCTATCACGACCAGTTCTCGCTGCGCGCCGGTTATCACCACCAGAGCGAGAGCAAGGGTAACCTGAAATACTTTACGGTCGGCGGTGGCTTCCGCATGAATGTGTTTTCACTGGACGTGGGCTATGTCATCTCTACCGCCCAAACCAATCCGCTCGACCAGACCCTGCGCTTCACGTTGGCCTTCGATATGGATGGCCTGAAAGATTTGTTCAAGCGGTAAACACTGCCCGGAGAATGTTTTGACAGACACGAACAACAATAATAAGAATAAACTATGAAGATAAGAGTAGGTTTTGGATTTGACGTACACCGATTGGTGGAAGGAAGAGAACTGTGGTTGGGTGGCATACGTCTGGAACATGCTCTGGGATTGCTGGGGCATAGCGATGCCGACGTGCTCATCCATGCCATCTGCGACGCACTGCTCGGTGCGGCCAACCTGCGCGACATCGGCTACCACTTCCCTGACACCTCGGCAGACACGCTGAATATTGACAGCAAGATTCTGCTCGGGAAAACGATGGCTTTGGTGGAGGAGAAGGGATACCGGCTGGGGAATATAGATGCGACAGTCTGTGCCGAACGCCCCAAGCTCAACCCACATATCCCCGCCATGAAAGCCTGTTTGGCCGAAGTCCTCCACACGGACATTGACAACATCTCCATCAAAGCCACTACCACCGAGAAACTGGGTTTCACGGGTAGAGAGGAGGGCATCAGTGCCTATGCCACAGTGCTCATCGAGAAGGCTGACTGACAGGTCTGCGCATTACCTGCAAGACGACACCTGAATACGTGTTTACAAAATAGAAATGTTTACTGATTAAATGACAGACAGAAGCAACATGAAACAGCCCCACCTGATGATAGCCACATTCTGCATCGGAGCCACTCTCACCTTGGCTTCATGTATCAAAGAAGTAATGAACGAAGAAGAAGCAGAAGTGCCTACGCTGGAACAGACAACCAACAGCCGACTGGTGGTGAAAGCTCCCACGATACTTGCCGAGGGGGCAGAAACGGGGGATGCCCAAGTGAGTTATCCCATCCAGATTTATATCTTCAATCAAGAGAACAGCTGCGTGGCCACCTCGACAATCGCCACTGCTGAGGAGTCGCTGAATATCCCTCTGCTCGAAGGTACCTATCAGGTCGATGCTGTCGGCGGTGCCAGCAGCAGCCATTTCAGTCTTCCCACACAGGAAGAAGCCACTCCCCAATCAGAACTTATACTGAAACAGGGCGGTTCAATGCCCGATCTGATGGCGGCCTCACATGCCATCACCCTGGTCAAGGGAGGAACCAACCAACTGGCACTCGCCATGAAACGCAAAGTGATGCTCCTTGAGGAAGTGAATATCATCCGTGTCCCCGATGACATCAAGGCTGTCAGCGTCACGCTCGTCCCGCTGTATCTGCATCTTTTACTGGATGGCTCCTACAGCAATACTACCGAATCACAGACCATCGAACTGGCAGATGAGGATGGTGACGGGCAATGGGAGAGTACGGAGCAAGTCCATCTCTTACCGGCTTCACAGGATGGTGCTACCATCACCGTCAACATGACCGATGAAGACGACGCAGTCACCAGCTACTCCTACTCTACCAGGCAGTCACTCACCGCCAACTACAAAATCAGGATCAATGGTACTTACACGGGGCCTCACGGCATTACTCTGACCGGAACCATCACAGGAGCGACCTGGGGAGGTACGCACGACATAGAGTTTGAATTTGACCAAAACGGCTCAACAGATAAGTTGGCAATAGGAAATATCTATAAGAAGTGTTATGTGCTGAATACGGAAAATGCCGAAACAGAGACAAAGTACCGGCTGTTTTCGCTGAAAGCAACGGAATGTAACTCTACGATTACAGACGAGATTTCTCCTTTACTTTTGGAAATCAAGAATGAAGTGGGCATAGACGAAGGGAACACATGGGGCGTGTTGAGAACGACTGATACCCCCTATATCGAAGCCAATCTTGATGCCATCAATGAAATCCTCACTGCTGAAGGTGCGATTCCCTTCAGTGAAGGAAGTTACTGGATGGTATACAGTTCTGGATATAAATTCTACCAGGTAAGCGACGGGAAATTTGTCCCAAGCAATGCTACCTCCGGCTATGTACGCGGTTTCACGACACTCACCCGCAGCCTGCCCTAAGAAAACCGAATCTATCAAATCACAGCAAGCCCCCGATGCTTACGCTTCTGTAAACATCGGGGGCTTGTCTGTATGTGGTTTACAGCTTTATAGGCATCAAAGCCCCATAGTCAGACATGCATCCATTTTCTGACACGCTGACGAACAGCCTTTGCTATGGTCTTGAAATTGCCACGGCAAAGGTTGAGCCACAACTCCTCTAAGGAATAGCAAACCTTGACAAAGGGATGATCCCAGGCATACACCTTATACATACGCTTGCGATAATCCGCCTGTTCCATCACGTAGGGCGGATGCTGCAAAGGAAAAGCCAGTTGATGGCGATCCATCGTGAAGATATAGCGCAGCTGGTGGGGCATGGTGTCCAAGGTGGACGACTGGAAATGGGTGGACTCACCGCTGAATCCCACATTGTTAATCAGATTACGACGGGGCATGATGGCCAACTGCGACTGCAGGAGCAGGGCCGCCTGGAAGATGGTCTCAAAATAAGCCTTGCCTGTGGCCGCATGGCCACGGAAAGTGCGCATCGTGCATCGGCGCAGACGGCGCTCCGCTATGAGCTGCTCCAGTTGCCGCTCAGTCTTTCCTCCATCCAAAAACGAATAGTGCTCATCCCATTTCTCCACTACCCTACGCCATGAGGCCCAGCCCCAGATGCTAAAGGCAGAGGTGAAGAAATAGGAGTAGGGCATATCAGGCGTCTCCTCATCTATGTTGAAGCCTGCCACCATACCGATGCGGTCATCGTGTTCATATCGGTCGAGCATCTCCTTGCAGAAGGGGAAGAAAGCCTGGCTCGGCACCACATCATCCTCCAGCACGATACACTTGTCGACCAGGGAGAAAGCCCATCGGTGGGCGATGAATCCCGAAGGGTCACAGCCCACGTTGCGTTCCTGATAGAAGCGGTGCACTTCGCACTGCCAGTCAATGTCTTCGGCAATGCGGCGGCAAGCCTCGATACCGGGTTTGTCCTTGTCGGAGCGGGGTCCGTCCTGATAGAGGAGCAAGCGGGCAGGACGCGCCTTCTTCACCTCGTGGAAAACCTGTTGAAAGGTTTCCACGCGGCAGAAGAAGATGAGCAAAACCGCCACTTCATGCTGGGCTGGATGCAGTTCGTTCATGGCGTAAAGGGGCAATTAAGCGTTATTTGGAATCGTCGTTGCGGCTTTCATAAAGCAGGTCGAGACGCGGAGTATAGGTATTCTCCAACACCAGTGTCACGATGCCCTTCTTGGTCTTGAAGCGGGCCTCACGATGGTCTTCGGTATTCACAGGCATGTAAGGATTCATGTCGAGTTCCTTGATGAGTTGCTCGCGCATGGTCTGGAAGAGCTGACGGGTGCTGTCGTTATAAGTAGCCTCATAACTCTCCTGTATGGAGACGATGGTGTCGTTCTGCGCCTTGACGATGACCTGCATCACGCTGCCAGGCTTCAGGAACACCACGGTACCCTTCTCATGGTTGGAGGTATCAACCACCAGTCCCTGACGGGTCATCGAGTCCACGAAAGCCTTGCAGGGAGTGGCCATGGAGACTCCCCTGTAATCGAGATATTCACGGTCGCCGCTACAGGCGCTCAAGGTAACGGCAGCAACGGCTGCCAGCATCATTTTTTTGAGTGTAATCATAAAAAAATCGAAGTCGTTAAGTATAAATGTTCTGACGAAAAGTGACCATGGGCGAACCCATCCGAGGGATTACCACTTGTCTTTGGTGGTGATGTCGTCGGCCCAACGGTGGTCTTTGGGGAAGGGCTGGCCTCCCCAGGCCTTGATTTGGGTCCAGGGCTGGGCAGCATCGGCCCAGAAAGGATGGGTGGCAGGCAGACCTAAGGGCATGAATGCCAACGAGGTCATATAGAGAGAGCCGTTGTTGGTATACCAGTCGGCCGTGTTGGGCTGCGAACCGCAGAAACCGATGGTGAGATAGCCACCCTCGTTGAAGTTCTGCTGCTGGTCGAACATGCGGTGCATCACCTTGGTCAAGGCGGCACGCACCTGTCCGTTGCTCAGATCTTTAGGCAGTTTCTCATACCATGCCATCAAGGCTAAGGGCTGCATGGCGGCCAGACGATAGGGAGTGGAGCGGCCGATGACGGGGAAGGTGCCTTCGGGGGAGATGAAACGTTCGAGGATAATGGCAAACTTCTGTGCGCGTTTCAGAGCACGGTCGTAATACTTCTGGTAGTCGAGACGCGTATTGGCCTTGGCATCGACCATCGCCTTGAGGGTTTCCAGATACATGGCATGGAACACATAACTGCTATAATAGTCGAAGGCAAATACAGGACCGTCAGCATACCATCCGTCTCCCACATACCATTCTTCCACCTTTCGGCAGGCAGTATTCACACGGAACTCGTCATACTGGCCGCCAGCCTTGGCAATGAAGCTCTCGATGACCGAAGAGAAGAGGAACCAGTTGGTATAGGGAGGATCGATGGAGCGCAGCTTCTGGAACTCCCTGATATAACGTAGCTTGGTGACATCATCAAGCGGCACCCAGAGTTGGTCGTAGGCACGCAGGAAGCTCTCTGCGATATAGGCGGCATCCACCAGGTTCTGTCCGGCTGAACCCCAACAGAGATAATCGGGCGACTGGGGGTCAACGCTGTTCTTATAGCTGGCCAGCGCCCACGTTCTGAGCTGTTTGCGCTGCTGTCCCTCGGGGGTCTCGTCATCGGGCAGAGTCAACCAGGGAGCGATACCAGCCATCAGTCGGCCGAAGGTCTCCATGAACACCACATTCCGGTTACGGTTGTCGAAGGTGGGACTGAACTCCGTCTGCATATTCTTCTGCAGTTCACCCTTGGCCATATTCTCCAATACAGGTTGCGACATCTTCCATGCCAGCGTACACCAGTATTCGCGGTCACTTACTTCTTTTTTGGCCTTCTTGGCCTGAACGGGCAGCAGCGCCATCATCAGGGCAGCAGCCATCATGAATAGAGTTTTCATTAGATAGGAAAGTTAATTGATAATATTGATAAAAAAAATGGGAATAGTGTCAGTTACTTGTCCATGATAAGGGTCAGTATTTGAACGAGCTGCCGCCCAGGAACTCTCTGAGGAGCGAGGTGGGAGGCACCTGTTTGTTGGTAATCGGGCGGATGTAGCGCAGGAATTTCAGCAGGCGGTAAGCCTCACTGTATTCGTCAGCACATTCGGGCACCTGTTCCAACAACGGTTCCGCCTGGCTCTTGATGGCGGCCAGTTCGAAAATCATGGCCGTATTGAACATCGCATCAGCGTTCTCCTGGAAGGGGAAAATCCACTTGTTCTCACCTGCCCTCACCGACGGCCAGCGGCGGATGGTCTCCTGTGCCGATACGCCCCTGTACTTATAGTCGCGGATGATGCGGCGCAACAGTCGGCTGTCGGTCGTGGGGATATAGTTGTGAGAGTCGAGCAGGATGGTGGTAAGGGCCGAGGCATATACCTTGTATTTCTGTTCCTCAGGGATTTGGGCGGTGAGTTCGGGATTCAGGGCATGGATACCCTCCACCACAAGAATCTCATTTCCCTGAAGGCGCAGCTTCCGTCCGCTCTTCTCACTCTTGCCCGACTGGAAATTGTACTTGGGCAGTTCCACCTCCTCGCCGGCAAAGAGGGCGTTCATCTGCTCGTTGAGCAGAGGGATATTGAGGGCATAGAGACTCTCGAAGTCATAGTCGCCCGACGCATCCTTGGGGGTGAGTTCCCGGTCAACGAAGTAGTCATCGAGCGAGATGCCTATGGGTCGCATGCCGTTGGCGAGCAACTGGATGGAGAGCCGTTTGCAGGTGGTGGTCTTTCCGCTCGACGAGGGGCCGGAAATCAGCACCATCTTCACCCCCTTGCGGTTGGCTATCTCAGAGGCAATCTTCACAATCTTGTTCTCCTGCAAGGCCTCCGACACATTGATGAGTTGGGAGGTCACTCCTTTGTCGATGGCCTCATTCAGGTCGCCTATCGTGCGCAGCCCGAGGATGTCCTGCCAGCGGTGGTGCTCCTTGAAGATTTCAAACATCTTGTCTTGTCTCACGAGCGCACCCAACTCGCCAGGATTGGAGGCCGAGGGGATGCGCAACAACAATCCGTCGTAGTATTTCTCCAGTCCGAAGAGATAGAGGTCGCCGGTGTTGGTAAGCATCGTACCGTAATAATAGTCGATATAACCATCGATGTCATAATAGACGGAATAGAGTTTGCCATTACTCTTGAGCAGTTTCACCTTGCTGTTGGCTCCAATCTCGTTGAAACACCGGATGGCATCCTCCGTGAGACATTCATGGCGATGGATGGGGATGTGGGCATCAATAATCTCCTGCATGTGCCGGCGGATGCGCGCCACGTCTTCGTCGGTCACCTCACGGCCGATACGGAGATTGCAGTAGTAACCGTTGGAAACAGGGATATCAATGGTCACCTTGGGTTTCTCGTAAAGGTCGTGTACGGCCTTGCAAAGCACAAAGAAGAGCGAGCGCGTATAGGCCCGTGCTCCCGAAGGACTGTACATATCAAGAAACTCAATGGTTTTCTGGTTATAGACGCGATAATGCAGTCCCTCCACCTTGTTGTTCACTTTGGCACTGATAGGACCATAAGGCATATCAAGGTCTAACTGCTGATAGATAGAGGCCAGATTGGAATTAGGCTCTACCAGCAGTCTCTGTCCGTTGTTCCGGCAGATGATTTCTACAGTGTGTTCCATACCATGTTGTTTTAAGATGCTGTAAAGGTACTGCTTTTTCTCGAATCAACAAGGCTTTTTTAATCTTTTTTATGCTTACTGCATAGGCGCGACCGATTACTGCTCTGCATCTTTGTGGAAGGCGAGGGATGTCCAATGGTTGTCGACACACTTGCGACCTGCTTTCAGTCCAAGCATTCGGGCTTTCCCGTTGAGCAAATCCACATCGCTGTCGATGAAGCCACTCATGAGGAGCGTGGCATCGGGCTTCATCACTCCCACGAAAGCCTCCATATCATTGAGCAGGATATTGCGGTTGATATTTGCCATGACCACATCAAACTTCTCCGCATCCGGCAAATCAGCAAGGGGCAACAAGAGGGAGGCATCGCCGAGCATCACCTTCATCTTGCTGTCCAGACCATTAATGACCGCATTGTGCAGGGCATTGTCCGAACTCCACTCGTCAATATCATAGGCCACGGCCTCAGAGGCACCAAGGCGGAGAGCCATGAGAGCCAGGATGCCGGTGCCACAGCCACAGTCGAGCACCCGCTTGCCATGCAAGTCAAGCTGGAGCAGCTGGTCGACCATCATGCGGGTGGTCTCATGATTGCCTGTGCCAAAGGCAAGATGGGCATCAATCTCCACTACCGCTGCCTGTTCGGGCAGGACAGCAGGCAGATGACGGCCGTCGTGAATCACACAACGGTTGTCAATCACTATTGGATCGAAACCCTCCTGTTCCCATTGTTCATTCCAGTTTTTGTATTCCGCCTGCTGCACCTGATAGGTGATGACCACCTCTTCCATAGGGAAATCGCAGATGATGCCATCCAAAACCGTTTGGTCGAAGAGCGTCTCCTGTACATATCCCTTCAAGAGTTGGCTTTCACTCTCGAAAGTCTCAAAGCCGGCATCAGCGGCCATGTCAGCAAGCAAATCGGCCGCATCCTGCCAGCATTCGGGAGCAGTCTGGATGGAAAAATGAACTTCTAAATACTTCATGTGAAAAAAGAAACAGCGTAAAGGATGAGCAGAAACAGAATGCGATGAGGTCAGCGTTTCTCGCCAAAGCAGAGATCACCCGCATCGCCCAGCCCAGGAACGATATACTGATGTTCGTTGAGATGACTGTCGATGGCTCCACACCAGATGGTGGTGGTGGCATCAGGGAAATGGCGCTTCACATGTTCCACACCCTCTGGAGCCGCAATCACACACGCCACATGCACCGCCGTGGGCGTTCCCTTGGTGAGCAGTGCCTCGTAGCCCAACTGCATGCTGCCTCCGGTAGCCAACATCGGATCGGCAATAATCAGCACCTTGCCGTCGAGCGGAGGAGTGGCCAGATACTCCACATGGACACCCACCTGCGTGTGGGCCTCATCCTCATACGTGCGATAGGCACTGACAAAGGCATGGTCGGCATGGTCGAAGACGTTCATGAACCCTTGATGAAAGGGCAATCCTGCTCTGAAGATAGTGGCCACTACCACCTCGTCGGCGGGCAAGGCCATCTGTGCCTTGCCCAACGGAGTGGTCACTTCGCGACGCTCATAAGTCAGGGTCTTACTGATTTCGTAGGCCATCATTTCGCCAATGCGCGCCACATTGTTTCTGAAGAGCAGTCTGTTCTGCTGATAGTCCACATCCCTCAACTCAGCCAGATACTGGCCAATGATGGAGGGGGAACTGCTCATATCCATCACTTTCATGCTATGATACCTTTTAATGACTCGAACACGTTATTCCGCCATCAAATCTTACGGGTACCCATACGGGCTTCCACGACGTTCACCACATAGTCGCCCAGTTTCTCACACTCGCTGATGATGTCCATATACATCGTGCCCATGGCATAGGTATAGGCATGGTCGTTGATGTCGTTGATATTCTGGTTCTTCAACTGGTTGCGGTAGTTGTTGATCTCGTTCTCGATGTTGAAAGAGCGGTTCACGTCATAGTTCACCTTTCGGCCGGCCAGCAATACATTCATCTGCGTGAGGCTGTCGTCGGTGAGTTCAAACATCTGGTGGAGATGCTCATACTGCTTCTCGGTGAAATCCTCCTTGCCGCTCATCTTGCGGTTGATGGTTCGGGCGATGTTATAGCAGCTGTCACCGATGCTCTCTATCTCGGTAATCTCACGCAACATGGCACGGATTTTTGCCTTGGTGTCATCACTGAGGTGGGCGTCGCTCACCATATTCAGATATTTGGCAATCTCTATTTCCATGGAGTCGCTGATGTTCTCATACTTCTCGATACGGGCATAGAGTTTGTTGAAATCGTTCTCATTGGTGGTGGCCAGCAACTCTCTGACAAAGCCGAACATACGCTGGATGCGCTCGGCAAAGGAGGTAATCTCCTTCTGGGCCTCCAGCACGGAGAGCTCGGGGGTCTTCATGATGGTGCTTCCACCGATATAGCGCAGACGGAACTCCTCTTCCACCTCGTTGTTCTTCGACTTGATCAGTTTGCAGACGAGCTTCTCTATCTGGGGAATAAACCAGATGAGGGCAAAGGTGTTGGTTACATTAAAGAAGGAGTGGAAGGCTGCCAGCACGATGGGCAGACGTTTGGCCAGCTGCTCGGTGGTGAGGCTGTGGTCGTTGGGATTATAGTCGACAAAAGAGCAGACGAAATCGACAAACGGATAGAACACACAGAGCACCCAGAAAACACCTATCACATTGAATACCAGGTGGGCCATGGCAGCCCGACGGGCCTGTGAGTTGGCACCCAGGGCAGCGAGATTGGCGGTGGCAGTGGTGCCGATATTCTCACCCATCACCAGGGCGATGCCGAGATAGA
Organism: Bacteroidaceae bacterium; assembly: GCA_016302965.1. GTDB lineage: Bacteria > Bacteroidota > Bacteroidia > Bacteroidales > Bacteroidaceae > Prevotella. The sequence continues at coordinate 37,991 of JAEDMP010000006.1, forward strand.
TGGGCAGCACACCCGTGGAGCAGAGCAGGATGGTGATGGCCATCACGGCTGCCGACGACTGCACGATGCAGGTGATGATGGTGCCAATCAAGAGGAAGATGATGATGGTGAGGTGACTGCCCGTGTCAAACGAGCTGAAGAAATTGATGACATCCGGATTGTGGGCAAGGTCAAGTTCCTTGCCGGCTGCGCTCAGCATGACGAGCGAGAAGAAGAGGAAGGCAATGCCGAAGAGGAAATCGCCAAAGTAGCGTTTGCTCTTCGAATAGATGAGCATAATGCCGAGGAAGAAGGCGGGATAAACCACGCAGGTGAGGTCGACATTGTAACCAAGGCTCATCACCCATGCGGTGAGCGTGGTTCCGATGTTGGCACCCATGATGACCGAGATGGCTTGCGCCAGGGTGAGCAGTCCCGCATTGACAAACGAGACGGTCATCACGGTTGTCGCCGAGGATGACTGGACGGCACAGGTGACAAACATACCGGTGAGCATACCGGTGAAACGGTTAGTAGTCATGGCTGCGAGGATATGGCGCAACTGCGCACCAGCCATTTTCTGCAGGGCTTCACTCATCACCTTCATGCCGTAAATCAGCAGGGCGAGGGAGCCGATGATTTTAAGGAATATCCAAATCGACATACTGTTTGGGTATTAATGATGTTTTGTTGAGTAACAAATAATACAATTTTGTTGCAAAAATAATAAATTTTATTGAAATGACCCCTACAGAATCATCTTTTTTTGCCATGAAGACGAGAATCTGGCATTTTTTCATCCCTAAATGAAAAAAATGGAGTAACTTTGTTGCCGCTAACGGCACCTACACCTATTATTATATAGAATGCTCCGTTTTTTCTTACAGAAACACGGGGTTTATTTACACAACGACCCTACACATCATGATGAATCAATCAATCGAAATAGAGAGAAGAACGGCCCTCGCAGAGGAGTTCTTCATGAAAGGATTTAACTGTTGCCAGTCGGTGGTGGCCGCCTACGCCGACCTCTATGGCTATAGTGAGCGGCAGGCACTGCAACTGAGTGCCGGCTTCGGCGGAGGCATCGGCCGGCTGCGACTCACCTGTGGTGCCGCCTGCGGCATGGTGGTACTGGCAGGCATGGAATGTGGCTCTGCCGACGAGAACGACCGGGAGGGCAAGTCGGAGAACTACCGCGTGGTGCAGCAACTGCTCAAACGCTTCGAAGAACTCTTCGGCACCATCACCTGCGCCGAACTGCTCAAGTTGAAGAGCGGAGCCCCGCTGAGTTATCAGGCCAGCGAGCGTACGGCCGAGTACTACAGGTCGCGCCCCTGCCTCAACCAGGTAGTAGCCGCCGCCCGCATCTTCGGCGAATGGCTGGAAGAGCGCCGCAAGCAACTCCCTTAATGGAGCTCCCTATTCCCGACAATCAGCAAACAGAAAAAAGATTCAACAAACAGATACAATGAAAGAGCAATTACCCGAAAACGCATTTCGCGAACTGAAAGAAGGAGAATCGTACGAACCGATGATGGACCCCCGCAAGTCATACGCCGAGGTCAACGCCTGGTCGGTCACCTGGGGTGTGGTCATGGCCATGCTGTTCTCCGCCGCCGCAGCCTATTTAGGACTGAAGGTGGGCCAGGTGTTCGAGGCTGCCATCCCCATCGCCATCATCGCCGTGGGTGTGTCCACCGCCAGCAAACGCAGCAAGGCGCTGGGCGAGAACGTGATTATCCAGAGCATCGGTGCCTGTTCGGGTGCCGTGGTGGCCGGTGCCATCTTCACCCTTCCTGCCATCTATATCCTGCAGGCCAAATATCCCGAGATGAGTGCCTCGTTCATCAAGATTTTCATCTCCTCACTGTTAGGAGGCATCATCGGCATCCTGTTCCTCATTCCCTTCCGCAAGTATTTCGTCAGCGACATGCACGGCAAATATCCTTTCCCCGAAGCCATGGCCACCACCCAGGTGCTCGTGAGCGGAACCAAGGGAGCCGGACAGGCCAAGCCCCTGCTGATAGCCGGACTGGTGGGCGGACTCTATGACTTCTGTGTGGCCACCTTCGGCTGGTGGAACGAGAACTTCACCACACGTGTGGTGGCTCTAGGTGAAACCGTGGCCGACAAGGCGAAGCTCGTGTTCAAGGTCAATACTGGTGCCGCCGTGCTCGGACTGGGCTATATCGTAGGTCTGAAGTATGCCCTCATCATCTGCCTCGGCTCACTGGCCGTCTGGTGGTTGGTGGTGCCCGGCATGGCACTGCTCTTCCCCCACGATGTGCTCAACCAGTGGGATCCCTCCATCCAGACGGCTGTGGGCGACATGAGTCCTGAACAGATTTTCCGCGCCTACGGCAAGAGCATCGGCATCGGTGCCATCGCCATGGCGGGCATCATCGGCATCATCAAGTCGTGGGGCATCATCGTCGACAGCGTGAAGCGTCTCGGCAAGACCGGCTCTGCCGACCAGACGGCTGCCGATACGGCGACCCTCCGCACCCAGAAGGACCTGCCCTTCCGCTTCATCCTCTGGGCAGCAGCCATCACCCTGGTCATCGTCTTCCTCTTCTTCTGGTTTGGCGTGATGGACGGCAATCTGCTCTTTGCCTTGGTGGCCATCGTGCTGACAGCCGTCGTGGCGTTCCTCTTCACCACCGTGGCTGCCAATGCCATTGCCATCGTCGGCTCCAACCCCGTTAGCGGCATGACACTCATGACACTCATCCTCGCCTCCGTGGTGATGGTGGCTGTGGGACTGAAGGGTACCAGCGGCATGGTGGCCGCACTCGTGATGGGTGGCGTGGTATGCACCGCCCTCTCCATGGCCGGAGCCTTCATCACCGACCTGAAGATTGGCTACTGGTTAGGCTCAACCCCCAAGAAGCAGGAGACTTGGAAATTCCTCGGCACGCTGGTGTCGGCTGCCACCGTGGGCGGTGTGATGATGTTGCTCAACGAGACCTACGGTTTTGCTTCCGGACAACTCGCCGCTCCCCAGGCCAATGCCATGGCTGCCGTCATCGACCCGCTGATGAACGGTATCGGCGCCCCCTGGCTGCTCTACGGCATCGGTGCCGCCATCGCCATCGTGCTCACCTGGTGCAAGGTGCCCGCACTGGCCTTTGCCCTCGGTATGTTCATCCCTCTCGAGCTGAATGTGCCCCTCGTGGTGGGTGGTGCCATCAACTGGTATGTGAGCACCCGCAGCAAGGATGCCGCCATCAACAAGGAACGCTCGGAGAAGGGCAACCTCATCGCCTCCGGATTCATTGCCGGCGGTGCACTGATGGGTGTGGTGAGCGCACTGCTGCGTTTCAGCGGAGTGGTGTTCGACTATGAGACCTGGTGGGCCAACCCGCTCTCCGAGATGTGCTCGCTCGTAGCCTACGTGCTGCTCATCGCCTACTTCATCCGTGCCACCAAGGCATGAAAGCATACTAATTCACGATCACATGAAAAAACTATATATTGAGACCTACGGCTGCCAGATGAACGTGGCCGACTCTGAAGTGGTGGCATCCATCATGGATATGGCAGGCTACGAGACCTGCGAGTCGCTCGACGATGCGGATGCCGTACTGCTGAACACCTGCTCGGTGCGCGACAATGCCGAACAGAAAATCTACAACCGCCTCGACACCCTCAACGCCCTGCGCAACAAACGGGGCAAGGGCGAGGGCCGCCGCCTCATCATCGGGGTGCTGGGCTGCATGGCCGAACGGGTGAAAGACGACCTGCTCACCAACCATCATGCCGACCTGGTGGCCGGACCGGATGCCTATCTCACCCTGCCCGACCTCTTCGCACAGGCAGAACTGGGCCACAAGGCCATCAACACCGAACTCTCCACCACGGAAACCTACCGCGATGTGGTGCCCCAGCGTCTGCATGGCGCCAAGATTGGCGGTTTTGTCAGCATCATGCGAGGCTGCAACAACTTCTGCCACTACTGTATCGTTCCCTATACCCGCGGACGCGAGCGCAGCCGTGACGTGGAGAGCATCCTCCGCGAGGTGCGCGACCTGCGCGACCGCGGCTTCAAGGAGGTGACCCTGCTCGGACAGAATGTCAACTCCTACCGTTTCCAGCATCCCGACGGCAGCGAGGTGGGTTTTCCTGCCCTGCTGCGATCAGTGGCCCACGAGGCTCCCGGGATGCGGGTGCGCTTCACTACCTCGCACCCAAAGGACATGAGCGACGAAACCCTGCATGTCATCGCCGAGGAGCCCAACGTCTGCAAACATATCCATCTGCCTGTGCAGAGTGGCAGCGACCGCATCCTGAAACTCATGAACCGCAAATACACCCGCGAGTGGTATATGGACCGTGTGAAGGCCATCCGCCGCATCATCCCCGACTGTGGTCTTTCCACCGACATCTTCGTGGGCTACCACAGTGAGACTGAGGAAGACCACCAACTCTCGCTCTCGCTCATGCGCGAGGTAGGTTACGACTCGGCCTTTATGTTCAAATACAGTGAACGCCCCGGCACTTACGCCTCCAAGCATCTGCCTGATGACATCGCCGAAGAGACCAAGATCAGGCGGTTAGAGGAACTGATACAGCTGCAGACCGAACTATCCGCCGAACGCAACCGCCAGGAAATCGGCCAGCGGCGGGAGGTGCTGGTAGAGGGTTTCAGCAAGCGCTCGCGCGAGCAACTCTTCGGGCGCACTGAACAGAACAAGGTGGTGGTGTTCGACAAGGGCAACCACCATATCGGCGAGCGCGTATGGGTAGAGATTACCGGTAGTTCGAGTGCCACCCTTCAAGGAAAAGCCCTATGAAAGAGTTCTTCATGATGATGAGGCGTTTTGTGCCTCCCTATAAGCGCTATTTGGTGATGACCATCGTGTTCAACCTGCTCTCGGCAGTGATGAACATCTTCTCGTTTGCCACCCTCATCCCCATCCTGCAGATTCTCTTCCAGACGGGAGAGACCGAGCGCGCCACGGCTCCCATGGCCTGGGGCAGCGGTGATGCCAAAGAGGTGCTGACCAACAATGCCAACTATTATGTGCAGCAGATTATCGACACCTACGGTGCCACTACCACACTGCTGCTGATTGGCATCCTGCTCTCGCTGCTCACCCTCATCAAGACGGGCATGTATTTTGCAGCGGCATCCTCCATCATCCCCATGCGCCAGGGCATCGTGCGCGACATCCGCAACACGCTCTACCGCAAGATTACCTCGCTGCCGCTGGGCTTCTTCTCCGAGGAGCGCAAGGGCGACCTGATTGCCCGCATGACCGGTGATGTGGCCGAGGTGGAAAACTCCATCATGGCTTCCTTGGAGATGCTCTTCAAGAACCCCATCCTGATTATCACCTATTTCGCCACCCTGATCTACATCAACTGGCAGCTCACACTCTTCACCCTCTGCGTGGTGCCGCTGATGGGTTGGGTGATGGGGGTAGTGGGCCGCAAGCTCAAGGCAAAATCCCTCAAGGCGCAAGGACTGTGGAGCGACACGATGAGCCAGGTGGAGGAGACGCTGAGCGGACTGCGCATCATCAAGGCGTTCTGTGCCGAAGAGAAAATCAACCAGCGCTTTGCCAAAGTGAACGATGAGTTGCGGCGCAATCTCATCAGCGTGGGGGTGCGCCAGTCGCTGGCCCATCCCATGAGTGAGTTCCTCGGCACGGTGCTCATCGTCATCGTGCTGTGGTTCGGCGGTTGGTTGGTACTCAACAACATGACGCTCACCGGTCCAGCCTTCATCTATTATTTAGTGATTCTCTACAGCATCATCAATCCGCTGAAGGATTTCTCCAAAGCGGGCTACAATATCCCTAAGGGTCTGGCCTCCATGGAGCGTATCGACAAGATACTCAAGGCCGAGAACCCCATCAAGGAGGTGGAGCATCCCGTACATATCAGCAGCTTTGAGCATCAGATTGAGTTCCGCGACGTATCGTTCAAGTATGACCAGAAGTGGATTCTCCGCCACGTGAACCTCACCATCGAGAAGGGCAAGACCATCGCCCTGGTGGGACAGAGCGGTGGCGGCAAGTCGACCCTCGTCGACCTCATCCCCCGCTACTATGATGTGCAGGAGGGCGAGGTGCTCATCGATGGGGTGAACATCAAGCAGCTGGGCATCCACGACCTGCGCCAGCTCATCGGCAATGTGAACCAGGAGGCCATCCTCTTCAACGACAGTTTCCGCAACAATATCGCCTTCGGTGTAGACCATGCCACCCAGGAACAGATTGACGAGGCAGCCCGCATCGCCAATGCTTACGATTTCATCCAGGAGTCGGAACAGGGATTCGACACGAATGTGGGCGACCGTGGCGGACGCCTCTCGGGCGGCCAGCGCCAGCGTGTGAGCATCGCCCGGGCTATCCTCAAGAACCCTCCCATCCTCATTCTCGACGAGGCCACCTCGGCACTCGACACCGAAAGCGAGCGACTCGTGCAGGATGCCCTTGAGAAGCTCATGAAGACTCGCACCACCGTGGCCATTGCCCACCGGCTCTCCACCATCAAGTGTGCCGATGAAATCTGTGTCATCCACGAGGGTGAGATTGTAGAGCGAGGCACCCACGAGGAACTGCTCGCCAAAGGCGGCTACTACAAGAAACTCAACGACATGCAGTCACTGTAGACTGCCCAATATCATGGCAAAAGGTGAACATGGGGAAGGGTCCCATGTTCACCTTTTTTCATCAATGATTTTTTCATACCTGTTTTCTGATGCAGAAAACTACAGCTTTTCTACCGGTACCTGGATGATGGAAAGCCATTGTTCGGGGTCTTCCTGGTTCCAGATGCCATCGACATAGCAACAGCGCGGTTTGCCTGTTATCTTGTAGCCCTGCTGGTCGATGTATTGGAAGAGTTGGGTGTACGACTCATAGAAGCGGTCGTAGGGACCGTAATGTTTCATACAGACAGCCATGGGCACCGCCTCCAGTTTCTTGAACTGGATGACGGGCGAATCGGTGCCCATCTCCTCCACCTGCTCGCAGTATTCGATGTCGATGTCGACAGGCGAATACTCCTGGTTGTGTTCGATGGTGAAGCAGTAGCCAGGAGGCGGGCACTTGCATCCCAAGCGTTGCATCTCCGGGCCAATCTTGTTACAACACATCTCGCCGATGGCCTCATAGTTGGGAATCACTTCCCGATGGCTTGCCACGATGATTTCGGGCAATGACTGAATTGAAAATGTTTCCATTGTCGTGATTTCTTTGATGGAGTTTCTCCAGTTGAGCAGTTGGGTGCGGCGCTCCAAGAGCGTGCGCAGTTGTTGCTCCGTGTCCCTGATCTTGGCGTTCAGCTGGCGGATGCGGGGCCGATGCGGGTTATCGGCATACAGGTCGGCTATCTCGTCGAGCGAGAACCCGAGTCGTTGCAGGGCACGGATGCTGTTCAACTTCTGCATCTGGTCTACGGCATAGTAGCGGTAACCGGTCCACGGGTCCACCTCGTCAGGCAGCAGCAGTCCTTTCTGCTCATAGTGCCGCAGGGTCTTCACCGTCACCTGCATCAGTTGTGAGAACTCTCCGATTTTTAATTGGTTCTTTTTACTCATAATCGCGATTGTTTTGCTAAGCGATTGCAAAGTTAATACCTGCCCTTAGGGACGAGTCAAGAACCAAGCCATGGTTTAACATTTCTTTAACAGTATCTGCAACAAGCAAACTACATGGTAGCGGTGAGGAAAGTGGCCTGGCCGAAGATATAGAGCACATTCTCGCAGGCGGGTACGAGCAGGGTCTCTCCCTGACGCACCTTCACGCCATTGATATTGGCTTCACCCCAGAGGCAAACCACCACCACAAACGAGTCGACATGGTAGTCAATCTGTGCCGCCACCTGCACCACCACCCTATTCACATTGAAGTAGGGACAATTGATGAGTTTCGAGGTGGGCTGGGTGCTGTCATAACTCGTGCGGTATTCGGGCCACACCTGATAGTCGATGGCCTCCTTGGCCTCCTGGATATGGAGCTCGCGGGGATTGCCGTGCTGGTCTTTACGTCCGAAATCGTACACACGATACGTAATGTCAGAGGTCTGCTGGATTTCGGCCAGGAAGTTGCCGGCACCGATGGCATGCAATCGTCCCGCAGGCAGGAAATAGAGGTCGCCCTGATGGGCCTCATGGGTGGCTATCACATCCTGCATGGGCGAATGGCCATTGACAGGTTCTGCCGTGGCCAGCTGCTCATAGTCATCGGGGGTGATGCTCTTGCTTAGTCCGGCATAAATCTTCGCACCTACATCGCTCTTGATGATATACCACATCTCCGTCTTACCGGGACAACCATGACGCTCTTGGGCCAGCTTGTCATCGGGATGCACCTGTACGGAGAGGTCCTGACGGGAGTCGATGAACTTGATGAGCAGTGGGAATTTGTTACCAAACTTCTTGTAGACCTTCTCTCCGATGAGTTTACCCTTGTATTTATCGATGAGTTGCACCAGGTTCAGTCCCACATCGACATCGTCAATCAGGCCGCGCTCCACAGCCACACTCTCATGGCCGGGCACGCCACTGATTTCCCACGACTCGCCGATATTGGGCTGGGCCGTATAAATACCTTTGAAGGGGGCTATCTGATAGCCTCCCCAGATGGTTGTCTTCAGATAAGGTTCAAACTTATAAGGTTTCATCTTGATTGTATTTTTGTCTTTATGAATGTTGAATGATCAGTTAGCGCTGCAAAGGTACAAAAAGATGCGCAATCAAGCCTTCTCTTTTCTTGTCCAATTCTTTGCAGAATCCGAAAATATCCTCCCTTCTCTTCCATATATGATTCTATGTACTCTTTTATATACGTATCAAGCGGTGACCATACCTACTGTCTCAGTGCAGAATACCGGCTACATCAGTACGACAATCCGTCAGCAAAGGTTAAAGAAATTATACTTTGCCGACAAGATGACACGCCCGGGGCGGATGGTATGCTGATTGCATCATCTTACGTGAAAGCCGAAAGCCGAAAGGAGCTTACAAGCCACTGAGGGCCAAAGGCTAAGACAATAAACATCATCAACAGCAAAACATTTAAAATAGGAGGTTATTATGTTACCAGTAATGAATTCAAACAGTTGGTTTCCTACCGTGTTCGATGACTTTTTCAACAGTGATTGGATGCCAAAGATGAAGGCTACAGCACCTGCCGTCAATGTCAAGGAAGACGCCAGTGCCTACACCATGGAGTTGGCTGTTCCTGGCATCAAGAAGGAGTTCTGCAGGGTGAACATCAATGCCGACGGCAATCTCGACATTGCCATCGAAAACAAGTTGGAGCACAAGGAGGAGAACAAGAAGGAGCACTTCCTGCGCCGCGAGTTCAGCTATTCCAACTATCAGCAGACCTACGTGCTGCCCGACGACATCGTCAAAGACAACATCTCGGCCAAGGTGGACAACGGCGTGCTGACCATCACCATGCCTAAGGTCACCCAAGAAGAAGTGAAGAAGATTCAGCGACAGATAGATATTGCCTAATATCGTGTTAACGCATGTCATGTTCTTTTCTACATGACCATACCTTGGTTACTGAATCGATGGGGGTGAGCACCTGCAAGGGGTGCTCACCCTTTTTGTTTGATGTTAAATTATCGCATATTTTGTACGCTTTCTGAGGGAATATCTGTCATTATTCGTATCTTTGCATGCGTTATTGGTTTCATCAACAAAAAATGGACTATGAATCTTCCCTCATCGGCATTCTCCAACGATAGACGCAACGACATGATAGCTCCTCTCGTGAGTTTCATCATTCCCTATCACAATGAGCCAGCAGACATGCTGCGGGCCTCTATCAGCAGCATCACCTGTCTGTCGCTCTCAAGGGATGAGAGAGAGATTATTGTCATTGACGATGGTTCCGACCAGAGCCCCATCCCGGAACTACAGGAGGTCAAGGATGAAATCATCTATGTCAGACAGGAAAACGCAGGACTCAGCGCTGCCCGCAACCACGGACTGGAGCTGGCCCATGGACAATATATCCAGTTTGTCGATGCCGACGACTACCTCATTCCGCACGCCTACAACCATTGTCTCGACATCGTCAGACGCAACCAGCCCGAAATCGTGCAATTTGAATTCACCCGAACGGCATCGCAGAAATCAAACTATCAGACGGATGCCATCACCGATGGTGCCAGCTATCTGAGCGGCCATAATCTGAAAGCGAGCGCATGGAGTTACCTGTTCATGCGGTGTCTGCTTGGCGACCTGAGATTCATCCCGAATATGCTGCACGAGGACGAGGCCTTCACCCCCGTTCTCTTCCTCAAGGCCAAGAGGTTTTGCCACACCCATGCCCAGGCTTATTATTACAGGAGCCATGGAGGCCGCATCACCACCAAACGGACCCCAAGACATCTCATCAAAAGGATGAATGATGTGGAGCGTATCATCATAGGACTCAACCAGCAATCGGCCTCGATGCCAAGCGCTCAGGCGGCAGCCCTGCAACGGAGGGTGGCACAGCTCACCATGGGTTATCTCTATGAGGTGATGGTCTCCACACGGTCAGTAAGCCAACTGGAGCATCGTGTGGCACGACTGAAGAAACTCGGGCTCTTTCCCCTACCCAACCAGCATTACACCTGGAAATACAGTTGGTTCAGACGCATCTCCTGCAGCCGGATGGGCAGGAGCCTACTCGTGAAATCGGCTGCCATACTGAGGAGACTGGCATAAGATGCTTTCTTCTCACTTGAAGGCCCTCCATGGAGTGTCTGTCAATATGTCTGCACGCCTCCAGTAGAATGCAAGTTTCAAAAAGAATGGATTTCGGTACGACAAATTGGACACCCTAATAAAATAACGTGAATGGTGGGTTGCAATCATCAACAGCGCAACTGGATGCTCATAGTGCGCCAGTTGGCGCACTCCAGTTTTCCAGTTGGCGTACTGCAGTGCGCCAGTGGGCGTACCGTAAAAACGCAGTTGGACGATTATTTACACACTTCTATATAACATGTATCTGTTATTTCTCGTTTTGCTCAGGGAAAGGGCCCTGTGGTGAACTGAATAGTTACGTCTGTCAAAGAATCTCTTAAAAAGAATTAATTGTAAGGGATGAATGATAGGGTAACCGTTGATATGTTTGAAGAAAAATGTAACTTTGCCGCTGAATAGCATCTTAAACCCATTTTGCCGAGAGTATGAGCAGATTCAGATACCCCGTAGATACAGACCAGTTCGTTTTGATTCGCGAAAAAGGCTTGGTGTATGTTGACAAGACAGACTTGATGTTCGACCTTGTCAACAGATATAACTATGTGTTTCTCGCCCGTCCCCGCCGCTTCGGCAAGTCGTTGCTGTGCAACACCTTCAAGGCTTATTTCCAGGGGAAGAAGGAACTCTTCGAGGGACTGAAGATCATGGACATGGAGAAGGAATGGAAGATCTATCCCGTGCTGCATTTCGATATGAGCGACCTGAAAAACTACAATATTCAGGAGGCAAAGTCAAACCTTGAAAGGCAGTTGCGCACATACGAGGAAATATACGGCAATGATCTCGAGTCAATAACTGTCGGTGCCCGCTTCTCTGACCTGATTCATAATGCCAACAAGAAGACAGGCGAAAAAGCAGTGGTCATTTTTGACGAGTACGATGCCCCACTCATGCGCCTGCTTTATGACAAGGAACAACTCGAAGGCATGCGCACCTTTCTGCATGGGTTCTATCAAGTGGTCAAGCAAGAGGGCGCATACCTGAAGTTCGTCTTCATCACGGGTGTAACAAAGTTCTCCCAGATGAGCATCTTCTCCGAACTGAACAACCTGAAGCAGGTTTCCATGTTCGACGAGTATTCGGGGCTTTGTGGTATCACCCAAAAAGAACTCGACACTGTTCTCCGCCCGTGCGTAGAGGAATATGCCGAGGCTTTGGATATCACTTTGGAAAAGGCATACGCCGAACTGAAACGCAACTACGATGGCTATCATTTCTCCGAGAAGAGCCAGGACATTTATGCCCCATACAGCGTATTGAATGCGCTCAACGACAAATCCACAAGACATTATTGGTTTGAGTCGGGCACGATGACCTCACTCATAGAGCATCTGAAGCACTATCCTCTCAAGACCGCCTTGGAGTATGACGGTGTGGAAGTGGGGCTGAACGAGTTCAACATACCCTGTGAGGATGCGGAAACACCGATGCCCCTGCTTTATCAGAGCGGTTATCTGACGATAGACTCGTATGACCCACTGCTGAAGACATATACGCTCCACTTCCCCAACCTTGAGGTAAGGGAAGGGATGGTCAGCGGACTGATGCCATTGATCCTGAAACGAAGCACTGCCGATGGCAACAGTCTGGTCCGCAACATGGCGTCCTCCCTGTTCAAGGGCTATCTACCCGGGGCACTCTCCGCCCTCCGTTCATACATTACCAAGATTCCCTACGACATTATCACTAAACAGGAGTGGGACGACAAGGACAGTCGCGAGTCGTTCTACAAGCTCTTGATGTACATGGCGTTCTCCATGCTCAACTCCATCGTAGATACGGAGGTGAAAAGTGTCCTCGGTCGTGCCGATGTAGTGGCAAAGACCAAGACCGACCTCTTCGTCCTCGAACTCAAAGTGGATGGTTCCGTAGATAACGCCTTGGCCCAAATAAACAGCAAGGGCTATGCCATCCCATACGAGTCAGAGGGCAGGAAAGTCACCAAATGCGGTGTCAACATCTCCTCCAAGGCCCGCAACATCGTACATTGGCGAGTAGTGGATGAGAACGATAATATCATTGACGAGCAGAAGTTTTGACATCCATGAACAGGCCAACCTGTTTCATCGATGAGACTTAACCGTTCAAATAAATATCTGTATTCCGTATACTTATTCGCTATCCACCTGGTCGAGCCTCAACAGGTCATAACCCTTGATTTGGGCAATAATAAGATGGAGTTCCGTGCCTTGCGTCATCTGACGCACAACCTTGCCCTTGGCATAGCCGCGGATTTGTTCCTCTGCCTCGTTCCACTGCTTCTCTGCCTCGGCATCGGTGGCGGTCATCGGCAGGTATTTCAGTTCGATGATGTAGGAGTGGCGGATGTCGGGATAACGAGAGAGGTCGGGCATGAGGAAGAAGTCGCAATAGCCGTGGTTCAGTTCCACTTCGGGACAGGTGAGATAGTAAGGGTTGAGCGTCAGCAGGGCATTCATGAAGCCCTGGAGATTACGTTCGCCCTCGATGAGGCTGCGCACGGAGGTGGTGTCGTGGTATTGGCGGCAGATGCACTCCATCATCTCGCGCCAGTGGCCACGATAGGCTGCAAAGCGGAAACCATCCTCCAGGTCATCCACTCTGAGTGGTTGAATCTTGTTGTATTCCACAAGCAGGTAGTTGAAATACTGCTCACGGACATTATTATTGGGTATACCCAGGATGGGGAGACCTTCCTCAATACCCTTGATGGTCACCATGCCATAATAGAACAAGAGACTCTTGAACATGTTCGAGTCTGTCAGTTGATGAGCAGGGAACGAGCGCTTCACCCTGCCATAGGTAAACCCATTCTGCGCAATCTCCAGAAGCACGCCCTTGCGGTCGCCTTCTATCTTGTCCAAACGCACCACGCGGTCGAGCTTGGCATAGTCGGTCTTGGCGTTCGGGTCGATCAGGTCGGAGGGTTCCTCGCCGTTCAAGAGGAAACTCTTCAGGTAGTAGAGCACCATGTCGGTATTGAACACATGATGGCCCTCCACGTTGGCGTATTCCGAGAAGCAGTAGCCGTCATACCAGGGGCGCATCGCCTTGAGGGTCTCGTCTTCGTCCAAGGAAAAAGCACCCGCCTCGTTGTAATAACGGATAATCTGACGTACCTCCTCGTCGCTGAAGCCGAGCATCTCGTTGAACTGCTTCTCCAAAGTAAGTGCCGTGGCGATGTTATATCCGCTGGTCACGTCATCCATGGTCACGGGGCTGACACCCATCATCAGGATGCGGGTAAAGCTGCCCTTGAACTTCTTGAACAGGTCTCGATAGAAGCCTTCGGCATGGGTCATGGCATGATATACGGCCTCGCCGTGCTGGTTCAAGACGTTGTTGGTGAAATTGTCGTACTCGTCAATGATAAGATATGACTTTATGCCGTGTTCTGCAAAGGCCTCATGTACATAGTTCACCCTATCGCTTGTCGATTTCAGGGCCTCAAATCTCCTAACGTAATCCTCCGGGTAGTATTTTGCATATTTGGCAACAAAGTTTGCATACTTCAAGTCGAGATAACCATTGACATTCTCCTCAATCGTATCCTTATTGCCGCCTGGCTTCGAGAAGTCAAGCCTCAACACCTGATACTCGTTACGCTCGGCTGTGGGATGGCTGCCCACATACGTATCACCAAACAAGAGGTCAAAGTTATCCTTGGCCTCGATGTCATAATACGACTCCATCATCGACAGGAACATGCTCTTGCCGAAGCGGCGTGGACGTATGAGGAAAAGGAAGTTTCCTGCCCTCTCCATACGTTCGAGATACATGGTCTTATCAACCATATACTTACCCTCGCGCTTTACCTGCGCATAGTCCGATATGCCATACGGCAACAGTTTATATTTCTCCATGACGAACCTTCAGATTCAATGAACATCACACAATTGGTCTGCAAATATACACATTTGTTCCGTTATCACCAAATGTTATCCTCATAATCTATGTTGCCAATGTTGCTTTTACAAACATAAAATCGGTTTTTTCATGGACGTCCACACCGTTCTTCCACCTATTTTGTCTTTTATAAAAAGATAAAATCACGAACAAAATACATCTGCCTCGCAAGACAAATCAAGCACGATTTAATATTATTAACATCTGCAGATACCTGATTTCAAATCTTTTTCGTATATTTGCCGCCGAAAGCCGATTGTGCCCCTCAAACAGGCATGTCGGCACAAAGATTTATTTTGCTCAATCTCTGACACGAACTACCACCTCGAAAAGAGAAATAACAGCAAAAAGACATCCACAAATCCGTTGGAGCGTGCGCCTTATAGCGCAGGCTTCATCCATAGGATTTGTGGGGGTTGTGGTAGACCCGTGTCAGAGTATGGTGGGCCTGCGCTATCCTTTTTTCAAAGATGATGTAATGGCTTGCCATCGGGAAAAGCCTTATTACTAACAATTTAAATCTTTGAGAAAATGAAAAAATTATTTAGTTTGATGTTGTTGTTTGTAGCCACCGTCCTCACAAACAACGCTTTTGCACAGGGTTCATTGTTGGCAACGCTTAACCATGAGGGTACCATCAGTACGTTCTATGGTGCGCAGGCATGGAAGAATGCCCACGATGCCGCAGTCAATGGTGATGTCATCACGCTTTCGTCAGGTTCTTTTGTTGCGGTAAATATCACCAAGGCTATCACCGTGCGCGGTGCAGGGATGGGTATCGACTCTACAGCCGTATCCGAACCGACTATCATTACCGGTGACTTTA
>JAEDMP010000117.1 GCA_016302965.1 Bacteroidaceae bacterium
GGGCTCACTCGGGACTTTCACCCGTTAGACAATGCTCATGCCGAGCGTACTAATAAAAGAGGATTCCCGATGAAGGGAACCCTCTTTTGTTGCAGTTAAGCGCAATAGTCAAGTGATTGGTTGGACAAAATATTATATTATGAGTTGGAACTTATTATCTAAATTACTCTCACGAGCAGTTTGAAAATCCATTGTTAGACGAGACCCTGGGCCATCATGGCCTTGGCCACCTTCATGAATCCGGCCACGTTGGCACCCTTCACATAGTTGATGTAGCCGTCGGCCTCGGTACCATACTTCACGCAGTTGGTGTGGATGTCGTTCATGATGAGCTTCAGTCGGTTGTCCACCTCCTCGGCGGTCCAACTCAGACGCTCCGAGTTCTGGCTCATCTCCAAGCCTGATACTGACACACCGCCGGCGTTCGAAGCCTTGCCGGGTGCATAGAGCAGTTTGGCATCCTGGAAGGTCTTGATAGCCTCGGGGGTAGAGGGCATGTTGGCACCCTCGGCCACGGCAATCACACCATTGGCCACGAGCATCTGGGCCTCCTCACCGTTGATTTCGTTCTGGGTGGCGCAGGGCAGGGCGATGTCGGCCTTCTCACCCCAGGGACGCTGACCGGCGTGGTAAACGGCGTTGGGATATTCGTCGGCATACTCCTTGATACGTCCGCGCTCGATGTTCTTCAGTTCCATCACATAGTCGAGTTTCTCGCGGTCGATGCCGTCGGGGTCGTAGATATAACCGTCGGAGTCGGAGAGGGTGAGCACCTTGGCACCGAGCTGGATGCACTTCTCGGCAGCATACTGGGCCACGTTGCCCGAGCCGGAGATGAGCACGCTCTTGCCCTCGATGCTGATGCCGCGGGTCTCGAGCATGGAGAGGAGGAAGTAGACGGTGCCGTAGCCCGTAGCCTCGGGACGGATGAGCGAACCGCCGAACTCACGGCCCTTGCCGGTGAGCACACCGCTCCACTCGTGGGTGAGCTTCTTGTACTGTCCGAAGAGGAAACCTACCTCGCGTCCACCTACGCCGATGTCGCCGGCAGGCACGTCAACGTCGGGACCGATATGGCGGTAGAGCTCGTTCATGAAAGCCTGGCAGAAGCGCATCACCTCAGCCTCGCTCTTGCCGCGGGGCGAGAAGTCGGAACCGCCCTTGGCACCGCCCATGGGCAGCGTGGTGAGAGAGTTCTTGAAGGTCTGCTCGAAGGCGAGGAACTTTAGGATACCGAGGTTCACCGACTTGTGGTAGCGCAGACCGCCTTTGTACGGGCCGATGGCGTTGTTGTGCTGGATGCGGTAGCCCATGTTGGTCTGAACCTTGCCCTGGTCGTCGGTCCAGGTGACGCGGAACTGGATGATTCTATCGGGGATGCAGAGGCGCTCCACGAGATTGTATTTCTCAAATTCGGGGTGCTTGTTGTACTCTTCTTCGATGGTGGGGAGCACTTGGCTCACTGCCTGGATGTACTCAGGCTCATTGGGGAATCTTCTTTTCAGATCCTCTACTACTTGTGTTGCGTTCATAATTGTTTACTCCTTTTTTTGGTGTATTGGATATTTTTATGTTTGCTATTTCTTCAAATGCGGGTGCAAAGGTAATCATTTTTTTTAAAACACCAAACAAAAAGTAACTTTTTTATCGAAAAAACTGTCATTTTATCGAAATATTCTCGTTTTTATGGCATATTTTTATGTTTTTGGACAAAAATCATGGCGCATCCCTCAGTATTCCGAATATGCAGAACCTACATTCTCTTCTTTGCCTCGCTGCCTGCGCCCTGTCCCTTGTATTTGCTCTTTACGGTATTGAAGGTGTAGCAGATATTCAGTGCTACACGGTGCATGGAGTAATGGCTGCGGTTTTCGCCTACAATGTCTGACTGGAAGAGGGAATAGTTGCCAAGGTCGAGGAGCACATCATGGCGTGCGGTGTTGAAGATGTCAGCACATGACAGACGTATCGACAACTGACCGCCATTGCCGCCGAAGAGCGACCGGCATTTCCATTTCTTTTCTACGGCAGCAGTGAGGTTCCAGTAATGCTCAAGGATGCGCACATTGCGGAAATGGGACTTGCTGTAGAATTCGGAATTGAGTTCCAGTTTCCAGTTATGGCTCAAACTGAATGAGTTGGCACTATTGAAGATAAACATCGGTTTGTTGTATGTCACCTCCCTTTTGCCAGTGGCCTCTCGTGGATCATCGAGATTAAATGACAACCATTGTTTCATCATGCCGAGGGTATTGCTTGTAGACCAGCAACCAATGGTGGGAGCCATATTGACGAAGATACCCAGCCGGTCTATGGGTTGATTGAAGTTGACCATACCAATCATCACCACACCATTATCGTTGTAGGGAGTGGTCCAGTCATAGATGGCATCCTTGATATGCACATAATTGGCTGCAAAGCTAATGAAGCGCCAGCGTCCCATGAGGCCGAGGTCGTGGCTGATTTCGTTTTTCAGTGTGGGCTCTCCCGTCTGCAGCGTATATCTGCTCACGTAGTCTACATCGCTGCGGAGATGATAATAGGATGGGCGAGTGGTCTTCACACCATAACTGAGTTGCATCTGCAGCAATCCGAGACGTGTGGCAAACGACAGCGACGGGAAGAAATCATCATTGTTTCTCCGTACAGAGCGCGAGGCATCGGTAAGGTCGCGGAAGTCGAAAGCCACATGCTCATACCTCAGTCCCATGGTCAGCATGCCTGCTTTCTTGACCGGCAGACCATATTCGGCAAACAAGGCATAGTTCTGCTCTTCCACTTCCGAGAGCCGGCTTGAGATGTTGTCAATACCAGAGATGGCATAGTCGTTATCCCTGTTGACGTATGTCATCTCGCCGCCCAATTTGAGGTTGCCGCTCCAAAGGGCATGGTCGGCCACGAGTCTTGCCGCCACCAGATGATTGCTTGTTTCGGTGCGTGAATCCACATCGTGGAGACCCGACAATGAAGACTCTGATATATGGTCATCCTTGGTTTCGCGTTGTGTATAATAGTCAATGTTGGCATCTATGCCCCATTTGCCCATCTTGCCATTATAATAAATATTTGTGAGAAAGGTGTTGGGGTTTTTGCTGTTGATGTCGCTGACGGAGGTGAAATGGTCTTCCGTTTCCTTGTTTCTCAGTATATCCTCATCCATGGTTACCCCGAAATAGTTCTTGAGCCATACACCGCGTTCCATCTTGAAACCGGCAGAACCATTGTTGCTCATCTGCCAGTTGAGGCCGGCATTGAAGTGTAAGTGTGAGAATTTCTGCTTGGTATCTATGGTTCCCCGCTGGCTATGAAAGACCGTGCCGTAAGTGTTTTGTTCCACATCTGAACGGTAGTTGTCGAGATAGTCATTGTTGATGTTGACCCCGCCAAACACATCTATATGATGATGTCTGTAGTTGAGGCTGATCGACGAGGCGAGGTTGTTGTTGCCGTTTTTGAGGGCCTGGGCATCACTGATGTCGATGCTTCCGCCGAGGCCTTCGCCCTGCATGCGTCTTGTTTTTATTCTCACCACGGCACTCACCGAGGCATCATAAGCGGCACCGGGATTGCTTATCACTTCCACTTCCCTGATTTCCTGGCTGCGCAACCTGAGCAGTTCGTCGGTGTCGCGCACCCTGCGGCCATTCACATAATAGACAGGGGTGCCTTGTCCTATCACCTGCAGTTGGCCTCCCATGCGAGCCATGCCCGGCACGTATGCGAGCATGTCTTGCACCGAGCCGGCAGATTCCAATGCGGTACCCTCGATGCGTGTTGTCATAGAACCATTCTTCATCTTTGTCTTGGGCGCATTCGACTTGACCACCAACTCCTGGAGATTCAACGAATAGTTTACGGAGTCATTCTCCGGGGTGACCTGTGCGTTGGCGCTGAGTGCTGCTATCATAGCAAGCTTAATTGTGAGCGTTGTTTTCATTGTTATCATATATATAAAATGTTTTTTTATATCCTTGTGAGGTGTAGAGGATGCTGCCCATGGCTGTAGCCTGGTTCCTTTCTAAGTAGGTCTGCGGGGTTTCCCCCGCTTTCCCCTTCAAGAACCGTGCAT
>JAEDMP010000047.1 GCA_016302965.1 Bacteroidaceae bacterium
GTGATGATGCCCGAAACCTACAGCACGCTCGCCGCCAGCAAGGTCATCGACGAGGAGCCCACTGTCTAAGCTGAACCGACAGGAGCCCGATGTCTGACTCCCAACCGATAGGAGACCCCAGCCATGACCCCCGAAAACCGCCAACGCCTCGTCAAGTTCCTCTGGAACCTCGCTTCGGCCGTGCTCGCCGCCATCGGCACCGCCCTCGGCGTGAGCTGCATCGCCAGCCGCTGACCAGCCCCACGGCTCGCCGAAGCCAACCTTCCGAAACCGCTCTCCAAGGATTCCATCCTTCTGCCCGTCCCCCGCCACTCCCGACATGGAGCGGCGGGGGATTTTCAATGGGTCAGAAAATCAGCCAATCATTGGTGGAACCAATTATTTGTTGTATTAATGACAACGCTCATCCTTAGCGTGTTCTTCTCAATCTCGGCATCCGCAGCTGTTGTTGAGGCAGATGGGATTCACTATGACGTTTCTGGAACAACCGCCACGGTATCGTCCGGCGGCATACTATATTCTGGTGACATCGTGATTCCCGAATCGATTACTTTACTCAACTTTCGGAAGTTATTTTAAACCACATAGTTTAAGAGATATAGAGTATTTATACTAATGAAAGAGGTTGAATGCCAAGGCATTTAGAGCTCATAGAGAGCTGCGCATCATGTTTGCCGTATGGAAACATTGGTTCACTCTTTAGGGTCGATGGACCTGTCCGTATGATTCACGATGACAGGTTATTTAACAATATTTTCAGGCCAATTGTTGTTCGCAATCGTATTATTTTATATCTTTGTTGTCATGAAAAAGCTATTATCACATATTATCCTGTCCCTGTTTTTCCTGTTGTCATTGGTTGCCTGCACCCATGCTACCAGTCACAGAAAGGAACTGGTGCATGCTGACAGCTTGGCTGATGTGAAACCTCACGAAGCCTTAGCTTTGCTGGACAGTATGGGAAAAGGCATGTCTTCAGCTCCCTTGTCAGAACAAAAATACTACCAGCTCCTCGTCATCAAGGCCAAAGACAAGGCTTCCATCAACCAGGATTGCGACAGCTTGATTCATAAACTTGTAGATTATTATGAAACAAACAATGGTGAACCCAGACTGTTGTCCTTAGCCTACTATTATGCCGGTCGCATTTACCGTAATATGAACGATGCTCCTCTTGCATTGTCATATCTGCAACAAGCAATGGACAAGCTGCCAAAAGACGATATCAGACAGCGAGGCATCATCTGTTCACAAATGGGCAGGCTGCTGACACTGCAGACATTCTACGACCAGGCATTGGCCATGCATTTCAAGTCTTACGATTGCTGCCATCAAGAGAAAGATACGACAGGCATGATACTTTCACTCACTGACATTGCCTACGTATACAGCAAATATTATATGGCCGACAGCAGCTTTTATTATCAGAAGCAGGCTTACGACTATGCTGTTGCCTGTGGCAATAATCACTTGAAGATTCTGTCCATGTCAAAGCTCGCTGTGTGCTATATGGCAAAGAATCGCTACCAAGAGGCTTGGGAGTTTCTGCGTCCGGCTGTCCATTCGAACGACACAATAAACAGAAGTTCCTATTATTCCATCGCCTTGGATCTTTTTGCGAAAACAAACCAGTATGACAGTGCATTCTTTTATGCCAAACAATTGATGTCTGTGGGTTCCGTTTATGCAAAAAAGCAAGCCAGTGAATACCTGACTGATTATTATCTGTTGCGGCATGACGAAGCAAACATGAGCAGATATCTGAAACTCAACCGCAAGATAACCGATTCTGTAGAGCATCTGAAGCGGCTGGCAGAAATTGCACAGATTGATGCGCTTTATAACTATAGACTACGCGAGAAAGAGATCATGAGTCTCCGTCTCGACAACGAAAAGAAAACCGTAGCCATGACCTTGGCCTTGAGCGTATCTGTTGTCATGTTGCTTTTCTCCTTCTTCCTGTTTTACCGGTATCGGACGAAAAAGCGTATGCACATGGAACGTCTGGAACAAATCCGGCAGAAACTCTATTTGAGGAGTCAGGAGTATATCAATAGCAATAAAGAAAAAATGGATCAGTTGGAAAAACAACTGCTGTTTTTGGACAGCGAGAACAAGCTCATGAAAGAAGCAATGGAAAAGCAGTGCGAAGAGTTGTCCTTGGCCAACGATATAGCCCTTCAGCAGAAAAACATGGGAGAAACGAGCATGCTCAAAATCAAGTCTTCTCCCGTCTATCATGGTATCCAAAGATGCCTTGACAACGAAAAAGTCATTCCAAAGAACCTGTGCGATGAGTTGGTATCGCTATTTGATGTCGAGTACGAAGCCTTCCGCCAAGATATTCAGAAGTTGTATTCTCCCAGCTATCAGGAATACCTTATCTGCATGTTCATCAAGTTGGGGATTTCTCCTACTGGGATGTCTGTCTTGCTGGGACGCAGTGTCAGTGCCATCTCTAAAGTCAGGAGTCGTCTTTATACAAAACTGACACAAAGCAACGGCTCGGCCAAAGATTTGGATAGTTTTATCAACAAACTATAATGCAGACGACAGCCAGAAATGCTTCTGATTTTCGTCAAAGGGATGGACAGATTCCATCTATTGACCGAAATAAGTGGGCTGTGAGAGCATTGATGACCCCTGCGTTCCAAGAATTGTATAAACATATATATATCAGATTGTTAAATGTGTTTGTAAATAGTTTGTCAAGTCTCCAATTAAAATGTCAACAATTTGTCAACTACAATTTAGTGAATATATGGAACGAATGAACTATCTTTGCAGAAATAATCTACTGATTTATGAAAAAGATATTGCTTTGCTTGTTGATAGCTGCCAGTTGTGCCAATCCACAATATATAGAAGGTGGAAAGGAGATTGTGCTCAGAGATACTGAGCGAACGAAGTATGTCGGTCTGGCCGACATTTTTGAACCGTTGCAGACGGTATGTCTTGAAACAAAGGACAGCTGTATGCTGCAACGTATCGAGAAGGTAGAGGTGGTGGATGACTGCTATTATGTTCTGGAGGGGAGGGGCAGACCTGCTGTTCTGGTATTTGACAGCAAGGGATGTTTCGTCAGAAGAATCGGTACGCAGGGACATGGGAAAGGGGAGTATGTCAATGCTACTGATTTTACCGTCGACCAAACGAACGGACGCGTGGTGATACTCTCCGCTCCATCCAAGGTTTATATCTACGACCTGCAAGGACAGTTCATTAAGAGCAAGGACTTGGGTAAGGCCTACTGCTGGTCTGTCACCTCTACGGACGACGGCTATGTATGCTCCACGAACCACCGTACCTATACGACCGGTGATGATGCCTTCCTGCTCTATTTCTTCGACAAAGACTTCGAGGTGAAAGAGAAAAAGATTCCCGTCTTGAGCCATCAGATATATACGCCGCTCTTCCTTTCCTCCCCATTCCAGAGGAATAATGGCAAGGACTATTTCGTAGACAATTTCACGAACAAGATCTATGACTTGGCCGCTGCTGAAGGGAACATCAACTATCAACTTTGCCTCACCAATCCGATGCCGACGGAACACTTCGAGACCGTCAACAGTTTTGCTGCCAACCAGCGAAAGTATGATTTCCTCAAGGATGTGCTCCTGCTGGGTGAGGATGCCGTCTTCGTATATATCCAAAACGCCCAGCAATCCGTTGAGACGACCTCGCTTTCGGGGGATGTCATAGCACATGGCTGCTATGGAAGCGATTTCCCGAAGATGTTCAGCGACGGAAAGGGCTGTGCCATTCTCTGTATCAGTGCCTATACCTATGCCAAAGACCGGTTGGACGGGTTTGTGCCGGAACTGAAGGAGCAGCGGAAGGCAAGTGACAATTATATATTTATAAGGTGTCGGTTAAAAAAGGTGTCGACTGAAAAATAATGCCCATATTCTTGGATGTTGCGGCAAGAATCCCTATCTTTGCACATGGATATTGAAGCCTGAATAATAACGAATGAACTGGAACATGAACAGATGGATAAGCCTGATGATAACGCTGATGGCGGGAGCCGCACTCCCGCTGTCAGCGCAACGGCTCACGCTCTCCCACGTCATCACGATGGCACAGGAGAACTCGCTCGATGCCCAGATAGCCCGCTATACCTATCTGAGCAGTTACTGGAAATACCGCTCGTTCAAGGCGGAACTGCTGCCGTCGGTCAACCTGACGGGTAGCCTTGGCAACTTCAACCACTCGTCGGTGGAGGCACGCGATGCGGAGACGGGAAGGGTTAACCTCGTAGACAACAACAGCATGACCAATACCGCCACCTTCTCCGTTGACCAGCAGATAGCGGCAACGGGCGGAAAGGTGTCGCTGCAGTCGTATCTCTACCGTCTCGACCAGTTCACCTATCATGAGAAGACCTACAACTCGCAACCCCTGCGCATCAGTTATACCCAGCCCCTGCGCTCCTACAATGCGCTGAAATGGGAGAAGAAGACCGCCCCCGTGAGATACCAGATAGCCGAGCGTACCTATATCGCCAGTATGCAGGACATCACCATCAAGGTGGCCGACCTCTTCTTTGCCGTACTGGCCGCACAGTCTGACTACCGGCAGAGCCAGCAGACCGTGAGCGACCGGGAGAAACTCTATCAACTGGCGCAGAAGAGGCTCAGCCTGACCACCACCACCAAGAGCGAGGTGCTGCAGATGGAACTCTCGCTCATCAACGCCCGAATGGCCCTCAACGAAAACAGGATTACACTCGACGATGCCATGTACAACCTCTTCTCCTATCTGCGCGTCACCGACTATGAACAGGCTGAACTGGCGGCACCCGAGGCGGTGCCCGACCTGGTGGTGAATACCGACGAGGTGATGACGAAGGCTATCGGCAACTCCTCGCATACGCTGGAACAGAAACTGCAGATGCTGGAGGCACAGCAGAACCTCGCCCAAGCCAAGTCGAACCGGGGGATGCAGATGACACTCAGCAGCGAACTGGGATTCTCGCAGAAGGGGCCGACGCTCAGCAGTGCCTACAGCCGACTCAAGGACAACGAAATCATCGGGCTTACGCTCTCGCTGCCCATCTTCGACTGGGGAGTGACCAAGGGGAAGGTGAGGATGGCACAGGCCAACCTTGATGTGGTGCGCACGAAGATAGAGCAAACCCATCTCGACTTCCTGCAGGAACTGAGGCGAAAGGTGTCGCTCTTCAACGCCCAACCCGCCCAGTGCCGCCATGCCCTGCGTGCCAAGGAGATTGCCGTAGAGCGATACGACATCACCCGGAGGCGCTTCGAGGCCGGGGCCATCTCCGTGACCGACCTCAATACGGCACAGGTAGAGATGGAGTCGGCACAAGCCCAGTATATCAGTCAGCTGAAAACATTCTGGAACAATTATTATACCCTGCAGAAATCAACCCTCTACGACTGGCAACGGCATGAAGACCTCTGCGTGGATTTTGAGGCGTTGCTGAAACCGTAGGCAGGAGGATTCATTCGATTAGAGAAACCATCATGAAACAGAGATTATGGAAACGGACGGCCCTAACCGCAGTTGCTGTGGCCGCCACGGCGGGCATCGTCCTGCTGGCAGTGAGGCTGACGGAAGGTGAGCCCGAGGAAAACGCCATGACCGATATGGCCTTGCAGACAGAGACCGTGGCAGAGGTGGACACGATGGTGCTCCGCCGACAGACCTTCCACCAGCAACTGCTCTGCAACGGCAAACTCGTGGCCATACGGCGGGCCGAACTGATGTGCCCCCAAAGCGGAACCACGGTGCAGCGGGTGCTCGTAAGCAACGGACAATGGGTGGAGGAAGGCAGCGTGCTGGCCGTGGCTGACAGCCGCAGCCAACAGGCCGACTTGGAGAAGGCGAGAAAGGAACTGGAAAGGGCCACCGTTGACCTGAGCGACAAACTCATCGGACTGGGCTATGATGCCGACAATGGACAGGTGCCTGCAGAGATCCGGCACCGGGCAGAGGTGACATCGGGCTATGATGCCGCACTGTTTGCGGTGAAGACTGCCGAAAGGGCACTGGCCGACTGCAGCCTGAAGGCTCCCTTCAGCGGACGCATTGCCGACCTGGAGGCACGTGCCTACCAGCGTGGCGAGAAGTTTGCCACGCTCATCGACGACTCCTTCTTTGATGTGGACTTCCAGATACTGGAGGCCGAACTGCCTGCCGTCAGGGTGGGACAACGGGTGAGGGTGACCCCGTTTGTGGATGCCAGTCTCACGATGGAAGGCAGCGTCAGCCATATCAACCCGACCATCGATGCCAAGGGACTCATCGCCGTGAAGGCCCGCATCCCGAACCGTTCGGACAGACTGATCGACGGCATGAACGTGAAGGTGATGGTGGAGCGGGATGTGAAGGATATGCTGGTGGTGCCCAAAGAGGCGGTGGTGGAGCGGGACGGCTATCATGTAGTGTTTGCCTACCAGCCCGAGACCCGACGGGCCGTGTGGACCTACGTCGACATCCTCTACAGCAACCTCACCAGTTTTGCCATCACCGGCTGTGAACGCAAGAACACCACCATAGAGCCAGGCACCATTGTCATCACCTCGGGCAACCTCAACCTGGCCGACGATACCGAAGTGAAAACCAGAACCCCTGCATCATGATGGATATGCTCCGCCATCTGCTCCACCGGCCGATAGCCGTCACCATGACGCTCATCGCCATCGTCACCCTGGGCGTGCTGGCCTTGACCCGCATCCCCGTGTCGCTCATGCCCGATATAGATGTGCCGCGGATCGTGGTGCAGATGTCGGCACCCGGCAGTTCCGCCCGAGAGGTGGAACAGACCTTGGTGACTCCCATGAGGCAGCAGTTGTCACAGGTGACGGGTCTGCGCTCCATCGAGTCGGCATCGCGCACGGATGCCGGTCTGATTACCCTCTCGTTCAGTCCGGGCAGCGACATGAGTCTGCTCTTTATCGAGGTGAACGAGAAGATTGACCGTGCCATGGGGCTCATGCCCAAAGAGATGGAACGGCCGAAGGTCATGAAGATTGGGGCACTCGACATACCCGCCTTCTATATCGACGTGACGGGACCCAACGCCCGGGAACTATCGAGGCTCGTTACCCATGTCATCAGCAAGCGCATGGAGCAGTTGCCAGAGGTGGCCATGGTGGACTACAGCGGACTGGTGGGTACCCAGATTTCACTGAAGCCCGATGAGGCAAGCATGGCGGCACTGGGCATCACCCTGACCGATATAGAGCAACTCATCAGCGACAACCATATCGTGCTCGAGGCGCTGAGCGTGCGTGACGGCATCTACCGCTACAATGTCCATTTCGACGCCCAGATCATGACCGCCGACGATATCCGCCATATCTACGTCAGACACGGCGACCGACTGCTGCAACTCGGCGACATCTGTCAGGTGGAAGAGCAGGAGGCACCCCGCAAGGGAATGGTCTGCTCCAATGGAAAAGAGGCGGTCACCATGGCCATCATCAAGCAGAGCGATGCCCGCATGAGTGACCTGAAGCAGCATACCAACACCCTCATCAGACAGTTGCAGCAAGACTATCCCCAACTCCATTTCCAACTCATGCGCGACCAGACGCAACTGCTCTCCTACAGCATCAGCAACCTGTCGTGGAACCTGCTGCTGGGTGTTGTCATGGCTTGTCTCGTACTCTTTGTCTTCATCGGCGGATGGCGCCTGCCGCTGCTGGTGGTCATTGCCATCCCGCTGTCGCTCATCCTCACCCTGCTCTGTTTCTGGACGATGGGGCTCTCGCTCAACATCATCTCCCTCTCGGGGCTGATTCTCGGGGTGGGCATGATGGTAGACAATGCCATCATCGTGACCGACAATATCCGTCAACAGCCCGACCATAGTGACCGCTCGGTGACAGCAGCCGTGAGGGAGGTGCTGATGCCCATGCTCTCCTCGGTGCTCACCACCTGTTCGGTCTTCATCCCCCTCATCTTCCTCAGCGGTACGGCCGGAGCCTTGTTCTTCGACCAGGCCATGGGCATCACCATCGCCCTCTTCTGCTCGTTGGCGGTGGCGGCCATCGTGGTGCCGGTCTACTACGTGCTGTTCTGCCGTCAGGCCGGGCAGGGCGAGACGGCTGTCAGCCGCTGGCTGCTGCCTCTCTATGAGCGGGGGCTGAGGCTCTCGCTGCGTCATCAGCCGCTGCTGGTGGCTGGCTTCGCCCTCTCTGTGGTGCTGATGGGGGCGCTCTTCCCGTTTGTCCGCAAGGAGCGTATGCCCCAGTTGCCCCACCAGGATGCCTTGGTGGCCATCGACTGGAATCAGGGGATTGTGGCCGAGGAGAACAACCGGCGGGTGGCCGATATGCTCAAGGCCTCCCAGCCGCATATCGATGCCTCTACGGCCATGGTGGGCACCCAAGATTTCATGCTCTCCCATACGGGCAACCTCAGCGGGTCGGAGGCCGTCTGCTATGTCCGGGCTGCTTCGCCCGAGGCTTGTGAAAAGGGGGTGGAGGCGATGAGACGCTATGTGGCAAGCCGTTATCCCGAAGCCAAGGTGGAGGTGCGTATGGCTGCCAATATCTTTGACCTGATCTTTGCTACCGACGAGCCCGACCTGCAGGTGAGGCTCCACCGCAAGGAGGGCGGAAGGCCCCGTGTGGCGGAAACGAGACAGTTGACCGACTCGCTGCGCCGGCGTTTCCCCCACCTCGGCATACAGCCCGTGGCCACCGAACGCTGTCTGCGCTACCAGGCAGATGCGGGGCGCATGGCCTATTACCGTGTGGGGTTCCAGCAAGTCCAAACCCGACTGGCCGGACTGTTGGGGGCCGGAAGCATTTACAACCTGAGCAGTGCCGGCGAGCGGGTGCCTGTGGTGGTGGCTGCCGATGCCCGTGAGGCCGCCTCATTGCTTGCCCACACGGTGACCAATGCCGATGGGGTGGAGGTGCCCCTCTCCTATATCGTCGACGAACGGCAAGGCGAGGACTACAAGATGTTGCTGGCAGGCGACGAGGGGGAGTATGTGGCGGTGGATATAGCCCATGCCTCGGAGCGTGAGGCCAGGATGGTGATGGAGGAGGTGAGACGGCTCACCAGTGAGGGAATGCCTCTGCAGGCAACCTTCCGCGGTGCCTATTTCTCGTCGCGCGAGATGATTGGCGAACTGGCGGTGGTGCTGGCGGTGTCGCTGCTCCTGCTCTATTTCATCCTCTCAGCCCAGTTCGAGAGTCTGTTGCAGCCCATCATCATCCTCGCCGAGGTGGCCGTGGATGTGGCCTTGGTGCTGCTCGTGTTGCTGCTGTGCGGTCTGTCGGTCAATGTGATGTCGATGATTGGCATGGTGGTGATGGGGGGCATCATCATCAACGACTCCATCCTCAAGGTGGACACCATCAACAGGCTCTACCGTCGTCAGGGTTCATCTGTGAACGGCCGTGTGTTGCTCAGGGCCATCTGCGAGGCAGGCCACCGGCGTCTGAAACCCATCGTCATGACCTCGCTCACCACCATTCTGGCCATCCTGCCCCTGTTGAGGCAGGGCGACATGGGCTCGGCCCTGCAGTTTCCCCTGTCGTTCACCCTGATCGTAGGCATGGTGGGAGGCACCTTGGTGAGCCTCTATCTGGTGCCTGTCTTCTATTATCTTCTCTACCGTCGCCGCCCATGAAACATTCCTTTTCCATCCTGCTTGTCTTCTGTGTGCTGATGGTGGCGGGGGCTGCCCTGTTGCCCCGGTTGGACATCGGCAATGCGCCCCGGCCCGAACAGGGCAAGACGCTGACGGTCTCCTTCCGCTGGCCGCAGGCTGCTGCCAAGGTCATCGAGCAGCAGGCCACCTCGCGCATCGAGGCGGTGGTCAGTTCGGTAAAGGGGGTGGAGAAGGTGTCATCGGTCAGCCGTTTTGGCCGTGGCCAGGTGGTGGTGGAACTGAAACCGGGTGCCGATGTGTCGGCCATCAAGTTTGAGATGGCCTCCATCATCCGGCAGTTGCGGAGCAAGTTGCCCGAACAGTTGTCTTATCCGGTGGTGACGGGAGGCGAGGTGGATGCTGTCTGGGGCGATGACGATACGGAGAAGCATATCCTCACCTACCGCTTCCATGCGGCGATGAGCCAGCAGCAGATACTGCAGGTGGCACAGTCAGAGGCTCAACAGGCCATCGAACGGGTGGAGGGCGTGTCGCGGGTCGATCTCTCCGGTGCCCCTACCTGTTATATGCAGGTGGACTATGATGCCGCCCAGTTGGCACTCTATGGTCTCACTGCCAACGATATGGTCGAAGCCATCCGCCACTTTGTGGGTAGGGAGCATGTCCTGGGCGAAGTGACGGTAGATGCCGGCACCATCCGTGTGCCCCTGCTGCTGGCCTCCGAAGCCGATGGCCACCGTTTGGGAGAGATTCCGCTGAAGAAGGTAGAGGGCAAGATTATCTATCTTAACCATCTCGCCTCCTGTTCGCTACGGGAGCGCAAGCCCGACAGTTATTACCGGGTCAATGGTATGAATACCCTTTATATGAAGGTGTATGCCGCACGAGGGGCTGGTGTGGTGGCAGTGGCCAAGGAGGTGAAGAAGACGGTCGGGGCGCTCGGCAGCGGGTTCCGCTCCTTGCATCCCACCCTCTCTTACGATCGTGCCGAAGAACAGATGAGCGAGTTCCGCACCCTGGTCTGGCGCTCCTCGCTCACGATCCTCATTCTGCTCCTGTTTGTCTGGCTGAGTGGCGGATGCCAGTGGCGCTATCTGCTGGTCATCGCCCTGTCGCTGCTGGCCAATATCCTGATAGCGGTGGGATGCTACTGGCTGCTTGACCTTCGGCTGCATCCTTTCTCGATGGCGGGCATCACCATCTCGCTCGGTATGCTGATAGATGCGGCCATCGTCATGACCGACCATTATGCCTACTATCGCAACCGCCGTGCCTTTGCGGGCATCCTGGCGGCCATGCTCACCACCTTGGGGGCGCTGGTCATGGTGTTCTGGTTGCCCGACTATCTGAGGCGCGACCTGCGTGACTTCTCCGTCGTGGTGATGGTCAATCTGCTGGTAGCGATTCTGGTGGCACTCTTCTTCACTCCGGCCCTTATCAGCCGCATGGGTGTCTCCATGCGTCGGCCTGTGCTCAGCCGCAACCGCCATACCCGATGGCTGCTGGCAGCGGCGGCGGCCTACCTCTCTTATCTGAGGCTCACGCAGCGGCGCTGGGTGAGAGTGGGACTGCTGTCGGCATTTGCCGCCCTCTTTGCCCTCAGTCTCAAGGCATTTGCCGACCATATAGAAGGGGACACCTTCCGCCCCAAAGAGCCGGAGATGCAACTGCGCATCCGTGGCTCCATGCCTGTTGGGGGCAGTGTACACGAACTGAACGACAAGGTGCGCGAGGTGGAGGCCTTCCTCTCGCAGTTCAAGGAAATCAAACGGTATGAGACCAACGTGCGTCAACGTGGTGCCTCTATCGTGGTCGAGTTCCGCAAGGAGGCGCTCCAATCCAGTTTCCCCTATATGCTGGAGAATCAGGTCATCGGCAAACTCATCACGATTGGAGGTGCCGATTGGGCCACCTCGGGTGTGAGTAGCCGCGGGTTCAGCAATTCCATCCGTCTGCAGCACCGCACGAACAGTATCGAGATAGCGGGTTATGATTATGAGCGGCTCTACCGTTATGCCGAGGAGATGTGCCGCGTGATGGCCAAGAACAGCAGGGTGGTGGATGTGGCCATTGTCACACCGGGGCATGAGGAACAGGAAGATGAGTTTTTCATGGATTATGACCGGGAGCGGCTTGCCCTCGACAGTGTCAGTCCGCAGGAGGTGCATGCCGCCCTGCAGGGGATGCTCGCAGTGCGGAAGGCCAGCCTGCTCACGACGGACGATGACTCAAAGTGGGAGGTGGAGACCCATCCGTGGTCTGTGGATGCTTTCGACCTCTGGCAACTCGGCCATAGCCAAGTCAACAGCCAAGGGCGTTCGCTGAGTCCCTCGCATCTGATGGATATCAGCCGGCGAAAGGCCAAGAATATCATTCCGCGCGACCATCAGGAGTATGTGTTGCGGGTAGCGTTCAATGTATTGGGTTCCTACCAATACAGCAGTGAATATGTCAAGGGCATCATGCGGATGTTCAACGACCGTTTCCCTGCGGGCTTCCGTTGTATGAACCGGTCGTATGGAGCCTACGAGGACGATGGCTCCCAGTATGGGCTCATCGTGCTGGTGGCGGTGATTGTCTTCTTTATTCTGGCGGTGATGTTCGAGAGTCTCTGGCAGTCGCTGGCGGTCACCTTGCTGATACCCGTCTCGTTCATCGGTCTGTTTCTTGCCTATCCGCTCCTCGACTTTCCCTTCGGCACAGGCGGCTTTGCGGCGATGGTTTTGCTGGCCGGTCTCACGGTCAATGCCGGCATCTATATCCTCTGCCAGTATCGGATGCAGCCCCGTCGTGGGGTGCGTGCCTATCTGCGTGCCTTCAACCACAAGATAGTGCCTGTCATGCTCACCGTCCTTTCCACCATCTTGGGCATGATTCCCTTCCTCATCGACGGTCCCGACGAACAACCCTTCTGGTTTTCGCTCGCCGTGGGCACCATCGGTGGTCTGCTGCTCAGCGTCATTCCCCTCGTCCTCTTCCTGCCTGCCGTACTGCGGATAGGAGGGAAAGGCGTACGTCATACCGACTGGTAGACTTGCATCAGGTCGTTACGCAACTGCTCGTCGGTGAAGTGATGGTTGGCGTAACGGATGCCCTCTTTGATCATGAGTTGGCGCAGATGGTCATCCGTCCAGATGCGGCGGATGGATTGGATCATGCCTTGGACATCATCGGGATTGACATAGACGGAGTGAGGGCCGCCCGCTTCTTCCAGGCAGGAACCTGTGCAGGCGATGACCGGTATCGCACTGTTGAGTGCTTCGAGGATGGGGATGCCGAAGCCCTCGATGCGCGAGGGATAGACAAAGAGATAGGCCAGACGATAGATGGACGGCAAATCATCGAACGGTACCTTGTGGAAGAACTTCACTTGTGCTTCCAGACCCTCGGCATGGATATAGCGCTCCACCTCTGACGTATACTTGGTGCGCTTGCCCACAATCACCAGGATGGGCTGTTCGCCCTCTATACCCCCCTGGTTGCGCAGTTCGCGGAGGGCCTTCACCACCAACATCACATTCTTGCGTTCCTCAATGCTGCCCACATAGAGCAGGTAGTGTTGGGGCAACTGATACTGCTGTCTGACGCGTTGCAGCGTTTCGGCAGGGATGGTCTCACGGAAGGCACGGTCGCAGCCCTGATAGACCACGCTGATCTTCTCCGCAGGAGTGCCGTAATAGTGCATGATTTCCCGTTTGGTAAATTCGCTCACGGCAATCACGCGGTCGGAGAGTTCACATGCCTTGCGGAACTTGTAGTTGTAGATCCAGCGGTCGATGGCATGGTAATACTGGGGCTCATGGATGAAAATGAGGTCATGGATGGTCACGATGCTCTTGCAACCGGCGCTGCGGATGCTCAGGGGCAGTTCGTTGCTCAGACCATGGAACAGCCGGATGCCGTCGCGGCGGAGGTCACGGCTTACGGGACCGATGCGCCACAGCGCACTCAGCCTGCGCCACACAAGCGAGCAAGGGAAATGGAGCAAGAGTTTTTTCCACGTGGGAATCTCACGCAGATAAGGCATCTTATGCTCCTTGGGGATATAGAGATGGTATTCGTTTTCGGGGAACCCCTCAGAGAGGATGCGGAGAACAAATCGGCTGTAGTTGCCCAGGCCTGTGCGGTTCTGTGCCGCCCGCTTGGCGTCAAATCCTATTTTCATCATTTGTTTATGGTCGGGTTATCGTGAGAACTTATACACCATCAGTCCACGCTTGGATGCCTGGTAGACGGGCTCGAACTGATAGCCTTCGCGGGCAAATCCGGCTTTGTTTTTCTCCATGTCCTTGCGGCTGATGAGCAGGAAGCCTGACTGCGGTTTTTCGTGATGGAAACTGCCGATGCGGTCGTGCAGATAGAAGTTCACCTCGAAGAAGTGAAGCGGGTCGCCTTTGGCTTTCACTCCCTCTTCGATATACTCATAGAGACGTCCCTCTGAGGCTGGAGCCACACGGTCAATCTCTGCCGAGATGGCTTTGAGCGATTTGGTGTTGACGGCAGTGGGGATATACAGCCCGTCGAGCGAGAGATAGAGGCAGAACACCAAGGCCAGGATGGCAGGAACAATGGAGGAGCCTTGTCGAACCCGTCTGACAAACACCCACCAGGCCAGTCCGGCCACTGTGGGCAACAGCACGAAACACCAGGAGCCGAAGCCGCCTATCTGTTCCATCGCACGCAGCATCAGCACATTGGCCTCGGCATGGCGGCCATGGCCGAAGATGCTTTCGGGCACCAGTTGCAACTTGACGATGATAAATACCACAAAGAGCAGGGCACTCAGCACAGCCAGTACAGAGCCATAGGCGCGCAGAATTTTCGGACGGTTGTCGGCCAGCCACAGCATCCACTTGGCCAGGAAATAGCCGATAAAGGGATAGATGGGCATCAGATAGACGGAGCGCTTGCTCGAGGGGATGCAATAGAACACGAAGATGGAAACGAGATTCACCAAAGAGAACAGTTCCACATCGGGCATCTGCAACAGCCGCTGCCACCACTGGCGGGCTTGGGCTATAAGAGTGCGGAACCAGCCTCCGTTCATCCGGCAGCCTTGCTGGCTGCATCGCCAACGGACGAAGAGGAGGGCGGTGAGGGGCAGCAGCGTCCAGGGCAGATAGCCCAGAATGACGGTCAAGATGTTGAAGGTCCAGTGGAAATCGTGGGCGGGATAGCTCATCGTACCCGTCATGCGGCCGATGTTCTCATCGTACATCAGACTCAGGAACTCGTCACCTCCCTGCTGCCATGCCACATAGAACCAGGCTCCGTAGAGCAGCAGTGAGAGCAGGCCGAAGCCGCAGAGGGTGAGGAAGGTGCGCCAGAAGGGCTGTTTGCGCAAGAGCATGAACAAACCGATGCCGAGGCAGGGAAGGATGGAGCCGATGGGTCCCTTGGTCATCGTGCCCAGTCCCATGAGTATGATGGCTGTGAGCGGCACGCCCCTGCACCCCCGTTCAAACCATCGGTAGAGGGCATAGAGGGCACAGACGATGAGTGCTGTCAGCACCATATCAACACGGCAATTGCTGCCGGCACGGTGCAACTCAAAACTGGTGAGCGTCACCAAGGCGGCTGTCAGAGCCAGTCCGGGACGGGTACGGCGGGCATAGAACAGATAACCCCATAGCGTCATGAGAATCAGTGCCAGAGCCGAAGGCATGCGTGATGAGGCTTCGGTCACCGCTCCCCATACGGCCGAGACGGCTGCCACACACCAGTGGAAGAAAGGGGGCTTGTAGGCCATCTCGCCACCATTGTTGCGGGGGAGGGTCCAGTTGTCGCCCGTGAGCATCGTATAGGATACTATCGACTCGCGGGGTTCGCCCTTGGTGTGATACTCTGTCATGCCGAGAAAAGGAAGGATGGTCAGCACACAGATGACCACCAATAGCCAGAAATAGGGATGCTTCAAAAGTGTCTTCATACCTTGATGGAGGGGGTTATACAGTTTTTTACCTACAAAAGTACAAATAAGATTTGAAAAGATAAGGGATTTCTGTCAAACTTTCGTATTTTTTTGTAACTTTGCACCCAAATACGAAAAAAACATGAGCGACAACATGATTTATCTCGACAGGAACGAGTTCAACTTCGAACCGTCCAGTCTTGTCAAAGAGACATTCCGTAACTTCGACATCAATACGCTGTGCTTCTACACACGTATCTATGACCAGGGCAAGAAGAGCATCCTCTCCGTATATCTCTCCGAACTGTATGGCATTGACGAACGGCAGGTCATTCTCGGCTATGGCGCTGAGGATTTGCTGAAGATGGCTATCCACTTCTTCCTCACCGAGGGTGACAACCGCACTATCCTCATTCCGAAGTTCTCCTGGTGGTACTACAAATCGATTGCCAGTGAGGTGAACGGTGTGACCGACTTCTATCCCCTCTATGAGACGGAAGACAGTTTCCGCTACGACCTCGACGAACTGGAGCAGATTGTGAAGGAGAAGCGTCCGCGTATCCTGCTCATTGCTTCGCCCAACAATCCCACGGGCAACGGACTGACCATGGAGGAGACCAAGCGCTTGATGGACATGGTGCCCGAAGAGACGCTTCTGCTGATGGATGAGGCCTATGCCTCGTTTGTCAATACCGACACCTCTTATATCAAGGAACTGACGGAAATCCATCCCAATGTCATCTTCTGCCGCACTTTCTCCAAGTTCTACGGACTGCCCGGACTGCGCATGGGATTCGGCTTCACGGGCAAGAGTGAACTGATGGAGCGGTTCGGAAGGTATGCCAACAAGTATCTGGGTTACGACCGGCTCTCTGAGGAACTCGGTATTGCCGCCCTGAAGTCGGATGACCACTACCGTGCCATCGGACAGGTGATGCAGGAGGCCCGCGAGATGTATACCCGCGAACTGGGTGCGTTGGAGGGTTTCAAAGTGTATAAGTCGGTGGCCAACTTCATCCTCATCAAATATCCCATCGCCTTGAAGGAACGCCTGCAGGAGGAGTTCAAGGGCATGAGCTACAAGGTGAAATTCATGGATGAACCCGACATCAATTCACACATGCGCATCACCCTCGGACAGCGGGAACAGAACCGCAAGGTGTGTGATGCCATCCTCAAAGTGGTGCACTCATGATTGCTGTTATCCTGGCTGCGGGTATGGCCTCACGCCTGCGCCCGCTTACCGACCATTGTCCCAAGTGTCTCCTGCAGGTGGGACAGCGCACGCTCTTGCAGCGCACCGTAGATGCACTGGTGGCTAATGGGGTTGACGAACTGGTAGTGGTGACCGGTTATCGCAGCGAGATGATTGAGGATTTTCTCAAGGTCCATTATCCGACACTCAAGCTCCATTTCATCCATAATGCCGACTACAGTTCTACCAACAATATCTATTCGCTCTATCTGACCCGTGAACGGGTAGAGGGGAAACCCTTCCTCTTGCTCGACAGCGACATCCTTTTCGACCCCGCCATCATCGCCAGGCTGTTGCAACAGCCGGAGACCACGCTGGCCGTCAACAACCATGAGTTGGGCGACGAAGAGATCAAGGTAATCGTAGATGGTCAGAATAGGATTCAGGAGATTAGCAAGGTCTGTTCCATTGCTGATGCCATTGGTGAGTCGGTGGGTATCGAGAAAATGAATGCCGACTATTCGGCTGCCCTGTTTGCAGAGCTGGTGCCTATGATGGAGCAGGAGCGACAGGTAAATGTATTCTATGAGAAGGCCTTCGAACGTTTGATACCACAAGGATATTGTTTCACGGCTACTGACACGACCGATCTTTTCTCTATTGAGCTCGATACGGTAGAGGATTTCGAAAGAGCACAGGAACTTGTGCCTGCCCATCTTTATTGATGGAAAGTGGCTTCTGAAAAAGAGGATGTATCAGCCGATTGATTGGTGATACATCCTCTTTTGTGTTGAATCTCTACATGATGTGGAAGACTCTCATTTTGGTTACTCTATTCGGTTGCAAACTGACTGCC
>JAEDMP010000048.1 GCA_016302965.1 Bacteroidaceae bacterium
CTTCGAGTTGTGCCGATTGCTCTTCGAGTTGTGCCGATTGCTCTTCGAGTTGTGCATTTTGCTCTGCTATCCTTTGGTCTCGCTTCATGATGGCCGTGTCACGGGTCTCGATGGCAGAGAAATATTCGTCCTCCACATTCATATCCTGACGCAGTTTGCTGTCAGACGCGGCAGTGAGCAGGCGGTGCAGGATGTGTTCCATCTCGGCATCTCCCTTGAATGCCTCGTCATCTATTCTCAGCACCTGGCGGTTATGTCCGTCCTTGTGGGTCTGGTCGAAGACGCTCAGCACCTCCACCAGTCGGTTGTTCACACGGCCGTGAAGCAGAGGAATCTGTACGATGATGCTGTCGTGTACGAGACTCTCCACAAACGGGTCGGGCATCCCTGTGGTCACCTCCATTCCGTCATAGTCGTACGACTTGTGCTTTACATAGAGCACGGGCTCCTCGATGTCGCCCACGCGATGTCCGAGCAGATAGACGGTTATCATCGGTATGCCCCAACCATTGGGGTTATCATCCTTGATGATGTTGTCGGGATTGGCATATTGCGTACCGAGGTACTGGCGGAAACGCAGCGTCTCCGTCTCCAGCCATGTCTTCTGCAGTTCTATGAGCACCAGTTTCAGGCTTCCGTCGTCCTGGCGCACCTTGGCTCCGAAGTCGATGCGGAACATCGAGATCTTGTCACGCGTACCGTTGGTGTATTCATGCTTCCGCATATCCACTTCGGCCACCTCCTGTTTCAGCAGGGCCGAAAGTATGGTCTTGGCCACGCGGTTGTCCTCCATCAGGTATTTGAACACCGCATCATAAATCGGGTTTGCAACACTTATTATCATAATCAATTCCTCTTTTATGTCGGTGCAAATATAGGGAATTAAAACGACATTACCAAATAATAGAGTGAAAGGTTTGTGAAAAAATCAAATCTTGCCGGATGTCGTCTTCCGTTTGAAGTGTGAGAGTGATAAGATTGCAGTCGAAAACTGAATAGGGCCAGTTACTACCTTATTGCTCATAGTTAAATTTCTATAATTTCTATTCTGTCATGGCAACCATTTTTTTTCTGTATGGTGGTGGCCAGATTTCGTCGTTTTCGCCCGTTGTGGCATTTTGTAAATAAAAATGCCTAACTGGAAAAATTTATTTTCCCAACTGGAAAAAATTATTTTCCCAACTGGAAAGTGCCAAAAAGCCATTTGGACGTTTTTGGGCGCCTAACGGGCATCCAGATCCGTTGCGAGCCAGGAAAATCCTTCCTTCTGTTCGTTAAAGATTTGTAACATTTGAAATATGGAAATAAAAAAATCAATGGCATGACTCCTTCGCAATACCAAAAGATTGCAAGAAGCAATGCCACTGACGATTTGTATCTTATGCTCTGAGAGACTGATGCCTTGAGGGGCTTATGCTTGGAGGCACTGTTTGGCCCGCTCCAGTGCAAGGTTGATATGGCTGCAGATGTTCTCTTCGCCCAGCAGTTCGTTGAAGCCTGATTTGGTGAGTACGGCCTGTACCTTGGGGTTCACACCCGAGAGGATGATTTGTATGCCCTCCTTGCGGCTCATCTCACAGAGGTTGGTGAGGTTGTGGATACCCGTTGAATCGACAAAGGGCACCTTGCGCATACGGATGATGCGCACCTTCGGACGGTCGCCCAGTCCGGCCATAATTTCCTCGAAACGGTTGCCGGCTCCGAAGAAGTAGGGGCCGTTGATCTCGTATACCTCCACACCCTTGGGGATGGTGAGGTGTTCCAGGTTGCCTGCCTTGATGTCGAGTTCCTCGTTGGGGTCAATCTCGTCGCTGATCACCTTCACGTCGGTTGTCTCAGCCATGCGTCGCATGAAGAGCAGACAGGCGATGATCAGTCCCACCTCAATGGCGATGGTCAGGTCGAAGATGATGGTGAGGAAGAAGGTGATGAGCAGTACGGTGACGTCACTCTTGGGATTCTTGGTCAGGGCGAGGAACGAGCGCCAGCCGCTCATGCCATAGCTCACCACCACCAGCACACCAGCCAGACACGCCATGGGAATATACTGTGCCAAGGGCATGAGGAAGAGGAAGATGAGCAGCAATACGGCAGCATGGATGATACCGGCGATGGGGGTGCGTCCGCCATTGTTGATGTTGGTCATGGTGCGGGCGATGGCACCTGTGGCAGGAATACCTCCGAAGAGGGGTGAAGCCAGGTTGGCAATACCCTGGGCCACCAGTTCGGTATTCGAGTCATGGTGGTCGCCGATGACACCGTCGGCCACGGTGGCAGAGAGCAGACTCTCAATGGCTCCGAGGATGGCAATGGTGAGGGCGGGTGATACCAGTCGTTTGATGGTTTCCCAGGTCATCTCTGGCACATGGGCATCGGGCAGTTGAGCCGAGATGGAGAAACGGTCGCCGATGGTCTCGATGGAGCTGACACCAGCGAAGTTCTTGAGCAGCAGGGCTATCACCGTCATCACGATGATGGCAATCAGCGAGCCGGGAATCTTCTTGCTGAATCGGGGCGTGATGGCAATCACCACCACACTCAGCAGTCCGATAATCGTGGTCCAGAGGTCGGCGGTGGTCAGGTTCTGGATGTAGACCACCCATTTCTCGATAAAGTCGGAAGGCACCGATGCCAGTTGCAGACCGAAGAGGTCTTTGATCTGGGTGGTGAAGATGGTGACGGCGATACCGCTGGTGAATCCTACCACAATCGGGTAGGGGATATATTTGATGATGGTGCCGAGATGGAGCAGACCGAAGAGCACCAGGAAGGCACCCGCCATGAAGGTGGCAATGGCCAGTCCCTCAATGCCGTACTGCTGGATGATGCCGTAGATGATGATGATAAACGCACCGGTAGGTCCGCCTATCTGCACCTTGCTGCCACCGAATACCGAGATGATGAGACCGGCCACGATGGCTGTGATGATACCCTTTTCGGGAGTCACTCCCGATGCGATACCGAAGGCGATGGCCAAAGGCAGGGCCACGATACCCACAATGATTCCCGCCATCACATCGGAGGTGAGATTCTTCTTGTCGTAGTTCCTCAGGGTGTCGAGGATCTTGGGTCTAAACTCAAACGCTTTCATGTTGATGAATTTGTAATATAATAGTGATACTTGTTACCCCTCTGGTGACATGCCATCAGGGGGATGACATGCCGAAAAAACTATATTTTTTGCAAAGGTACGTTAATTTTTCCACATATCTACTGAAAAACAAGAAAACCTTATTTTTATTGATGTAAATCAAGGAAAAATCCGTACCTTTGCAGGAGCAAGAGGGGATAATCCTGTCTGCCTGCAACCCCTCATCTGAAAAAAAGCATCATCAAGCAAACCCATATCATGATGAATATCATAGAAATCGAATCATTGGATATGCCGGGATTGGACATCTTCGGCAAACTGACCGAGGCCCAGTTGCGGCAAGGTCTGGAGCATGGCCAGGGGTTGTTCATCGCCGAGAGCCCGAAGGTCATCAAGGTGGCATTGGATGCCGGTTACGAACCTTTCGCCCTTTTGTGTGAGCGCAAGCATATCACGGGCGATGCGGCCTCGCTCATAGCCCGTTGTGGCGATATTCCCATCTATACCGGTGAGCGTCAGTTGCTTTCGTCGCTCACGGGTTATACCCTCACGCGAGGGGTGTTGTGTGCCATGCGTCGTCGTCAGTTGCCTTCGGTAGAGGCCGTCTGCAGGGATGCCCGTAGGGTGGTGGTGATTGATGGGGTGGTGGACACCACCAACATTGGAGCCATCTTCCGTTCGGCGGCGGCTTTGGGCATGGATGCCGTATTGCTCACACGCAACAGTTGTGACCCGCTCAACCGCCGTTCCATCCGCGTGTCGATGGGTACGGTGTTTCTCGTCCCCTGGACCTGGCTCGACGGAGAACCCTCACAGCTGCATGAATACGGGTTCAAGACGGCCGCTATGGCGCTGACCGCCGACTCCGTCTCCCTATCGCATCCGGCCTTGAAGCAGGAGCCCCGCTTGGCCGTGGTCATGGGCACCGAGGGCGACGGACTCCCCTGTCAAACCATCAGCGAGGCCGACTATGTGG
The DNA here is from genome assembly GCA_016302965.1 of Bacteroidaceae bacterium. Taxonomy (GTDB): domain Bacteria; phylum Bacteroidota; class Bacteroidia; order Bacteroidales; family Bacteroidaceae; genus Prevotella. The sequence continues at coordinate 4,068 of JAEDMP010000048.1, forward strand.
TGCGCATTCCCATGTATCATGCCGTCGACTCGCTCAATGTGGCAGCCGCTGCGGCGGTGGCCTGTTGGGAACTGGGCAAGCGCAAGGAAGAATAAGGAAAAAGAGGGGCGTGTCCATGGTTGTGACACACCCCTCTTTGCTTTATTCTGTGAACGATGTCGGGTTTATACCGGGAAGTTCACTCTTCCGTAGTTGTACATTCTCAGCATGTTCACGCAATACTTCGATACTTTCTTGTTCTCTGCAATTTTGTTAATCATTCTTTTCATAATCTTTTTACCTTAAATCAATTATACAATCTTTTTACTTTCTCTTGTGGGATGCAGCTTCACATCCTGTTATCCTTTTTTCTTCTTGTTTTCTGGTGCAAAGATAGAGGGATTTTCCGAACCGCCATTCATTTTTCCTGTTAATAGGATGATAATCTGCCCTTTTATTGACCCAAGTCAATATGGATAGTGATTTTTAGGCCCGGAAACTTTGCGTTTACGAAATGTTGTTGTACTTTTGCATCCATATTAGCAAAAAAGATATGTTGGAAGTGAAGAATGCCTGTTTCAGTGCAGGCGAAAAGAATTTGTTTGCCGACTTGTCGTTTACGCTCAATGCAGGCACGATGGCCTGTATAGTGGGCGAGTCGGGGTGTGGAAAAACCAGTTTGTTGCGCTGCCTGATGGGCTTCTCGCGGCTTGACAGCGGTTTCATCAGCTATGACGGCGAGTTGCTTACGCCACATTCTGCCGAGACCTTCCGCCGGCAGATGGCCTATCTGCCCCAGGAGTTGGCGTTGCTTTCCTGTCAGAAGGTGAGTGAGATGGTGGCTTTGCCCTTCCAGTTGCGAGAGAATCGTCATCTGCCTTTCTCTAAGAAACGGCTGCAGGAAGAGATGGAACGCCTGCATCTGGCTCCCGAGACCTACGACAAGAAGGTGGCCGAACTCAGTGGTGGTGAGCGCCAGCGCGTGATGCTGGCCGTTTGTGGTCTGCTGGGCAAACGTTATGTGTTTGTCGATGAACCCACCTCGGCCTTGGAGCGTCAGACCTCCGAACTGGTCAGCGCCTATCTGCGGCGCATGGCAGAGGCCGGTGCCACGGTGCTTGCCGTCACCCACGATGAGGGGCTCGCTGCCCACTGCGACCTTCAGATACGGATCGTCTGATTCCTCCTCCCTTATGATTACCTCTTATCAAGCAAATACAGCATGAATACCTTAGACATCTCCTATTTCGGCTTGGCCGTAGGCCTCCTGCTGATGGCCATCCCCCTCTACGCCTTCCATTATTTCCGGGTGGGCCAGGTGCTTTCCACCCTCATAGCCACGTTGAGGATGGTGGTGCAGCTGTCGCTCATCGGCATCTATCTCAAGTATCTGTTTCTTTGGAACAACCTCTGGCTCAACCTCCTCTGGGTATTGGTGATGGTGGTGGTGGCCGCCTCGACCATCACCTCGCGCACCCGTCTGCGATTCCTCACCATCTTTTTCCCCTTGGTGTCGTCGCTGCTGGCATCGGCATTGGTGGTGGGGCTCTATTTCCTGTTGCCCGTACTCCATCTGTCCCATCCCTTCGATGCCCGCTATTTCATTCCCATCATGGGCATACTGATGGGCAACATGCTGGGGGTAAATGTGATGGGGCTCAATACGTATTACGACTGCCTGCAGCGTGAGCAGCAACTCTACTATTACCTTTTGGGCAACGGTGCCACCCATATCGAGGCGGTCACCCCCTTTGTACGCCAGGCTTTGGAGAAATCTTTCGCTCCGTGTATCGGCAACATGGCGGTAATGGGACTGGTGTCGCTTCCCGGCACGATGATTGGTCAGATATTGGGAGGCAGCTCGCCTGATGTAGCCATCAAGTATCAGATGATGATTATCGTTATCACCTTTGTGGCATCGATGTTCTCCCTGCTCATCACCCTCTATCTGGCCGACCGACGCTCGTTTGATGTCAGCGGTAGTCTCCGTCAGGTAAGAAAAAGTTGACTAAAAAAAGCGTTATGTAGCGTTAAATAATCTTTTTCTTATATATATATAAAGGTGTAAAAGGCAGAAAACGGGAATTTTTGACTAACTTTGCCAAATGAATATTCATGTGAAATTTAAATTATCAATTATCAATTTATTAAAAATATGATTATTAAGCAACAATTCAGAAGGGCATGTCTGTTTGCAGCAGGTATGCTCGCATGTGCCGTTTCATGGGCCCAGACGGGCAGCGATGCTCGTCTGCAGAGCTACACCATGAGCGACGGTTCCACTTTCCGCTCCATTTCTGACAACGGCAAGTGGGCAGTGGCATACGGAGTGGACGATGCATCCTCGTCCGATGCCTTCCCCAAGTTGGTGAACCTGTCAGACAAGAGTGTGACCGAACTGACTGCCGGATTGGGCGTTCTCTCCTGTCTCGCTGCTGATGTCACTGATGATGGATGGGTGGCTGGATCTTATCTCGGTGTGCCTGCCATCTGGAGTCCCGAGACCCAGCAGTGGACCACCCTGCCCATCAACAAAGGCTGCGACCAGGGGCGTGTGGCTGCCATCACCCCCGATGGCCGCTATGCCGTGGGCTACTGTGGAAAGTCTGCCAACTTCCTTTATGAGGAACCCTCGATGTGGGACCTCTCCACCCAGTCCCTCATCAGCCTGAAGGGGCTGCCGAAGGTAGACCTCTCGGGCACCAACCAGCAGATGCTGCGCCTCACGGGTCTCTCGGCCGATGCCCGTTATCTTGTGGGCTGCATGAGCTACAGCTATCCCCAGGATGTGCTCTATTTCCTCTACGACCGTGAGAATGAGACCTTCGATGCCCTGGTCTTCGACTATGATGCCGCCAACAAGCGTTATAGCGCCAAGAACGACTCCATCAACAGTCTCGCCGACATCTGCATCAGTTCCAATGGGAAGTGGGTGGGCGGTCTCCTCTTCACCATCGATGATGTGTATACTCCCTTCCGCTACAATACCGAGACCAAGCAAATCGACTATTACCTGGCTCCCGACGACCTGGACAAGGGTTGTGTGACTGTCGACAACGAGGGCACCCTCTATGCCTCTACTCCAGCCATGAGCCCTAGCCGTTCGCTCTACATCCGCAAGGGGGCCTACTGGTATGCCTTCGACGAACTGCTCAAGCAGAACTACGGCATCGACTACTATACCTCTACCGGCTATGACGCCACCGGTCTGGTTATCGGTGTGGCCGACAACTGCCGCGAGATGGTGGGCATGGCCTACATCTCCCAGGAGAACTATCATCTCACGCTGCCCGTCAGCTTCGGTGAGGCTTGTGCCACGGTGAACCTGCTGAGCAACTACAGTGCCATCCCCCGCAACAATGCCTCCATCACCAAGATGTCGAGCGTGCAGGTGAAGTTTGACCGCAAGGTGGAGGTGCTGGGCAAGACCACTGACATCGCCTTCAAGGATGCCAACGGCAACACCATCCGTCAGGCTGCCCAGTTTGCTGCCGACGTGTCGAATGCCACCATTGTCAATATCTCCTTCCGCACCCAGACCCTCACCGAGGGCATGGACTATACCATCACCATCCCCGCCGGCACCATCTGTCTGCAGGGCGACCCCTCGCGCACCAACAACCTCATCGAACTCCATTACCAGGGCTATGGTACCAAGGCTTTGGGCATGACCTCTGTCAGTCCCGAAACGGGCAGTACGCTCGGTCAGCTCGATGCCACCACCAACCCCATCGTCTTCAGCTTTGATGCCATGGTCAAGGTGGCCAAGGATGCCCGGGCCAATGTCTATCGCAATGACGAGACGACCCCTGTGGCCCAATTGAATATCGTGGCAGGCAACACTGCCGATACCTATCATCAGGTGATGCTTTATCCCAACTCCACGCTGCTGCTCTATAAGGGCAGCGAGTATCGGGTGGAACTGCCCGCAGGCAGTGTGACCGAGTTGAGCGGCAACAGTGCCAACGAAGCCATCAGCGTGACCTATCAGGGTGTCTATGAGCGAAATATCAGTTCGGACAACTCTCACATCTATATCGAAAATTTCGCCTCTGGACTCAACAATGTGATTCTCTACGACGGCGACCAGCTTACACCTACCTCTGACATGCAGGCATGGAGCTTCACTTCCAACATGCCTTGGTCGGTGGCTTGCGATGACGACTACACCAACTTTTGCGCCGTTTCCCACTCGATGTATGTACCCTCGGGCAAGAGCGACGACTGGATGGTAACTCCCCAACTCTCCATCCCCGATGACAAGTGCCGTCTCACCTTCGATGCCCAGAGCTATCTCACGGGCAAGAACGATACCCTCAAGGTGATTGTCTATGCCACCGACGAGGTCATCAATACGCTCGATGCCGCCACCGCTGCCACCTTCCGCAGCCGGGGCGACCTGGTATTCAAGGAGCGTCTGCTCCCCGGTAACAGTGATGCCACACTGGCCGGCGACTGGCAGTCATACGAGATTGACCTCGCCCGCTACGACGGCAAGAAGGTGTATATTGCCTTTGTGAATGACAACGACAACCAGAGTGCCATCTTCCTGACCAACGTCAGTGTGGCCCACGATGCCGATGTGGAACTCAGCCTCTCCGACGTGGAGACCACCCAGGTGGCAGCCATGGAACAGAAGGTGAAGGGCAGTCTGACCATCAAGAACGAGACGGCCACCTATACCACTCTGCGGCTGAAACTGATGGATTCCGATTTCAACACCATCGACGAGATTGTAGATCAGGATGTGCAGCTCAACAAGGGCGCTGTCTATCCTTTCGAGTTTGCCAAGCCGCTGCCCCTGCAGTCGGGTAAGTACAATGGTCTGTTGGTGCAGGCTATCCTGAATGAGGGTGAAGTGGAATTTGGTATCGGTGTGGTTATCAAGAACCTGGCCTTCCAGACCACCAAGCGCACCCTGCTTGAGGAGATGACGGGCCAGAGCTGCCAGAACTGTCCGAAGGGACACCTCGCCCTCGAGAAACTCGAGACTATCTATGGCGACCGCTTCATCCCCATCTGCTATCATATCTATACGGGCGACAAGCTCGAGAGCGGTATGACCGACTATGCCCAGACCTTCCTCGGACTGACGGCAGCCCCCTCGGCCGTGATCAACCGCATGGCAGGTGCTTTCATGCCCATGACCAGCACCACCGTCAATGGTGTGACCGACTACAGCTTCACCTCGGCTGAGAAGAACCTTTGGCTCGATGTAGTGAACACGGAGATGGCGTATGCCGCCGATGCCGACCTTGACATCACTGCCTCTTACGAGCAGGATACCGACCGCATGAACGTGAACTATCAGTTCCACTCAGCCCTCGACATGGACAATGCCGCCATCGGTCTGCTCTGTGTGGTGACCGAGGATGGTCTGATGGGATTCCAATCCAACAATCTCTATACCATCAACGACGATGACCTCGGCGAATGGCAGAAGGGTGGTGCCTATGGCAAGAGCACAGTGGTGCCCTATACCTTCAATGATGTGGCCCGCGCCCTCTATCCCGCCAACAACTATTACGGCCAGACGGGTCTGCTGCCTGCCACTATCGCCAGCAGCGAAAAATATGCCGGCACCATCCGTTTCACCATGAAGGACAATGCCAGCTACGTATCTGATGTGGCCAATACCAAGGTGACGCTGCTGGCTCTGAATGCTGCCACTGGCGAACTGCTCAATGTGGCCCGTGCCCAGGTAGAGATGACCACCGGCATCCAGGGCGTGACGGCAACTGGCAGCCAGTTCCGTCTCAACTGTCTCGGACAGCAATTACAGGTGAAGGGCGAAGGCGACTTCCTGCTCTCTGCCTATACGGCCGACGGCCGACTGCTGGGTAGCGTCGAAGGCCATGATGCCGCCACTCTCCCGCTCAACTATCGCGGTCTCATCATCATCAAGGTGGTGGGCAACGGAGCCAGCATGGAGCAGAAGGTAGTGGTGAAACCCTGATTGTTCTTTCGTCAGTAATCATTATTCAATCAACATTAATCAATAAATTATCATTTATGAGAATCAAAAAAACATTGTTCCTTGCTTTGGCCGCCCTTATGACGGTGGCTGGCACGGCTTGGGCAGCCATCGGTTCTGGCACCCAGGATGATCCCATCGTCCTGGAAAACGGAGCCACGGTCACCCTGCCTGGCAATAACAAGGCGGTCTATGCCAAGTTTGTCGTGCCTCAGGATGTGACAGAAGATGGCGTATGCCTCGTCATCGACGGACTGAGCGATACCTTCTGGAGGGTAGATACCGATGCTGCCTGCAGCAGTGATATCGCTCAAGACAACTGGTTTGCCAACAATGGTTCTGGTGCCTTTATCCTGACCATTCCCGTAGCCAAGGGTACTGCTGCCGGCACTACTTATTACATCTACGAAACTTTCTGTATGAACCCCAGCACGGTCACCGTCAGCTATGGCAGTGGCAGCGAGGTGGTGAAGCAGTTGGCTCTCGAGAGTGTTACCCCCGCTGAGTCGTCGGTGCTTTCTGCCGCCAACAGTCTGGTAACGTTCAAGTTCAACTGTCCGGTGAAGATCAAGGGTGCCCAGCTCTCTGTGGGCGAAGAGAAGACTTCATTGGTGGCCAATGTACAGGGCAGCTATGTATCCATAGAGCCCAAGACCCAGTTGCTGGAACTTTATAAGAAAGGTGCCATCAAGGCTGGTGATGCCCTCACCGTCACCCTGCTCAATGTGGCAGCCACGGATGGTACCAGCAGTCTTGGCGACGTGACCGCCCAGTTTGTGGCAGCCGCCCAACCCGTGATGCTGACTTCCATGGTCAATACTCCTGGCAATGGTCTCGACACTTTCCTCTCCTGGTTCCCCGAGGACGATCCCACCGGTCTGGTTCAGTTGGTGTTCGACGGTGACCTGGATGTCAACCGTGTTCCCACCGCCACGTTGGAGTATGGCGACCTGGAGTCGGATGGCGACTTCTACTCAGAGAGTTTGCCCGTGAAGTTCTTTGGCACCAATATCCTGGCCGTCGACCTGCGTGGCAAACTGCGCACGCCCGCCACGATGAAGATTGCCAGCGGTACTGCTTATCCCACCATCAGTCTTACTATCAGTGGTGTCTATGATGCCGAGGGCAACTACACCTATTCTGATGGCAGCGGCTCTCTCGGTTCCTATGGCTTTGTCTACAACTATCAGTCGACCGAATACTCCGTCTATGCCGACTTCACTCCCGTTCAGGGCAGCTCCATCGATGGTGTAGAGAGCATCGAAATATGGGTCAATGAAGAGAAAGGCGGCCACCTGAACTACAGTGGTGTGCAGTTTGCCTATACCGATGGCGGCGTGGCCAAAACCAAGGTGGTGCCCGCTTCGCAGATCAGCAGCCAGCCCGACACCGAGGAAGCTACGGCCACCATCATCACTGTTCCTGTGCCTGAGTTCAGCCGCGATGCCAACAGCACGGTTGTGGTCAGCTTTGCCGGCCTTTCCACTCCCGACGGTCTCGACCACTCTGCCGACCTTACCGCCACCTACACCACTGCAGGCCATGCAGCCGTAGGAGCCCAGGTGGAGAGCGCTGTCATGACCTCGGCCGACGGTTCGGTGAGCATCGACCTGCTGCAGGCTGCCACTATCGAGAAACTGATAGCCGACGGTACCCTCGCTATCGCCACCAGCATGGACAGCGAGATTGGCGTATTGCAGTATCAGGTGGTGAATGTGACCACCGGCGACATCATCAAGGCCGTGACCGACAAGAGCGAAAAGACCGACCAAGGACACTGGGAGTTCTGGATTCCCATCGACTACAAACTCTATGCCGGCAACACCTATGAATTGCAGCTCAAGGGATGGAGCGACAACAACGCGAAGAACTATGGCGACGACCCCATCTTCACGGCTGCCATCACCCTGCAGGGAGCCATGAAGGCTTTCGAGTACAGTGCCGTTACCCTCGTGGAGCCTGCCGAACTGCTTTTCGGTTCCAATGAACCCAACTTCACCCTGACGGGCGACGACAACAGCATCCAGTTTGTCTTCAGCGGTGCCGTTCGCATCAAGCAGGCCTTCGTACCCTTAGGCTTTGGCATGACCGAGCCTTGCGAGGTACAGATGAGCGACGACAACACCACCGCCACTATCCTGATTTCCGACTATGTGCTCTCCCAGTACAACTCGTTCATGGTGAGCATCCAGGCCGAGGATATGGATGGCGAACTCCTCAAGGGCAACAATGGCGAAGAGGAAAACACCTTCTTCTCCGTCTATGTAGAGACCAACTTCGGTCTGCCCGAGGTCACCATGACCGCTCCCGTCGTAGGAATGCCCGTTGAGAAGTTCAGCACCCTCACGTTCAGTCATCCCAGCGGTATTGCTTACAGCAACCTTGGCAAAATCGAAGTGATGGACATGATGCGCAATGTGGTGGCCACGGCTGTCGACTACCAGGTAATCTATCCTGATGACAAGGCTGAGTATGGCACCGAGGTAGTGGTAACCCTCGACAATGAGGTGGCTACAACCGGCTTCTATTCCGTTGTCCTGCCTCAGGGCGTGTTTAACATCGGTAGCGACGGCTTCTCCTTGAAGCCCAGTGCCGAGGCTGTCTTCACCATCGAGGTGAAGAATGATAACGATACTCCCGAAGAGCCTGTTGAAGACCATGTGTCCATCAGTCCTGCTGCCGGTAATGTGACCGAGATTCCTGCCTTGCTCATCCTCACCTTCGAAGACCAGGAAGAGGTAGGTGCCAGCGGCAACTGCACCTTGGTTGATGACAAAGGCCAGTCGTATCGCACAGAGCTCGCCCTCTATTGGGATGGTGATTATAACCAGTTGCAGGTAGAGCTCAAGGATGGTGCCATCACCGCAGACGGCGTCTACACGCTCACCATTCCCGCTGGTGCCGTATCCTATGGCTCATGGGGTGAAGGCAGCAACCAGCAGGACATCGTCTTCGTTTACACCATCGCTACCAGCACCTCCATCGCCCAGCGCTTCGTGGCTGAGGGTGGCAAGGTAACGGTTTATGATGTCAACGGTGTCCAGCTGCTCAACCAGGCTGCTCCTGAAGCCCTCAACTCGCTGGCTCCCGGCAAGCTCTATATCATCAATGGCAAGAAAGTGATTATCCGCCGATAATCCAAGACAAGAGGCATCTGCCTCGTGCCCTTACTCTATAAGAAAAGCCCTTCCATACCGGAGGGGCTTTTTTTAGTTGCTTGTTGTGTGACATGTTGTTCGGGTGTTGTTTCGGTTATGTTTTCAACAGCATAGGTCGAATTAAATTCTCTTAAAAGATGAAACGAAAACGTTGTTAATTCCCAAATAATTTGTATTTTTGTATGTTAAAAGATGGGATGGCGACAAGTGTCACACAGTGTTTCACTCTATGACACAACCAAATCAGCATGGTATGATAGCACATGTAATAATCATGAAAAATCGGCGGAATAGAGAACATGAAGGTCGTTTCTTTCTTTGCAGGATGTGGAGGTCTTGATCTGGGATTTGAACAGGCAGGATTTGATGTGGTTTGGGCCAATGAGTCTGAACCGCATTGTCGTGCTACCTACCTGCGAAACCATCCGAACACAGAATTTGTCCTGGGTGATGTTTGCAAGATGGACCCTCTGTCTATTCCCTATTGTGACGGAATGATTGGCGGGCCTCCCTGTCAATCGTGGAGCATTGGTGGCAATCAGAAAGGACTTGATGATGAAAGAGGCAAGTTGTTTCTGAAATACATAGAACTCATCCAAATAAAGCAACCCAAATTCTTCGTGATAGAGAATGTGAAAGGAATACTTGACAGCAAATTCAAGGATGCGTTTGACGATTTTATTGCCAGAATGGACCATGCTGGTTATCATGTACAATGGGCGTTGCTCGACGCTGTAGACTTCCGCATTCCCCAAAATCGGGAAAGGGTCTTTTTCGTTGGCTTCAAGAAGGAATTGCCCTTTTCGTTTTCCTTCCCTCGTCCAACATGTGACCAGCCTGTCACCTTAGAGCAGGCAATCGGTGATATAACAGAAGAGCCCAATTTCTATACAGGACGTAAAGACGAACCTGTTGTGGACAACAAGCGACCCAATCATGATGTCCTGGCATCAATGTTCGGACCTTTCTATTACCGGGGCAACAGGCGCAGAGGTTGGCAGCAGCCGTCTTTTACAATCAATGCCACTGCCCGTTTTGCTCCATTGCATCCTTCGTCTCCCAAGATGATGTATTTTGGTCATGAGAAATGGAATTTCCAGAGGGATAAAATGAAGGAGTACAGAAGGTTGAGCGTTCGTGAATGTGCCAGAATACAGACTTTTCCGGACAACTTTATCTTTGAGTATGACAATATCGAGGACGCATATAAGATGATAGGAAATGCTGTTCCTCCACGTCTTGGAAAGGAAATAGCGAAAGCCATATTGAAAGCATTTAAAGGGCTTGGAGAGACAGCTTCCACCCAAGTGCAACCCACCAAGGCTACCCAGCGTATAGTTCTCGTTGGTTACTATAAAGATGAATTGCATAAACGGCTCATTTTGCAAAACAAGTTGTACTATGTGCGTTCGGATGGCAGGAAAGGCTCCATTTTCATCCATGACTGTGCAGTGGTACCCCAGTATTTGTTGATACACAACAAGAGTACTGGTTCATTGTTCGAACTTGATTCAGAAGAGCCTATACTTGCAGACGCATCATTCTTGAAATCATTAGGCTTTGCTACATCTGGTGAGACCTATCTCTGTTTCAGGTTGAAGAGCGACAATCCTTTGGTCACCGACATACCGAACAGCATATCGGAAAAGACGATTTATCATCAAAGAGATTACTACCCCTTTTTTACAACCATTGAAAAAGTAACAGACATAAAAATATGAATATTGACAGTGAACAGATTACTCTTGACAAAAACCTTGTCATAGCCCAAGACCAACCATTATCCGACAAGCAACTGCAAGTTTGTCTCATGGGGTTGCTGGGGAAAAATAGGTGCAGAATCAAGACAATACCCATTCGAAAATGGTTGCTTGAGTACGTTGATGACAACAACAAGGTGTATCACCTTCTCGTCAGAACCTGTACATATCTGGGAAATCCTCACCCCATATACAAAAAGAGAGTGCAGTTGCCATGCTGGTTCAATGAATATACCCATATCACAAACAAAGAGAATCCTCATATTGATATCCGCTATATTGGCGTTTATCATTATGGGGACGAGCACCATGGTGACAATATCATATTTGTTGACTTCAAAAAAGATACTTATCTGACCAAGAAAGGTCATAATTCATCCGCACACATCTATACCAATGACTTATTTCAGGCGATGACCTATGGCATCTTCCATAAAGAAGATTATTTTGGCAACTCCATTACTGCCATTCGCAGAGACAAGTTTAAAGATTATCTGAATGGTCATGCAAGCGAGGTCAATTCGCTTTTTGACCTTTTCCGCCAATTCAACTGCGGTTTCACTTTTGGACAGTGGCTCAATGCGCTTGATGTCATTAAGGAGATGCACAACAATGAATGGCGCCAATGGAGACAGGCAGAGTGGGCAGGATGGTTCTTGGAATACAGATTCAATAAGTTTACCATCGAACAGCATGTGACAAACCGGATGCGTTATGTCGGCAGTGCGCTGAAACGTGAGGGCGATTTGGATTTTGACATCCATTTTGACGAAGCGGATTTCTATGGCGACCTGAAAGCCAGTGACATCAATCAGAAAGAGACTCCAGGCAACGACCAGCGTAATCTGACGGAGTGCATCTATCGCTTTGATAAATTCTGGTATGTCATCTATGAGCATGAAACAGTCAAGGACAGCGAAGCAACAGGCTTTGAGGCGACCAAGGGAAGAAACCGTTTCATCAAGAGCGTGGATCCGTCATACGACAAGGATGAAATGTCGTACCATGAACGTATGAAACACTCGGTCAGATTCGTGAAGATGGCTATTGTCGAACTGAACAGGGTCAATTTCCGAGAGGCTCTCACCGAGTTTAACCAAGGCCGGCAGCCGGACGGCCATGCAAGAAAACCAAAATTCAATATTAGCAAAAAAGTGCTGGAGAATGACAACTTTGTTGTTTTCCGCTATACATACCATCAGTAATGGAACCATTTACATTCATCGATCTGTTTTGTGGCATAGGCGGTTTTCATCAAGCAATGGAATCGTTGGGGGGTACGTGTGTCTTTGCCAGTGATATAGATGTGGATTGCCGCAAGACCTATCAAGCGAACTACGGTTTGGCTCCGGCAGGAGATATAACAAAAATTGATGCCGCAGCGATTCCTGCCCATGACGTGCTTTGTGGAGGCTTCCCCTGTCAGGCATTCTCCAAGGCTGGTAACCGGTTGGGGTTTGATGATCCGACGAAAGGAACCCTGTTCTTTGACATTTGCCGAATCTTGGCGTACCATCAGCCCAAGTATGTTCTATTGGAGAACGTACGTAATCTTGCAAGCCACGACAAAGGCAACACTTGGCGGGTCATTCATGATAAACTGGAAGGGCTGGGCTACAACCTCCTGCCCGAACCTGTCATCTTCAGTCCTCACTATGTGGGCATTCCCCAACACCGTGAGCGTGTTTATATCATGTGTGTCCGAAAGGATATAGGTGATATTGCTCCTTTTACCTTTACGAAAGAGCAAATGATTCCGTGTTCCATTGATTCAATACTTCAGGACGACAACGATATTCCCAACATCGATGAGTACCGTATCTCTGCAGAAATGGAAGACCTGATTGACATATGGAACGATTTCATCCAACATATCAAGGTAAAGAGGCTGCCAGGTTTCCCTATCTGGTCGGACAGGCTGTGTGACCTTGATCCGAACGAGAATCTTGCACAATATCCTGCATGGAAGCAGAACTTCATCCTGAAGAACAATGAACTGTATGTGAATAATCGGGAATTTATTGACAGATGGATTCAAAGAGCACATCAGAATCCGCTGTTCTTTGGAGCAAAAGCAAAATTGGAATGGCAAGCCGGGCAAACAAAGCATCCGGACATTTGGAATCAGATTTTCCAGTTGCGTCCCTCTGGTATTCGAGTGAAGGTCAATACATATTTCCCGGCCCTTGTGGCTATCGTGCAGACTTCCATCATCGGTTCACGAAGGAGATTCCTTACACCAAGAGAATGTGCCCGTCTTCAAAACTTCCCGGATACCTTCCAACCTGACGTTAAACAGGCACAAGCATACAAGCAGTTCGGGAATGCTGTAAACGTTAGTCTTGTCAAGTATTTCGCACGGCACATGTTTGGTGAAGCACAAGAGTTCCCCGTCTGTTGCAGTTGAGGAAACGACACTATGTTGTTTTCTCAACTCACAAAGGACCAATTTGGAGGAATATTAGTTGCGTTGCCCCATGCAGTTGACTTCGTTGCCTATAAGGTTAATAATCTTATGGTGCCAAGATTATTAACCCTGTTAAGGTAGGGTTAATAATCTTATGGTGCCAAGATTATTAACCCTGTTAAGGTAGGGTTAATAA
>JAEDMP010000049.1 GCA_016302965.1 Bacteroidaceae bacterium
AGCCACCCTCGAAGTTGAACACACCGTTGTCGTCCCATCCGTGCTCGTCGTCACCAATGAGGCGGCGCTTGGGATCGGTAGACAGAGTGGTCTTGCCGGTACCTGAGAGACCGAAGAAGATAGCGGTGTTCTCGCCGTTCATGTCGCAGTTGGCAGAGCAGTGCATGGAAGCGATGCCCTGGAGAGGCAGGTAGTAGTTCATCATAGAGAACATACCCTTCTTCATCTCACCGCCATACCAGGTGTTGATGATTACCTGCTCACGGCTGGTTACGTTGAAGACAACAGCGGTCTCAGAGTTGAGTCCGAGCTCCTTGTAGTTCTCAACCTTGGCCTTGGAAGCATTGTAAACGATGAAGTTGGGCTCGAATTCCTCCAGTTCCTCCTCGGTGGGACGGATGAACATGTTCTTCACGAAGTGTGCCTGCCAAGCCACCTCCATGATGAAACGAACAGCCATACGGGTATCCTTGTTGGCACCGCAGAAGCCGTCGATTACATAGAGTTTCTTGCCGGAGAGTTCCTCCTGGGCAATCTTCTTCACGGCAGCCCAAGCCTCCTTGGTAACGGGCTTGTTGTCGTTCTTATAGTCATCAGAAGTCCACCAAATGGTGTCGTGAGAGTTCTCATCGTCTACGATGAACTTATCCTTGGGAGAACGGCCGGTATAGATACCTGTCATCACGTTCACTGCGCCGAGCTCAGTGTTCTGACCCTTGTCGAAACCGGTGAGGGTTTCCTTGGTCTCCTCTTCAAAAAGTACTTCGTAAGAAGGATTGTACACAACCTCGGTAGCTCCGCAGATTCCGTACTGCTCTAAAACTGACTTGTTAAACTTTGCCATTTTTGTTTTGATGTATTTAAAAAGTGAATATATATGTCCTATTGGTGAGTTGTAATCCTGTCACTAAAATCGCCGCAAAGATAACAAAAAATCAAGATTTACGCAAATAAAATCATCCTCATTTCTTTTTTGGGCTTTGCTTTTTAGGATAAAGTAACGAAAATGGCTTTTACAGAAGGTTTTTTTGTCACATTGAGTTGGCAAACATCCCTTTTTAGTAGATAACTATTATCTCAGGGTCACAATTCAACACAATATGTTTGAAAAAACCATCAAATACTTGCATTTTGTCATGTTTCAAGTAAAAAGAGACATTCATCTGATAGAAAATTCGCTAAAAATAAAGTTTTTTAGTCATTTTAGACATTTTTCTAGGAAAAGATTTTGCCAATTCAATAATCTTTCCGAAATTTGCAGCGTATTACAACAGTTGAAGGCTGGAAAGGTTGAAAATGGGGCACTGACAGCCATGGTCAACACCCATGACCGAGCAAGCCGAAAGAACAGAAAGAAATATTATTATTAAGGTATGGCAGAAAAAATCGAAATCAAAGAGTTAGACCAAGTGGTGGTTAGATTCTCCGGCGATTCCGGCGACGGAATGCAGCTGGCAGGTAACATTTTCTCTACTGTGTCTGCTACGGTCGGCAACGGCATCTCTACCTTCCCCGACTATCCTGCAGACATCCGAGCCCCGCAAGGTTCGCTCACTGGTGTATCAGGATTCCAGGTGCACATCGGAGCCGGGAAGGTATTCACCCCCGGCGACAAATGTGACGTATTGGTGGCTATGAACGCTGCAGCACTGAAGACGCAACTCAAATATGCCAAAGCACAAGCTACCATCATCATCGACACGGACAGCTTCGGCCCCAAAGACCTGCAGAAGGCAGAGTTCCAGACCGAAGACTATCTCGGCGAACTGGGCGTAGACCCCGACCGCGTAGTGGCTTGCCCCATCACCAAGATGGTGAAAGACTGCCTGGCCGACAGCGGCATGGACAACAAGTCGGTGCTCAAGTGCAGAAACATGTTTGCACTGGGACTCGTCTGCTGGCTCTTCAACCGCGACCTGAAACTCGTGGCCAACTTCCTCAGAGAGAAGTTTGCCAAGAAACCGCAGATTGCCGAGAACAACATCAAGGTGGTGGAAGCCGGATTTGATTATGGTCACAACGTTCACGCCAGTGTGCCTGCCACCTACCGCATCGAATCGAAGGAAAAAGTGCAGGGACGCTATATGGACATCACCGGCAACAAGGCTACGGCGTACGGCCTCATTGCTGCCGCGGAGAAGGCCGGACTGAAACTTTTCCTCGGTTCCTACCCCATCACTCCCGCTACCGACATCCTGCATGAGCTGTCGAAGCACAAGTCGTGTGGCGTGATTACCGTACAGTGTGAAGACGAAATCAGCGGATGTGCCAGCGCTCTGGGTGCTGCCTTTGCCGGCGCCCTGGCCGTCACCTCCACCTCCGGCCCTGGTATCTGCCTGAAGTCGGAAGCCATGAACCTGGCCGTCATCGACGAGCTGCCTCTCGTCATCATCGACGTACAGCGCGGCGGCCCCTCTACCGGACTGCCCACCAAGAGCGAACAGACCGACCTGCTGCAGGCTCTCTACGGCCGCAACGGCGAAAGCCCCATGCCCGTGATTGCCGCTACCAGCCCCACCGACTGCTTCGACGCCGCCTACCAGGCATCGAAGATGGCACTGGAACATCTCACGCCCGTCATCCTGCTCACCGATGCCTTCATCGCCAACGGTTCGGCAGCATGGAAACTGCCCACCATGGACACCCTGCCCACTATCGCCCCCCACTACGTGACCCCCGAAATGAAGGGCAACTACACGCCTTATCAGAGAGACGAGGAGACCATGGTGCGCTACTGGGCCATTCCCGGACAGGAAGGCTATACCCACATCCTCGGAGGTCTGGAGAAGGACGGCAAGACCGGTGCCATCTCAACGGAACCCGAAAACCACGACATCATGTGCCGACTGAGAGCCGAAAAAGTGGCACGAATCCCCGTACCCGACCTGGAAGTGGAAGGCGACAAGGAGGATGCCGAACTGCTCATCGTGGGATTCGGAAGCACCTACGGCCACCTCTACAGCGCGATGGAAGAACTGCAGAAGGAGGGACACAAGGTGGCATTGGCACAACTGAAGTTCATCAACCCACTGCCTAAGAATACCGCCGAGGTGATGAAGAAATACAAGAAGGTTGTAGTGGCCGAACAGAACCTCGGACAGCTGGCAGCCTACCTGCGTGCCAAGGTGGACGGATTTGCCCCCTATCAATTCAACCAGGTGAAGGGACAACCCTTTGTGGTGAGCGAACTGAAAAAGGCTTTCGCAGCTATCATCAACGCATAACTACCTCTATCATCCAAGAAACCAAGACCAACCGTTGAAACAAATAGAGGAAACAACAGTTGAAACGAAAAAAGACAAAACGAACATGTACGAAGTAAGCGACTATAAGAAGGGACAACCCAGATGGTGTCCCGGATGCGGAGACCACTTCTTCCTGGCCTCTCTGCACAAAGCCATGGCCGAGGTGGGCGTGGCCCCACACAACATCGCAGTCATCTCGGGTATCGGATGCTCCAGCCGACTGCCCTATTACGTAAACACCTATGCCATGCAGACCGTGCACGGACGCGCTGCTGCCATCGCCACAGGAGCCAAGGTGACCAACCCCGACCTCACCGTCTGGCAAATCAGCGGCGACGGTGACGGACTCGCCATCGGCGGCAACCACTTCATCCATGCCATGCGACGCAATATCGACCTGAACATGATTCTGCTCAACAACCGTATCTACGGACTGACCAAGGGACAGTATTCACCCACCAGTCCAAGAGGATTCGTATCGAAATCGAGCCCATACGGAACAGTGGAAGACCCGTTCCGCCCCGCCGAACTCTGTTTCGGAGCACGAGGACACTTCTTTGCCAGAGCCGTGGCCACCGACGCCCCCGCTACCGTGGAGGTGCTGAAGGCTGCCTACCAGCACAAAGGTGCATCGGTATGCGAGATTCTGCAGAACTGCGTCATCTTCAACAACGGATGCTATGACCCCATCTACAACAAGGAGGGACGAAAGAAGAATGCCATCTACGTGAAGCACGGCGAGAAACTGGTGTTCGGCGAGAACAATGAATACGGACTCGTGCAGGAGGGATTCGGACTGAAAGTGGTGGAAATTGGCAAAGACGGCTATACCATCGACGACATCCTGGTACACGATGCCCACTGCGAGGACAACACGCTGCAGCTGAAACTGGCGATGATGGACAACGAGCACGGATTCCCCGTGGCTCTCGGTGTCATCAGAGATGTGGAAGCTCCCACCTACGACGAGGCTGTGAACGCACAGATTGAGCAGGTGAAAGGCATGAAGAAATACCACAACTTTGAGGAACTGCTCGAGACAAACGATACTTGGGAGGTGAAGTAATTCCCTCTCCCTCACCAACATCCATCTGGTTTTTCCCCAAATGCCCAAGTGCAAAGGGGGCAAGCCAGATGGATGATGCGTGAAATATCGATATCTCATTTCTATCTGTCTAACTATCTAACATTCATCAATCACAAAAAAAGAGTTATGGAAAAAAAATTACTCCTTGCCGCCGCCTTGTTCGGAGCGGCTTTGATGCCTGCAGAGGCACAGAACTACGAATACTACGAATTTACTAATGACGTATGGATTGACGACAACGGCGATTCCAATGTGCCAGTGGGCGTATTCCACAAGGTGTCGGCCAACGGACGCTATGCCGTGGGCTGTGATGACATTCTCATCACGGGTGCCGCCTACTACTGGGATGCCGAGGATTCGGAAGTGCTTAACTACATCGTGGATGGCTACAACCGCTACGGACTCTATGACGTGGCCAACGACGGAACCATGGTGGGACTGTTCGAGGACAGGGAAGACCTGGAGGTAATGAGCATTTGCTATCCCGGCTACTACACCGTAGAGAACGGATGGACCCAGCTGCCTGTTCCCGACGACTACTCCACCTACTACAATACCCAGATGGACTATGTCACGACTGCACGGGCCATCACCCCGGATGCCCAGTATATCATCGGCCACTATTACGCCACCACCGGCTACAAGGAGACCCTCTTCGGAAACACCGAAAAAGTCAACCTCCTGCCCATCGTCTGGAAAAAGACCGACACGGGATATGTCATCGACAAGGTGTATACCGACATGAAGGAAAACGGTTACAACTATGTAGAAGGCGAACTCGTGAAAGCAGAGCCGGAGAGAATCAACTGGCAAAACTTCTTCGTCTATGACGTAAGCAACGATGGAAAGACCATTGTAGGCTATAACCTGGCTGATGCAGGCGGTTTCAACCCTGCCATCATCCGCGACGGCAAACTGATCCAGTTGTTCGAATGCGGATTTGAGACCGACGATGACCGCAACTTCAATGGTGGAATCTGCAACAGCATTGATGCCAACGGCAACATCTACGGCTACTACGAAATGGCTGATGGTTCCGGCAAGTACTTCACCTATACCAACGACGACAAACTCGTATTCACCCAGCAGTTTAATATGTGCGCCGACAAAGACGGCAATCTGGTCACCCTCTCCTTCAACAGTCTTTCCCACGCACAGGACTGCAGCGAGGACGGTTCATTAGTGGCTGGTGGCTGTAACCTCGTAACCGAGTTTGGTGTCCTGAATGTCCCCGCCCTGCTGTGGGACAGCAATCGCTATACAAGTGCCATTGAGCGGCCCAATGCCAACAATACCAAGATTGCCATCGACTACCGCTGCGGAGAACTCTTCGTGGATGGTGTCTACCATGAGGCCTCCATCTATGATGCCAGCGGCAAACTGATTGACAGCGGACGCCAGGGCAAGTCGTTCAACATGAACAAGCTGCCTGCAGGTGTCTACATCGTAAAGGTGAACTCAGCCGAGGGTACACAGAGCTTCAAACTGAACAGATAATGGGAAAGAACATCAAGTGGATTGCCCCACTACTCGCCATACTATGGTCTTCCGCAGCAAACGCCGCGGAAGACCATAGTATGCTTTTGGGCAACGGACAAAACAAGTCGGTCACCATGACACAGGTGTCAAACGGGGTGAAGGCGGGTGCCGCCCTGCATTATCCGGCTGAAACCATGCAGACCTTCAGCGGATGCTGCATCACGGAACTGCATATCGACATCAACAAAGCTACAGGCAAGGACTCGTTGAGGGTGTTCATCACCCGCAACCTGCAGGACGAACCGCTCTATGAGCAACGTTACACCGTGGCCCAAAAAGGATGGCAGACCCTCGTGCTCGAACAGCCCTTTGCCATCGACGGATCCGAACTATTCATCGGATATGAGGTGGAGGGACAGCGCTATCTCCAGTACAGCAACCGCATCGTGGACGGTTTTGAGGAATGGATCCGTCACAAAAGTGACGGATGGAAGAAATACACCGACCTCTACAGTGCTTCGATGTATGCAGTGGTAAGCGGCGAACAGCTGCCCGAACGGAACATCGTATTGCAGCATTGTGTGCTGCCCGCCTACACCAAACAGGGGGAGGAAATGGTCTTCAAGGGCAATTTCTTCAACATGGCTTCCACAGCGGTGAACAGCCTCGATATCGAGATTCTCGACCGGGGGGAAGTGGTAGAGACCGTCAACGTTGAAACGAACCAGACCGAACCACGCCAACAGGGCTCCTTCCAGATAGCGGGAGGTGCATCACTTGCGGCAGGAAGCCATGAACTCCAACTGCATGTGAAGGCGGTGAACGGCAGGGGCGACCTGGATGACAGCAACAACTACTCACGCACCACATCCCTGCTCTGCTGCCTGGATCTGGTACCGCGCAACATATTGCTGGAGGTGTTCTCGACCGAGAAATGTACCAACTGCCCTTCCAAACATGAGGTGATTACGAAGGCCATGGCATCCAAAGAGAACGTGATTGAAGTGGTCCACCATGCGGGATTCTATGACGACCAGTTTACGGTGGATGCCAGCCGCGAATATGAATGGTTCTACCAAAAGGACCGGCTCTATGCACCGGCAGTGATGATGGACCGGACAGCACTCACCGACAACCATCCCGACATCTTCACCGAACAAGTGGCGATATTCAGCCCCTCTACGAGCACCTTGGAGACCGTCTATGCCGAGCAGAACGCCACACCGGCCTATGCCCATATCCAGCTCTCCGGCTCTTACGACAGCGCTACCCGCACCCTTTCGATGGATGTGAAAGGCAGTTCGATTGAAGGGATGCCCCTGCCCGACAGCCTGCGTCTGAACCTCTTCCTCACCGAAGACAGTCTCTTCACCATGACCCAGGCAGGAGCCACAGGCAACTACTATCACCGCCACAGTCTGCGTCAGTGTGTCACCCCTACCTGGGGAGAAGCCATCGAGAAGAATGCAGAAGGAGGCTTTGAGACAGAGAGACACTACGAAGTGACGCTGCCAGAGAACTGGAATGAACAGAAGATGGAGATGGTAGCCTTTATCTCAGCTGCCAACACCAGTGACAACACCCAGGCCCAAGTGCTCAACAGCAGTTCGAAAAGCATCGGGGAAGTGATTGCCGCAGGCATCAGCAGTCCTTGCGCTGAACGGCAAGCAAATGGCCTGAAACGGCCTGTTTGCTTGGAAGGTACCCTTTCCTTACCTGAAGGAAGAGAGAGAATAGCACTCTTCGACCTGTCCGGACGGAAAATTACCGAACTCAACAAGACCCGCCCCCAGACTCACATCACACGGGGCATCTATCTGATGCAGTAAAGGAAACAAAAAAGAAAACATACGGGGAGTGACCAGATTTCATGGACACTCCCCGTATTGTATTTATCCTAAGGTGATGGTTTCCACCTCGACATGTTCATGAAGGAACAGCTGGGCCGATTCCCGGAACTTGTCGGCATTCTCTGTGGTCAGGTAACGCACATGCCCGCCCTTGGAGCATCTGTTCTCCATGCCGGGATGACGTTGCAAATAGGTTCTGAGGCTGTCGGCCACATAGTCGCCCTGAGCAATGATACGTACTCCTGTTGGTACATACTTCACTATCTTGGGCATGAGCAGCGGATAATGGGTACATCCCAGAATAACGGCATCGATATCGGCATCCAATGCCATGAGCTGGTCGACCCGCTTCTTCACGAAATAGTCGGCACCTGGACTGTCGGCTTCCTGATATTCCACCAGCGGTACCCAAAACGGACAAGCCACTCCACTGACCTGGATGTCGGGATAAAGTTTCTGTATCTCCAGCGTATAGCTCTCGCTCTTGATGGTGCCCTCGGTGGCCAGTATGCCCACATGGCGACTTCGCGTGAGCGACCCGATTACTTCGGCTGTGGGACGGATGATACCCAGCACACGCCGCTCCGGGTCGATTAGTGGCAGATCCTGCTGCTGGATGGTGCGCAGCGCCTTGGCCGAGGCCGTATTGCATCCGAGAATCACCAACTGGCAGCCCTCTTCAAAAAGTCGCACTACAGCTTGACGCGTAAATTCATAGACCACATCGAATGAGCGGGCACCATAGGGTGCCCGCGCATTATCGCCGAGATAGAGGTAATCGTATTGCGGAAGTAACTGGCGAATGCCATGTAAGATGGTCAGTCCTCCGTAACCGGAATCGAAGATACCGATGGGTCCGGCAGCCTTGCTCAGCATGGGGGTCAAGGCTGAAGGCGCTGGCGCACGGCCTCGTTCAGGTCAATCCCCATGGCAGGATTGAGATAAGGACAGGCGTGGTCGTCGGTATTGAGGATAAAGGCAAGCCCATTGGCTTCTGCCAGCTCCGTGAGCACCTGTGCAAGTTTGTCGTGCAGCGGGGCATACACATCCTCGCGTGCCTGCTCCAAGAGCTTGCGGCTCTCTTCCTTGAACATCACATTCTTGGTCATCAGTTCCTGCAGTTCCATCTGCCGTTTGCGGAGAATGGATGGCGGGAAGTCACGTTGCCCTTCCAGAAAATCTTCGTACTTCTCATTGAACTCCTTCTCCACACGGGTCATTTCAGCCTCGTATTTCACTTTCAGTTCCCGCATATTCTGCTGGGCAATAGCATAGTCGGGCATGGCTTCAAAGGCCTGGTTGTAACTGAGATAACCAAACTTGAGGGCAGGAGCTTGCGGCATGCTGACAGCAACCGGAACGGCCTCGGCCCCAGTGGTAACCACGTCTTGAGCTGCAACAGGCAGAACAGTCATGGCGATAAGGGATAAGAATAAATGTTTCATGACGATCTGAAATGAATGGATATAAGCGCCTGAATGGAATCAAGACGCCAGATAAGAAATTTGGTAATGGGAACAAGCGATTATTTCAGGCCCAGCTTGGCCTTTACCTGAGCAGTCACATCGGTGCTGAGGGTTGTGCTGATATAAGGCACGCCACCAGCGATATCCATGATGTAGACATAACCACCCTCCTGACCAACGGCCTTGATGGCATCAATCACCTTGGTCGTGATGGCCTGCATCTTCTCCTGAGAAGCGCGACCCAGCGCCTGCTGGTTGTCCTGATAGCTCTGCTGGATTTTCTGCTGCATCTCTGTCAGCTCCTGCTCACGGCGCTGGCGGATATTCTCGGGCAGCGTCTTGGCATTGGTCTCATAGTCTTTCACCTTCTTGGTAAACTCGTCCTGCATGCTCTTCAAGTCAGCCTCATACTGCTGCTGCAGGGCATCAATCTCACCCTTGGCCTTGGTGTATTCAGGCATCACCTGGATGATATCCTGGGCGTTTACGTGGCCGAACTTCTGTGCCATTGCGCTCAGAGGAGCAACAACGAAAAGCAATAATAGTAATTTTTTCATTTTTTGTTGGGATAATTGGTTATTGATATGTTTTATTGTTCTGTCAATACCTGTCGCCAAGCTAAGGACAACACAGGCAATGGCCGGCCATGGCATCAGCGGCCATAGCCTAATTTTTCCAGCACCTCATTGCTGATATCTATCTTGGGGCTGCCAAAGATGATGCCCGCATCCGAGGCACGGTCGAGCACCAGCTGATAACCGCGCAGGTCGGCAATATCCTTGACGGCATTATAGATTTCATCCTGTATCGGCGTCATCAAACTGGTACGCTTCTTGAAGAGCTCCCCCTCAGGGCCGAAGTACTTCTTCTTTAATTCGGCAGCCTCCTTCTCCTTGGCCATGATGGCATCCTGACGGGCTTTCTTCTGCTCCTGCGAGAGGAATACCACCTCATTCTGGTAGTTCTTGTAGAGCGTCTGTGCCTCAACACTTAGAGCCTCCACCTCTGCCTGCCACTTCTTGGAGACCTGGTTGAGTTGCTCGTTGGCACGCTCGTAGGCTGGAATGTTCTTGAAGATATATTCCATGTCGACGAGTGCAAATTTCTGGGCATGAGCCCCGATTGCCATGGCCATGAAGGCCACCATCATGAGAATTTTCTGTTTACAGTTCATTTCTGAATACTTTTAGTCTGTTCTTCACTGTTTCATTTCACCCCCGCCAGCTCTTGGCTCAGCACCGATTCAAGCGGCAAGGCATCTCTTAGAACTCCTGACCGAGGATAAAGTGGAACTGTCCACCTCCCTTGGTACCCGTAGTCAGCTGTTTGTCGAAACCGTATGCCCAGTCGATACCCATCAATCCCACCATGGGGAGGAAGATGCGGACACCGAGACCAGCCGAACGCTTCATGTCGAAGGGATTGAAGTCCTTGGTCTCATACCAGGCGTTACCTCCCTCGACGAAGCCCAGTCCATAGATGGTTGTGTTGCCGAGCATGAAGGGATAGCGCAACTCGAGCGTGAAGCGGTCGTAGGCATATCCTGCATAGGAATAGGGAGTGAGCGATCCGTTCTCATAACCACGCAGACCGATGGTCTCCTGGGCGTAGGAAGACGAATATCCACTCATACCGTCACCACCCACATAGAAGGTTTCGAAAGGCGACTTCTTATGCTTGTTGTAGGAGCCCAGAAGTCCAAACTCGGCACGGGTCATCAGCACGAAGCACTTCTGACCACCGGTGAGTGCGGTAAAGGTACGGCTCTTGAACTTCCACTTGTGGTATTCAATCCAGCGGTATTTCTGCTGCTGCTCATCATCATAGGTGGCAGAGTTGCGGTCGGTGGCAAGGTTGGCATAATCCTTTCCGTCCCAGGCCGACCAAGGCGGGGTGATGGTAACCGAAGCCATGAACTCGGAACCCGAACGGGGGAAGAGTTGGTTGTCGGTACTGGTACGTGAAAGTGTCAGTCCGAGGTTGATGTTGTTACAGTTACCGTTGTTGATGATGAAGTAACTCCAGTCACGCAGCATATAGCGGGTGTAGGAGAGCGAAAGCGAGAGCTGGAAATAGTCGTCAGGCCAGCGCAGACGCTTGCCCCATCCGAGCGAGAAGCCGAAGAGCTGCACCCACTTGTCGTCGTCGAGATAGCTCTCATAGTTGTTGTAGTAGTTGTTGTAATTGCCATAACCGCCATAGTAGTTATAGTAATTGTTCATCCAACTGCTGTTGTAGTAGTTGCTGTTCACGTCGGTCTGCTTGGAGTAGAAGGCACCCACGTTGAAGGCATTGGGACGTCTGCCACCAAACCATGGAGCCGAATAGCTGATGCTGTACGACTGGTAGTAGGAGCCGTTGGTCTGGGCGCTGAGGGCGAGTTGCTCACCATCGCCGATAGGCATGATACCGCGGTGCATCTTGTTCTTGCCAAAGAGGTTGCGCATGGAGAAGTTGTTCAGCTTCAGCGAGATTCGTCCAATCACACCGGTCTGTCCCCAACCTAATGAGAACTCCACCTGGTCGTTAGACTTCTGCTCCAAGTTCCAGTTGATGTCTACCGTTCCGTCCTCATAGTTCGGTTTCACGTCGGGGTTCACCTTCTCTGCATCGAAATAACCCATCGAGGCGATGTCACGGGCCGAACGCATGAGGGCGTCCTTGGAGAAGAGGTCACCGGGCTTGGTGCGGAGTTCGCGGCGAACCACCTCCTCATAGAGCCGGTCATTGCCATAGATGCGCACATGGCTGAGGCGGGCCTGAGGACCTTCGGTGACGCGCATCTCAAGGTCGATGGAGTCTCCGTCGATATTCACCTCCACAGGGTCTATATTGGAGAACACATAACCATTGTTCCAGTAATAGTTGCCCACCGCATCGTCGTCTTCGCGCAGACGCTTGTTCATCTGCTTCTGGTTATAGACATCGCCACGCTTCATGCCCAGCAATTCCTCGAGATATTCGGTGTTGACCACCGTATTGCCGACCCAGGTGATGTTGCGCACAAAATAGCGCTGTCCCTCATCCACCTTCAGCAGGATGTTGACATGCTTCTCATCGTGGTTCCAAACAGAGTCTTCGAGAATTGTCATATCCCTGTATCCCAACTCATTATATTTATCCACGAGATTCTGTTTGGCAGTCTTGTACCGTTCGTCGGTAAACTTCTTCGACTTCAAGAAACTGCCCAGTTTGCCTGCCTCATTCATCTTGGTGAGCACACCTTTCCTGAACAGTCCACCCTTGATTTTCCGGGTAGAAAGATTCTTGTTGCCCTCGATGACAATATGGCGGATTTTCATCTTGGCCTTCTTGTCCACGTCCACATCCAGGATTACCTGGTTGTTACCCGTCACATCGTCACGCTGGGTAATATTGATTTCCGCATTTTTGTAACCCTTCTCATCAAAATATTTCTGTGCGAGAATCTTGGCACGGTTAATCATATTGGGCGTAATCTGACTTCCCTTCATGATGCCCAGCTTGGCCTCCATATCCTCGCGCTCGCTTTTCTTGAGCCCGGTATAGTTGATGGCACTCACTCGGGGCCGTTGGGCAAGATGGATGCAGAGGTACACCTTGGAGCCCACGATAGAGTCGGCGGTGATGGCCACCTTAGAGAAGAGTCCATGGCGCCAATACCGTCTGACAGCATCTGTGATTTCACTTCCCGGGACCGTGATTTGCTGTCCTTCAGTGAGTCCAGAGAGTCCGATGAGCACATAATCTTCGTAGCCCTCGACTCCTGTGACACGAATGCCACCGATTTCACAGTTGCGGGGGGTTCCGGCGTATGAGATTTCCGGATTCTCGATGAGCAAATCCTGAGCCACTGTCAGGGAAGGCATGGCCAAAGCCAAGGCTGCGAGCACGGTCTTGGTCGTTTTTCTCAACAGTCTGAGTAGATGGGAATAGAGTGTCTGGTTTGTCTGTTTCATTGTTGTGATGCTTCGCTCTCGTTTTCCACTTGCTCTTCGGTCTTTCCGAATCGACGTTGTCTATTCTGGTAACTCCGTATGGCCTTGTGGAGTTCCTCCTCATTGAAATCAGGCCAGAACGTGTCACAGAAATAGAGTTCGGAATAGGCTATTTGCCAGAGCAGATAATTGGAAATTCTCAGTTCGCCTCCTGTACGGATGAGCAGTTCCGGATCCGGCATGAAATAGGTGGTGAGATGACGGCTGATGGTTTCCTCGCAGATTTCCTCTGCCTGGAGTGTCCCTTCCTTCACCTCCTGGGCTATCTTCTTGGCGGCATTGGTAATCTCCCACTTGGCCGAATAGCTGAGTGCCACCACCATGGTCATGGTTTTATTGTTGGCGGTATGCTCTTCGGTCTCGCGGAGTTTGTTGCGCACAGCCTCGGGCAGTCGGTCTATGTCACCTATCACGCGGAAACGCACATCATTCTTCATGAAGATTTCATCTTCGAGCGAAGTGAGCACCAGTCCCATGAGGGCTGCTATCTCATCGTCGGGTCTGTTCCAGTTTTCGGTTGAGAACGTATAGAGCGTGAGGTAATCCACCCCCAGCCTGGTACATTCAGAAGTGATGCGTCTGACGGCCTCCACTCCTTCCTTATGTCCGAAACTGCGTTCCATTCCGCGTGCAGCTGCCCAGCGTCCGTTGCCGTCCATGATGATGGCGATATGGCGCGGTATGCGAGTCATGTCTAATCCACAATCCATAATTGTTTCTGTTATTCGGGCATTCACCCTGGTGTATCTTGATTATTGTTATTCTATATATATTAATAGGTGTCGCCTGTCCCCATAGCTGGCAATCCCCTCCCCCGGGGAGGGTCACCAGCGGTCGGTGTTGCAGGTCTTGCATTTGGCCCACAGGTCGTATGTGACTGACAACTGGAGCGTGCTGAAGCTGTCACAATTCTTGAACAGCCCACTGTGGGGTATTCCATACGGGTCTTCCACCCCATCGATGAGGTCGCTGGCGGTGAAATGCATCATCCATTCAGCACTCAGGTTGACCCTTTCTGCCACCTTATATTTCACGCCCAGTCCGATTGGGAAGTTGGTGGTCACCACACTGCCGGTTGTCTTGGCAATATTGAGTCCCAGTCCGATGGCTATATAGGGTGTGAGCGGTTGGGCTCCCCGATATTCGCGGCCCGTACCATACGGCCAGAAGTTGTACTCGTAGGTGACACACACATCCGTATTGGCATAACTGAAGGCATACTTGGGGTCAATCTGCGAGGGATACCAAGTTTTCAGTCCCTCGGCATTTCCTTTGAGTTTGCCATGAGTCACTCTGAGCGAGAGGTCCATACGGGGGTTGAACCGGTATTTGCCCACTACAGAGAATGCGGTCTGAGCATGTTTGACAAGACTGCTGCTGAAGTCGCCCTGATAGGTCATCATACCTACCCCTGCTCCCAGTTCCAGTTTGTATTCGGGATCTTCCTGGGCATGCAGATCCAGCGTCGTCAGGAGCATCCACCCCATCAGCACCATCCTGGCCAGACACTTCCCGTAACAGTTTGCGCTCATTGTTTCCATCCTAAGCGGTTGAGCCTTCCTCGCCACACCTGTCCTGTACCGGCACACACCATCCAGATGAAATTGTCGGCAGAAACAGCCACAGCCATGTTTGTCAGCTGTGAATCCAGTGCGGCAGGCAGTTGGCAGAGTTGCGTATGCTTCCAGGTGATGCCGCCGTCGCGGCTCTCATAGAACTGGCTGTAAGCGTTGGAGCCTTCAGTTTCACCCTCCTGGCTACCGATGGCCATCAGCGTCCCGCCATACACAAACATCTGCAGGTTCTGAAGACGGGGCAGACAGTAACCTGTCTCCACATCCTCGTTCACACAAATCCATTTGTTGGCTTGGGAGTTGCCTCTGTCGACAATCTTTCGCCACACCTTGGCATAGCGGTCCTGAGGATAGGCAGCCTCATCCCGGTTGCCAGCCAGCACGGTATAGTCAGTCCCCTTGACAAAGGCATCGGTCAGACTGACACTGGCCAGATGAGAAACGGGCAGCAGACGGGCGTCACTACCCATACGGTCTGCACTCCAGGAGCGTCCACCATCAGCCGACACCATCAATCCTCCGGCAGCATCCATGCCATAGAGCTCACCCGTATTGCCTCCGAGCAGTCGGGTCAACCGGCATCTGGCCAGTAGAACAGTATAGAGTTGTCCATCGGTTGTCACCTTGAGACTGTTGCCGTCAAGGATGAAGAGGGAGTCGTTGCGCTGTACGATATTCTGCACAGCCTCTCCGTCCAAGGTTACGGGAACCGTATCCCACTGGCCATCCGCAGTGAGCGAATAGACTTCAGTGGTCCGTCCCTGCTGCGCAAACACCATCAACCGGTCATTGAGCAGACAGGCCTTGAGCCGGCCAGCGGTAGCCAGCTGTTGGCAAGCGGCCATTTCCTTCCATACAAACGAGTCGGGCTCTTCCTGATGCAGATTCACCCGGATGGTGTAAGAACGGTAGCGTGTTCCATCCGATGAATAAATCCGCACAACACGCGGCTCGGAGAAGTCGACCGAGTCGGTAGACGAGAGGTAGGTGGGGTCTTCGGGTTCAAGACTCTCGATAAAGGGGACACCATTGTTTTTGGTGGAGAGACTGCAGAGCATCTTCGACACATCGGTGCCTACAGGCAGCGAATCGACATTGAACACTTCCCCCTTCAACTGGTCGATATAGAAAGCGCAGCCTGTCACCTCGGTGCCAGCGCTCACGCTATAAACAGAATCTTCCCCAGTGGAGGAGAGTGTGTGGTAATAGATGTCGGCTCCAGTCAGGCTGAAGGCTGTGATAGCAGTATCGTCATAGAGTGTCACCTCGGTAGTGTCGTCTTCAAGACACGAAGCGACTGCCAGTGAGGCCACCAGCAGCATGACGAAATTTCGTAATTCCTTTCTCATTGAAAAAGTCTGAATCATGTTTTTGCCTGCAAAATTAATCAGTTTTCCGCAATAATTGGCATATTTGGCCTTTTAATTAAGTAAAATTACAGCTCTGTAACGAAATGTACCTGTTTTTTTGGCATTTGTCTATTCTTTTTCGCATCAGGAGATGAGCCTCTTGGAGAAATAGGTGACAGGATACCACACCGCCAGGAAGCCGACAGCGATGACCGTGATGAAGACAAGCAGGATATCTTCGGGATGAACGCTCACGGGATAGGCATCTACGACAAAGGCTCCGGAAGAGCGTCCCAACCCCACCAGTCCGAAGGTCTGCTGCAACCAGCAGAGCAAGAGTCCCAAGGCTATGCCCACCAGGGCGCCTACGGCAGAGATGAGTCTGCCCTCAAACAGGAAGATACGGGTAATCTGCTTGTCGCTGGCCCCCAGGTTTCTGAGTGTCACCACGTCGTCTTTCTTGTCAATCATGAGCATCGAGAGACTGCCGATGATATTGAAACAAGCCACCATAAGGATAAAAGTGAGAAAGATATAGGCAATCAGTTTCTCCACATTCATGATTCTGAAGGTATCTTCCTGCTGCTCAAAGCGGTCACGCACATGAAAGCGTTCTCCGGCAATGGTCTTCATCTCGCGCTTCACCTTCTCGAAGTCGCAACCGGCTTTCAGTCTCAGTTCCACGGCCGACACCTTTCCCTCCTGGTCGAAGAGGCGGCGAGCCATGCCGATGTTGGTGATGATAAAGTTCTTGTCGTATTTGGCCTGCTTCACATGAAACAGTACACCGGGCGAGAAGAGTTCCTCCTCGACAAACCCCTCTGTGGGATTGGCCATATCGAGCTGTCCCTCGCGTTTGGGAGCATAGATGCGCAAAGGATTCTTGAAATAGAAACCTGTTCCCAGCGCCTCTGCCACGCGGATGCCGAGAATGCCATAATCCATATCAGCCACTTTGAGTTCATACTCT
Organism: Bacteroidaceae bacterium; assembly: GCA_016302965.1. Classification (GTDB taxonomy): domain Bacteria; phylum Bacteroidota; class Bacteroidia; order Bacteroidales; family Bacteroidaceae; genus Prevotella. The sequence continues at coordinate 16,998 of JAEDMP010000049.1, forward strand.
CCGTCGCCCACGAGAATGCTGCGGATATGGGTGAGGCTGTCGAAATTGTCTTCCACTCCCTTGATCCGGACCATGGTCTGGCGGTCTTCATAGATAGCGAGAGCGTTGTCTTCGAGCGTCTCCGTAGCCACTGCCACCTCCTCCATCGCCTTGATTTTCAAGAGAGTCGGGTCATCAGCCGCCATGGTCTTTCCCTTGACGGGAGTGACCTTCAGCTGCGGGTCGAACGAGGTGAAGAAGGATGCCACAAGGTCATGGAAGCCATTGAACACACTGAGCGTCACCACCAAGGCCATGGTGGCTACTGCCACACCGGCCATGCTGATGCCGCTGATGATGTTGATGGCATTTGTGCTCTTTTTGGAGAAGAGATACCGGCGCGCGATGTAGAAGGGGAAATTCATGCGGCTCAGTTCTTCTTCAGCAGTTCGTCAATGCGTTCGATATAGTCGAGCGAGTCATCGATGAAGAAGCGCAGTTCGGGTATGATGCGCAACT
>JAEDMP010000118.1 GCA_016302965.1 Bacteroidaceae bacterium
ACAACTGATTGCCCTGTTCAGTTGGGACAGGTATCTTCCATCTATCCGTTACCCCTCTCTCATGCTTACAGACATCACTTTTTCGCCGGTTCGGCTGGTGTCACCTTCGCCGAAATAGACGGGCATGTCGGGTTGCAGGGGAAGGATGCGCAGTTCCAGACTCTCAGCAGTGATGCCCATTTCGCGCAATCGCCACAGACCGAAGAGCAGGGGGCGTCCGTTGTAGAAATTGTCGGCTACCAAACGGCCGTTGGCATAGAGACGGGCACAGTCGCCACGGTACTGGATGGACAGCAGTTGGTGACCCTTTTCGGCGGCACCCTCGGGCACTTGGATGCGATAGACGGCAGCATGGGCGAAGTCGCTGTCTGCGGGCGCTTCTGCCACTTTCTGAACACCGATGCTGATGGTGCGCTCAGCCTTGGTGCAGGCTGACAGCTTCTCGAAGGCAACCGGCTGGGCAGCAGGTTTCTCCTCGGGTTCGTTACCCTCGTAGAAGAGACGTTGTGCCTGCTCGTCGGTCAGCAGGTAGATATTCTCGTAGACCGGTTTCTCCAATCCCCTTGCCTTCACCTGGCGCAGCACCTTCTTGCCGACTGCTATCTCTGTGGGAATACCCTTGATCTGCTGCAGATAAATCTTGCCGTTGCGTTTGGCCACGAGTTGGGCAGTGGCATAGCGGATGCCATCGACATGTACGGGGAAGATGCACATGGTGCCACCGGGGATGGTGACTGGACGTTGAGGAAAACGCTCGCCACAGACTTCAAACTGAATGCCCTTTTTGTCGGACAGGTTCTGCAGACGCTCATAGTTGTTGACGAAGACAAATGCCTGGTTGTCACGACTGCGGTATGACCAGCGCAGATGGCTGTCATCGCCCTTAGCGATATCCTGTGCACAAGGGAAGGTTGCCTCCATAGGTGACAACAGTGTGCCATAGTCTTTCATGAAAAGATGGAGCTTGCGCAACAGGTAGTAGTGGGGATTGGTCTGGCCAAACTCGCCGAGAGGAGCCTGGAAGTCGTAGTTCTTCAGGGGCATGTCGTTGTAGTTGGTGGCCTTGGTACGCTGGTTTTCCTCCAAGGTGTTGAGCACACCATCGGGATTGGTGCCTCCATGATACATATAATAGCCCAGCAGGTTGCTGCCACTGCCCAGTTTCACCAGTGCCATAGCGTAGGCATCTTCGGGATAGACGTAGGGACGACGGTGATAGGCCGTCATCATCCCTCCGCCGAGTTCACAGGTGAAGTAGGGATAATCGTTGTCGCTCTTGGCGATGGATTCCTTCTGTTCGCCCAACTGTTCGGTGGCGATAGCGGTGGAACTGCGGAAGGCTTTGAAATTGAAGGCCTTGTAGTAGTTGCCTGCTGTGGGTTTGATGCTACGGTCCCAGAATCCATCGGCATAGTCGCCATAAAGAGGAATCATCTCTCCAAAGGGAACGGGGGTGCGCAGTTCGGGCCAGCCGGTACGGGTATAGAACGGGAGGTCGAAGCCACAGTTGTTGGCAATCTTCTTCAGGGCCATGAGGTAGGAGCCTTTGCCCCGGTACTCATTATCAAACTGACAGGCGATGACCGGGCCGCCATCTTTCCACTGCAGCCCCTGCACCTGGGAGAAAATCTGCCGGTAGAGCAGTTGGGCATAGTGCATGAAGGTGGGGTTCTCTTCACGCATCTTGCATCCCTTGCTGAACATCCAGTCGGGGATGCCTCCATTGCGCACCTCGCCGTGGCAGAAGGGACCCAAGCGCAGGATGACCGGCATGTCCTCCTGCTGGCAGATTTCAAGGAAATGACGGAGGTTGCGCTGGCCGCTCCAGTTGAAGATGCCCTCCTGTTCCTCAATGTGGTTCCAGAAGACATAGGTGGCGAGGATGGTCACGCCTCCTTCTTTCATCTTTCTTACTTCGTCCTTCCACTCGCTTTCGGGCAGACGTGAATAATGAATTTCGCCCATGACAGCAGCCACTCGCTGTCCGTCGAAGATGAGGCTGTGACGATCCCATTCTACGGATTGTTTGGGAATCTGTGCCTCGGCCGTCATCGGGAACAGGGTGCAACAGGCGATGCACCCTGCCCAAATCTTTTTGATTGTTTGCATAGATATAGTGTGTTCAAGTGATGGAACGCTTAGGCCAGACCTTCTATTTCACCATTGATGATGTCGATGTTTTCGCTTTGCGGATGCAGGGGAAGGCCTGGCATGCGGAGGATATCGCCTGAGATGGCAACAATCATGCCTGCACCGGCACTCACCACCAAGTCGCGCACAGTGAAGGTGAAGCCCTCGGGCACTCCGATGGCCTTGGGATCATCGCTGAAGGAGTATTGGGTCTTGGCAATGCAGACAGGCAACCGGCTGAGTCCCCATTCGTTGATGCGTTGCAGTGCCTTGCGTGCCTTAGTGGTGAATTCCACTCTGCCGGCACGGTAGATGTTTGTGGCAATCTTCTCCACTTTCTGCTCGATGCTATCGTCGAGTTGATAGGCAAACTGGATGTGGCCAGAGGGATGCTCACTGATGGTTTTCAGACAGAGTTTGGCCAGCTCCTCACAACCCTCGCCGCCATGCAGGAAGGCTTCGTTAGGGGCAAATCCCACGCCCAATTGTTCGCAGCGCTTTCTGATTTCCTCTACCTGCTCATCGGTGTCATCGCCAAAGCGGTTGAGGGTTACGACCACCGTCTGTCCCAGTTTCTGCAGGTTCTCCACATGGCGGGCCATGTTGTCGAATCCTCCCTCTGCCAGTCCACGGGTGGTCACCACCAGTACGCACATCTTGGGCTGGATGCCTGCCATCCGGCATTTGATATCGAGGAACTTCTCGGCACCCAGGTCGGCACCGAAGCCCGCCTCGGTCACCACATAGTCGCTGCAACTCATGGCCATCTTGGTGGCGAGGACACTGTTGCAACCATGGGCGATATTGGCAAAGGGACCACCATGGATAAAGGCTGCGGTATGCTCGGTCGTCTGCACGAGGTTGGGTTGCATGGCATCCATCAGCAGAACCAGCAGGGCTCCCACACCGCCCATGTCGCGCATGTAGAATGGCTTGCCTTCGCAAGTGATACCCAGCAGGATGTTCTCCAAGCGGCGGCGCAGGTCATCCATATCGGTGGCAAGACAGAGGATGGCCATGATCTCTGAGGCAGGCGTGATGTCGAAACCCGCCTCGCGTACCACACCGTTGCCGTCGCCCAGACCGGTCACGATGGAGCGCAGGGCACGGTCGTTCATATCCATCACCCGTCGCCAGAAGACGGTTTTCAGCTGGTCGGGTTTGCCCTGGTGACGGAAGATATAGTTGTCTACCAGAGCGGCTATCAGGTTGTTGGCCGAGGTGATGGCATGCATGTCGCCCGTGAAATGGAGGTTGATTTTCTCCATGGGCAACACCTGTGAATAGCCACCGCCCGAGGCACCACCCTTCATGCCGAAGCAGGGACCCATGCTGGGTTCGCGCAGGGCCAGGGCACTCTTCTTGCCCAAGCGATTGAAGGCCATGGAAAGTCCAATGCTCACGGTGGTTTTGCCGATGCCGCTCTTCGTAGGCGACATGGCTGTCATGAGTATCAGATTACTCCGTCTCACCTTCTCCTCATGGATAAGGCTCGTTGGAAGTTTAGCGATATGTTTACCATAATAAACCAGACAAGATTCGTCAATGCCATAGTTGGCTGCAATCTCTTGGATGGGTTTCAGTGGAGTCTCTCTTGCTATCTGAATATCTGTTTTCACGGGAATGATTGTTTAGAGGTGGATACTTTGTTTTATGTAAAGATAGTGCAAAGATATGCAATCAGAATGACATAGCCAAACAAATCAATCCTTATTTACTCACGAGAGTTGATTTCTTTCATGACAAAGGGCGCACATGATACTCTCATGTGCGCCCCTCTATTAGTACGCTCGGCATGAGCATTGTCTAACGGGTGAAAGTCCCGAGTGAGCCCTA
>JAEDMP010000119.1 GCA_016302965.1 Bacteroidaceae bacterium
TAGGGCTCACTCGGGACTTTCACCCGTTAGACAATGCTCATGCCGAGCGTACTAACAAAAGAGTCTCAGATATGAATCTGAAACTCTTTTGTTGATGTTTTGTAGTGGATAGGGGAATCGAACCCCTATGCCAAGATTGAGAATCTTGTATCCTAACCATTAGATGAATCCACCATTTGTCTCTCACGATTGAAGATTGCTGCGGAAGCTGGGGGATTCGAACCCCCGGTACGATAAACTCGTACGGCAGTTTAGCAAACTGCTGGTTTCAGCCACTCACCCAAACTTCCCTTCCGATAATCTTTATCGTGTCGTTCTCTCTCAAACGCGGTGCAAAGGTACGACGTTTTTTTTATATCTCCAAATATTTTCGCACTTTTTTTTCGAAAAAGTTGAATTTTCTTTGTTTTTCCCTCGAAAATGGGTCTTTTTGGCCTGTTTTACCCTTATTTCTCATCTTTTGCAGCTGTTCATACGCCCTGTTAGGAAAGGTGCTCTTTGGTTCAAAAAAATCATGGCTGGGCATTCTGGATAGAAGTTTTTTGGGGAAAATTTCTGAGAAAACTACTGGCTGGAGGAAAAAGTATGCCCAAGTTTCTGCAAGGAAATGTCCAATCTTTTATATATATAATAAGGTATATATGGGACGTGTGGAGTATAGATGGGCAAAAAGAGTGGGGCAGAGGTGATGAAAAAGAGAGCCGGCAGCGACTTCCGTTGATGGAATCGCTCCGGCTCTCATGCCTTTTCCTACAAAATGAATCGTTGTATGTCTGCTTATTTTGCAGGAATATTCTTCAGAATCTCCAGCAGATGTCTCCAAACCATGTCGACGGTGGGGATGAGCAGGCGCTCGTCGGGAGTATGCACATAGCGCAGCGTAGGTCCGAACGAAACCATGTCGAGGTTGGGATAACGCTCTGAGAAGAGGCCGCACTCCAGTCCGGCGTGAATACCTCTAACAATGGGTTTCTTGCCGAAGAGTCGCTCATAGGTCTCCTCCACGAGAGCCGTGAGTTTGCTGTTGGGGTTCATCTTCCATGCGGGATAGCCGTCGTTCTGCACCACTTCTGCACCGGCCAGTTCAAATGCGGCCTTCACCGTGTTGCACTGGTTTTCGAGATTGCTCATCACGTTGCTTCGCTGTGAGGCCACGATGGTGAGATTGTCATCGGCAGTCACCACGCTGGCCACGTTGCTCGATGTCTCTACCATGCCGCCCAGAGCCTCGTCCTGGCAGATGGCAAATACTCCATTGTCCACGGCCTGCAGGGCGCGGATGATGCGCAGTGCGCAGTCTTTGGGCAGTACCTTTTCAGCGTCGGTGCTCTCCATGGCAAACACCATGGCCGTATCGGTCACGTGGTATTCCTCCTCCACTTCGCAGGTGAATATGTTCCAGTCGGCCTTCACCTGCTCCTTGGCATCGTGGGGAACAGCGATGGTGAAACTGCCGTCGCGGGGGATGGCGTTGTGCATGCGTCCGGAGTTGAAGGCGGCGAGTCTCAGGTCACATTTGCCGCTCTCGAGATAGAGGAAACGGGCGAGAATCTTAATGGCGTTGGCGCGTTTCTTCTCGATGTCGTCGCCGGAGTGTCCTCCGGTGAGTCCCTTGATGCTGCCGCGCATGAAGAAATAGCCCTCGGGAGCCTCTTCCTTGGTATAGCTGAAGCTGGCCGTGGTTGTTTTTCCTCCGGCACACGACACGAACACCTGTCCCTCGTCCTCGCTGTCGAGGTTGATGAGGTAGTCGCCAGTCATGAATCCGGCCTCCATGCCCGATGCACCCGTGAGTTGGGTCTCTTCGTCGCGGGTGAACACACACTCCAGTGGTCCGTGCTCCACATCATCGCTTCTGAGGATGGCCAGTTCGATGGCACATCCGATGCCGTCATCGGCACCGAGGGTGGTTCCCTTTGCCTTCAGCCATTCGCCGTCAACGTAGGTCTGGATGGCATCCTTGTCAAAGTCAAATTCCACGTCCACCAGTTTGTCGCATACCATATCGAAGTGGCTCTGCAGGATGACCGTCTTGCGGTCTTCCATTCCTGGTGTGGCAGGTTTGCGTATGATCACGTTGCCCGTTTCGTCGACGCGGGTGTCGAGCTGGTGGCTTTCGCCCCAGTTTTTCAGATACTCGATCATCTTCTCTTCACGCTTCGAAGGGCGCGGAATCTGGTTGATTTTGGCAAACTCTTCAAAGACACAACTCGGTTTTAACTCGATTTTACTCATTATTTCTAAAATTTTACTTGTTATTATCAGATAATTGATGAATTTCCATTACCTTTGTAGCCGCAAAGTTACAAATTATGATTGAGATATTCCTATCCTGCACGTTAATAATTGCTATCAGCATGGCATTTTTGTGCATCAAAGTATTCCTCAAGCGTGGCGGGAGCTTCTCCTCCCAGCATATCCACGACAATGAGGGCATGAAGGTTCGCGGCATCCATTGTGTCATGGACCAGGATCGCGAGGCCCGTGATGCCTCTTACCGTGCCCGTATGCGCAAACGATATAAATCAAAATACCAAACCAAATGAAAAAGATCAACTTTATCTCTCTGTTGTCGGCAGTGGCCATCGCCTCTCTGTCGCTCGCTTCGTGCAACAACGCCAGTCCCAAGATGGACGACCAGCCCGCTTCTTCTGCCGCCGGCACCGCTGCCTCAGGCATGAAGATTGCCTACGTCGAGGTGGACTCCATCATGACACAGTACAGTTTCTGCAAGGAGTATTCGCTCATCCTGCAGAAGAAGAGCAACAATGCCCGCAACACCCTCAACCAGAAGGGTCAGCAGTTGCAGACGGCAGCCGCCAACTTTGAGCGCAAGCTTCAGAACAATGGATTCACCAGCCGCGATGAGGCTGCACGTGTTCAGGCCGCCATCCAGCGCCAGCAGCAGGATTTGCAGGAGTTGCAAAACCGCCTTGGTTCCGAGCTCGATGCCGAGACAGCCAAGTTCAATGCTGCCCTGCGCGATTCGCTCCAGAACTTCCTCAAGGTCTACAACAAGGACAAGAAGTTTGACCTCATCCTTTCCAAGGCCGGCGACAATATCCTCTATGCCGAGAAGCGTCACGACATCACCCAGGATGTCATCAACGGACTCAACAAGCGTTACAAGTCGACGCTCAAGACTGAGCAGAAGGCAGACAAGAAGAAGTAAAAAACAACAAGGAGTTTATCCCCTTCCATCACAACGCCCTCATGTTTCCGGCATGAGGGCGTTTGGCGTTCTCAACCCTGCTGGCTTTATGGCCTCTGTCACCCCGATGACAGATGGCTGTCGTTGGGATGGCCGTTGACTGTCATCGGGATGACAGAGCGTATTCAGCGAGATAAAAACTCGTTTGCAAAGTCAACTGCATAGACATCTGGATGACCAATCTGATCGGTCACCAGCTTCCATTTGTACAACTCATCCTGCTCAGGATCACCCCCCAGTCCATGTTGCAGTTGATGATTCTTGAAAGAAACAACTATATCATTTATATTCATAACAATTTTATACTTATGCTGTTACCGATATTACTTGATGAATCTGCTTGACGAAGTCTTTCAAATTGACGAAGTGATCTCCGAAGGTGACACGCCAGTTGAGAGCTTTGAGTGGGTACTCGGTAAAGTTCTTTGTCTGAATGTCACCATTCACACTGACGTAATCGAGGATGTTCTTCAAATAACGTTCCTGCTCTGATGTCAGATTATGTCCTTCTATGAAGTTCTGATAGATGTCGAGTGCCTTCTTGCGGTCAATGCCATTGATGACACGGATGAAGGCTGCCACATTCGACTTGTACGGATGACCTTCTGTCAATTCGTTGTACTCGTCTCTTGTACCAAGTTCCTCAAAGAAGATTCGCTCCAATTCTGTGAAGTCGGCAGAAGTCAGCTGCTCAAAGTTCTGAATCTTACGGA
>JAEDMP010000050.1 GCA_016302965.1 Bacteroidaceae bacterium
TTATAACGACAAGAAAACGGTGATTCACTTCATCAACTCGGAGTATCTCACGGAGGACAATGTAGCAGAGCAACTGAAGGGTATGGACGGCATCGTCGTGTGTCCCGGATTCGGACAGCGCGGCATCGAAGGCAAGGTGGTTGCCGCCCACTACACCCGCACCCACGACATCCCCACCTTCGGCATCTGTCTCGGTATGCAGATGATGGTCATCGAATTTGCCCGCAACGTGCTGGGCTATGCGGATGCCAACAGCCGCGAGATGGACGAGAAGACTCCCCACAACGTCATCGACATCATGGAGGAGCAGAAGGATATCACCAACATGGGCGGAACCATGCGTCTCGGAGCCTACGACTGTATGCTGAAGCAGGGTTCACGCGTGTTCGATATCTACAAGAAGGAGCATATACAGGAACGCCACCGCCACCGCTATGAGTTCAACAACGACTTCAAGAAAGAGTATGAGCGGCATGGCATGAACTGCGTGGGGTTCAATCCTGAGAGCAATCTCGTGGAGATAGTGGAGATTCCCGGGCTGAAATGGTATGTGGGCACCCAGTTCCACCCCGAATACCAGAGCACGGTGCTGCATCCACACCCCCTCTTCCTCGACTTTATCAAAACAGCAATCAATAACAACCAAAAATGAACAAAAACTCAATCATCGGATTTGCCCTGATGGGACTGGTGCTCATTGGATTCAGCATCTACAACCAACCCTCTGAGGCAGACCTTGCCGCCCAACGGCAACAGGACTCCATCGCCCAAGTGGCAAGGGATCAGGCTGAAACGGCAAGACAGGTGGCCGAAGCCACCAGAAAGGCAGAAGCACTGGAAGCGGCGCGCAACGACACGACCGCCCTCTTCTACCAGGCTCTCAACGGCAGCAGCCAGCAAGTGGTGCTGCAGAACGAGAAGGTGGCGCTGACCATCGACACCAAGGGTGGCGTGGTAAAGAAGGCGGTAATCAAGCATTTCACCGACCGCAAGGGCAATCAGGATGTGACCCTCTTTGACAAGAGCGAGCAGGAACTGAACTTCATGCTGGCCGGAAAGACCACCAACATCCTCACAGCCGACCTCTACTTCACCCCCACCAACGTGAGCGACTCTACCGTGACGCTCACCGCACCGGCCAGCAACGGCGGAGCACTCGTGCTGAACTACTCGCTCGGCAAGGACTATATGCTCCACTTCAGCCTCCAGGCCCAGGGACTGAGCGGTATCTTCGCCCCCAACTACCAAGCCATGGACATCGAGTGGAGCGAGAAATGCCGCCAGCAGGAGAAGGGTTTCCTCTTCGAGAACCGTTATGCCACGCTGACCTATAAGGAGAAGGACGGCTCGACCGACTATCTGAACGAGACCTCGGAGAAGATTGACGAACCCATCGAGGAACGCCTCGACTGGGTGGCCTTCAAGAACCAGTTTTTCAGTGCCGTACTCATCTCCAAGGAGGATATCCAGGGCGGTGCGCTCATGAGCAGCGTGCCCTTTGAGAAACCCAAGAAGGAAGAGGAAGGAAAGGGCGAGACCTATCTGAAGATGTATCGCGCCAAGATGAAGACCGCCTTCGACCCCACGGGTGCCAAACCCTCTGAGTTTGAGATGTATATCGGCCCCAACGACTTCCGTCTGTTGCAGGATGTAGAGGAAGAGAGCCGCTTTGGCAAGGATTTGGAGCTGCAGCGTCTGGTCTACTTGGGATGGCCCCTGTTCCGCATCATCAACCGCTGGTTCACCCTCTATGTGTTCGACTGGCTCACGGGCTTCGGCTTCAACATGGGTATCGTGCTCATTCTCATCACGCTGCTGCTCAAGGCCATCACCTATCCGTTGGTGAAGAAGACCTATCTCAACTCGGCCAAGATGCGCGTGCTGAAACCCAAACTCGACGAGGCCACCAAGCAGTATGATAAGCCCGAAGACCAGATGATGAAGCAGCAGGCCATGATGAGCCTCTACTCGCAGTATGGCGTGAGCCCGCTGAGCGGCTGTCTGCCCATGCTCATCCAGATGCCTATCTGGATTGCGATGTTCAACTTCGTGCCCAATGCCATCCAGCTGCGTGGTGAGAGCTTCCTATGGATCAGCGACCTCTCCACCTACGACCCCATCCTCGAATGGGACACCAACATCTGGCTCATCGGCGACCACCTGAGCCTCACCTGCATCCTTTTCTGTGTGGCCAATATCCTCTACTCGGTGATGAGCATGCGCCAGCAGAAGGACCAGATGGTGGGTCAGCAGGCTGAACAGATGAAGATGATGCAGTGGATGATGTATCTCATGCCGCTGATGTTCTTCTTCATGTTCAACGACTATTCGGCCGGACTCAACTTCTACTATTTCATCTCGCTCTTCTTCAGCGCCGCCATCATGTGGGTACTGCGCAAGACGACCAATGACGAGAAGCTGCTCGCCATCCTGGAAGCCAAATACCAGGAGAACAAGGCCAACCCCAAGAAGATGAGCGGACTGGCAGCACGCCTCGCCGCCATGCAGAAGGAGGCCGAAGAACTGCGCAGACAGCGTGAAGCCAACATGCGCAAATAACCCCATATCCATCGAACACTGCTCACTTATATATAATAAGGTATGAAATCATTTTTCATGCAGGCAGACCGCTACTCATGCAGACACCTCATCCCCAGCCTTCTCAACAGGAAGCTGAGGATGGGGCTTCTGCTTTTTTTGCTGGCCGCTACCTGCCCCCCCATCCAAGCACAAGACGTGAAAATCAGCAAGAACCACATCCAACTGAAAAGCGACCGCATGACACCCGAAGCCCTCTGGGCCATGGGCCGCATCGCCACCGCTACCGCCTCGCCCGACGGCAGCCGGATTGTCTATCAGGTGGGCTACTACAGCGTGAAGGCCAACAAGGGCCACCAGATGCTCTACATCATGGATGCCGACGGCCAACATGCACGTGCCCTCACCACCTCGGCCAAGAACGAGACCGACCCGGCCTGGATTGGCGCCGACCGCATCGCCTTCCTCACAGGAGGTGAGATATGGAGCATGAAAGCCGACGGCACCGACCGCCGCCAACTCTCGCATACCGACGGTGCGGTGGAGGGATTCAGCTTCTCGCCCGACGGCCAACGGGTCATCATGCTGCAGTCCATCCCCTTCCATGAGGTCATCAAGAAGAACCCCGATGATCTGCCCAAGGCCACCGGTCGCCTCGTGACCGACCTGATGTACCGCCACTGGGACCACTATGTGGAGAGCATCCAGCACCCCTTTGTGGCCGACGTGACAGCCGATGGCATCGGCCAAGGCCGTGACCTGCTCGAAGGTGAGCCCTACGAGTGCCCGCTTGAGCCCTTCGGCGGCATCGAGCAGCTGGCCTGGAGCCCAGACTCGAAGACCATCGCCTATACCTGCCGCAAGAAGACTGGCACCGACTATGCCATCTCGACCGACTCCGACATCTATCTCTACGACCTCGCCAGCGGCCAGACACGCAACCTCTGCAAGCCCGATGGCTATCAGGATCCCCGGGTGGATGCCACCAAGACGATGAAGCACCAGTCAGTGAACAGCGAGGCCAACCTCGCCCACTTCCCCGGCTACGACCAGAACCCGCAGTTCTCGCCCGACGGCAAATATGTCGCCTGGCAGAGCATGGCCCGCGACGGCTATGAGGCCGACCGCAACCGCCTCATCATCTGCCAGTTGGCCACGGGCGAAAAACAGGACATCAGCGGGGCCTTCGACTCGAATGTAGATGCTTTCTGCTGGAACCGTGACTCCAAGAGTGTATCGTTCATCGGTGTATGGCATGGCTGCGTGAACATCTACCAGCTCGACCTGAAGGGACAGTTGCGCCAGCTCACCGACCACGAGGCCGACTATGTGAGCATCGCCCCCGCCAACCGAGGCAACCAGCTGCTCGCACTGCGTCAGAGCCTCTCTGCCCCCACCGACCTCTATCGGGTGACTCCGGGCAAGACCATACAGAAGACCACCGTGGAACAACTCACCCATGAGAACGACCATATCCTCAGCCAGCTTGCCCTCGGCAAGGTGGAGAAACGCTGGGTGAAGACCACCGACGGCAAGGAGATGCTCACATGGATCATCCTGCCCTCCCACTTTGACCCCAACAAGAAATATCCCACCCTACTCTTCTGTGAGGGTGGTCCGCAGAGCCCCGTCAGCCAGTTCTGGAGCTACCGCTGGAACTTCCAGATTATGGCGGCCAACGACTATGTGATTGTGGCTCCCAACCGCCGGGGTCTGCCCGGTTTCGGTCAGGAGTGGAACGAACAGGTGAGCGGCGACTGGACAGGACAGTGCATGAACGACTATCTCTCGGCCATCGACGATGCCGCCAACAACCTGCCCTACGTAGACAAGAACCGTCTGGGAGCCGTGGGTGCCAGCTTCGGCGGATTCTCGGTCTACTATCTTGCCGGACATCACAACAAACGATTCAAGTGTTTCATCTCCCACGACGGAGCCTTCAACCTCGAGTCGATGTATACTGACACCGAAGAGGCCTGGTTCAGCAACTGGGAGTATGAGGATGCCTTCTGGAACAAGGATCTCAGCGCCCAGGCCAAGAAGACCTACGAGAACTCTCCCCACCGCTTTGTCGACCAATGGGACACGCCCATCCTCTGCATCCATGGCGAGAAGGACTACCGCATCGTCTACAACCAGGGTATGGGAGCCTTCAACGCTGCCCGCATGAGGGGCATCCCCGCCGAACTGCTCATCTTCCCCGATGAAAACCACTGGGTGCTGAAACCCCAGAACGGCGTTCTCTGGCAGCGCACCTTCTTCAGTTGGCTCGACCGCTGGCTGAAATAAGGCGGTAAACAGCCCATTCACATCAGGTCATAGAAAAATAACAATAACCTCATAAACAACTTAAGTAATGACTCAAGAAATTCAACAAAGACTGAATGACTCCAAGGCGATGCGCTGGACCGCCCTGGTATTGGTAGCCTCGATGATGTTCTTCGGCTACATGTTTGTCGACGTCATGTCACCGCTCCAGGCACTCATCGAACAGGAGAAGGGATGGAACCCCGAAAGCTTCGGCACCTATGCCGCCAGCGAGTACATCCTCAACGTGTTCGGCTTTCTGATTATCGCCGGCTTCATCCTCGACAAGTGCGGCATCCGCTTCACGGGTGAGCTGTCCGCCTCGATGATGTTCATCGGTGCCTGCATCAAGTTTTATGCCGTGAGTTCCGCCTTCGAGGGTACCGCTCTCGCCACTTGGCTCGACTCGTGGTGGGTAGAGCTTCCCGGCAGTGCCAAGCTGGCCTCGCTCGGCTTCATGATTTTCGGTTGCGGTTGCGAGATGGCAGGTACCACCGTGTCCAAAGCCATTGCCAAATGGTTCAAGGGCAAGGAGATGGCCTTGGCCATGGGTCTGGAGATGGCCATCGCCCGTGTGGGTGTGTTTGCCATCTTCTCCATCTCTCCCATCCTGGCCGAGAAGATGGGCAGCGTGTCGGGTCCGGTAGGCTTCTGCACTGCCCTGCTCTTCATCGGTCTCATCACATTCACCGTCTTCACCTTCATGGACAAGAAGCTCGATGCCCAGACCGGTGCCAACGACAAGGGCGACGGCGAAGAGGAGTTCAAGGCATCCGACCTGACCAAGATTCTCACCAGCCGCATCTTCTGGGTGGTGGCACTGCTCTGCGTGCTCTACTATTCGGCCATCTTCCCCTTCCAGCGTTACGGTGCCAACATGCTGCAGTGCAACCTCGACGGCATCTCTCCCTCTGATGCTTCGAACATCTTCCGCTGGTTCCCCATCGGTGCTGCCGCCATCACTCCCTTCCTGGGTTCCTATCTCGACCACAAGGGCAAGGGTGCCACGATGCTGATGCTGGGTTCGCTGCTGCTCATCGGTTGCCACTTGGTGTTCGCCTTCGTGCTGCCCGCCACCCACAGCCATCTCATCGCCTACTCCACCATCGTGCTTTTAGGCATCTCGTTTGCCTTGGTTCCCGCAGCCCTGTGGCCCAGCGTTCCCAAGATTATCGACGAGAAGGTGCTGGGCAGTGCCTACTGTCTCATCTTCTGGATCCAGAACTTCGGCCTCTGTTTCGTGCCCCTGCTCATCGGCAGTGTGTTGGCCGGAGCCAATGCCGACAATCCCGCCGTCATTGCAGCCAAGGAGAGCGGTGCCGAGTTCATCCCCTATGATTACACCTGGCCCCTCATCATCTTCGCCTGCTTCGGTGTGGCCGCCCTGCTTCTGGCCGGCTATCTGAAACTCATCGACAAGAAGAACGGCTACGGACTGGAAGAGCCGAACATCAAGGCATAAGCGCCGACAGACCTTGTGGCAGAACGCATCACGACCACGTGACCCTTCATACAGAGCGAGGCAGGCGGCAAACACCACTTGCCTCGCTTGTGTGAAAAGCGTCTCTTTCATCATGGCATCTTTGAGAGGGCCATCTTCGAGAAGGTCATCTTTGAGAAGGTCATCTGTTCAAGAGATCCGAAACACCCCCATCGAACCAACCTTAGAGAACCCGAAACAATCAGACATGATACGTACCTTGTTTTGCAGCATCCTCGTACTGGCACTTGCAGCATCGTGTAGCAACAACAGCCGCCCGACAGGCCAGGCCCAGGCTGCAGATTCCATCTATACCATCGACTACATCCAGCACATCTGTCTCACCCAACCCGAAAGGGCACTGGCTATCCTCGACACCATCGAAGAGCGCAGACTCCTCAAGCCCAACGACATCAACGGCCTGCGGGCCGTCATCTACCAGAACGGACTCGGACAATGCAACATGTCACTGAAGTATACCATGAAAATCTACCAGAGTCCCGAGATGAAAACAGACACGGCCATGGCCATCAAAACCTACAAGATGCTCGTAGCCTTAGCCTACATGAACAACCACTCCGCCGACGCCCTGAAATACGCCAACGAGGGTATCGCCCTCGCTCGCAGTGCCGGTGACAAGGTCTCGGAAGCAAGGATTCTGGAGATTGCCGCCAATACGCTGAACGACATCGGACACCACCAGGAGGCCATCCAGTATGTGGACCGCGCAACAGACCTGCTCAAGAAACATGGCTCCAAGAATGACTATACGGCCCAGGAGAATCTTGTCCACGGTTTGCTGATGAAGTGGAGTATCCTGCTTTCCAGAAATGAATACGACCAGGCGCTGAGCCTCACCGACCAAGTGCAGGATGCCCTCCAACGGTTGTCGGAATGCGACTACCTGCCCGAAGGACATTTGGAGAAGTTCCGTCGTGACTTCAACTACTGCCTCCTCTGGTGCTATACTGAGAAGGGGATGCTCGACAAGGCGGCCGTCTGCTCCCGGGAAATCATGCAGATGCACCATGACGAGGAAACGGGAAAGATGGTAGCCGTCTATCTCATCAAGACCAAACGCTATGATGAGGCTTTCAAGTGCATCCAAGCGGCCAAGGAGTATTTCATCCAATATAGAGACACCATCAACCATCTCTATATCGACAACATCCTCACCCAGGAAATGGACATCCTGAAGGGAATGGGACGGTACAAGGAGGCGCTCGGCACGGCACAGGCCATCGCCAACATCAAAGACAGCATCCTCAAACGCGAGCGGGAACAGGGAGCCCAGGAGATGGCCACCATCTATGTCACCGCCGAGAAGGAACTGCTCATCGCACAGCAGGCCGAGAAACTGCGCAGCGGACGCATCATCGTCGGTCTGTCAGTAGCCCTGCTGGCTGTGGCGCTTGTGGTGATTGTCATCGTGATGAGATACAACCGTACCATCAAGAGAAAGAACCGGGCTACCGTGGCCACCATCGACGAACTGATGGCCGCACGCGAGCAGTTGGAGCGGAAAAACGCTTCTGCCGAAGCGGCCACAACAGCCGCGACCACAACCAGCAACGCATCCAACGAAGCCGCATCCAACGAAGCCGCATCCACTGCAGCCGCGGCTGTAACGTCAGTCTCCCCGCAGCAGTCACCAGCGACCAACAGCGAGGAGAGCAAGGATTCTGAGGAGAAGCCCCCGCACCAGAAGGACATCGAGAAACTGAGACGGGCGATAGAAGATAACCAACTCTATCTCGACCCGCTCTTCGACCGCAACAAGGCGGTGGAGACCTTCCCCGAACTGAATGTGAGAACGCTCTCTGCGGACTTCAACCTCTGTTACGGCATGCCCTTCCCCCGCTATCTCACCATGCTCCGTCTCGACTATGCCCTCTCACTGCTCTGTTCCAACCAGGACCTGAGCATAGAGACCATAGCCACAAAATCGGGCTTCACCACCCGCCAAACCTTCTATCGCACCTTCTCCGAACGCTTCGGCATTTCGCCTGCCGAATACAGACGGATGAAGAAAGAGGTATAGCGGATCAAAATCCTCAAAGTGCTGATTATCAGCACATGACAAAATATTACAAAAGGGATGTACAAAATGTTACATCCCTTTTGCTTTTTATTAAATATTATTTTTCTACCTTTGCAAACGAAAAGAAACCATTACCCCATCAATAACCATTACTACAAACATTTATCCCAAATCGTATGAACAAGATTATGATTTCGCTGTTTGTTTTGGGGTGGATAGCCATATCGGCTGCCATCCTGTGTGTGTCGTGTTGTTCTGACGAAGACCTCGACAGACTCTTTGGCTGCCTGTTATCAGCAAATATTAATTAACAAAATAATTATAATTATCATTTATGAAATAATTGAATCATTGCTGAAGATTTCCATGTCACTCTGTGTCTTATGGGCATGGATGTTTTCTTCATGTTCCGATTCGAACACGGAAGGTATCAGCAACACCCCGCGAACCTATTATTACCGCATGGTGATTCCCAACGCTGACGATGTGCAGACGATGGTCATCGACAGTATCAGTTCAGACATCGCCGAGGTTAGCAATACGCCCAGCTGGCTGAGCGTTGCGCAAAACGGTAGTCAGGACGGACACCCGGTGCTTGAAATCACTACCAAGGCAAACGCCAATGATGCCGTCAACGATGCGAAGGTGCTGATTGCCTTTAAAGATGGCAACAGCGTGGAACTGTCCGTGAGACAGTCGTATCTCTATCAGAGTGGTGCCAACACGAACAGTGACTTCGCTAACAACTGGGAGAACCTCGACAAGGTGACTATCTATACCAACCACCAGTATGAGAGCGTCTATACACCTTGGAACAAAACCTATACCAGTTCAACCATTCCGCTCGACATCAGCAGGGATGTGCGCAAGAAAGACGGCTGGGAAATGGTGTTCAGCACCTTGGGCAACCCCAACATCATGGATGCCAACTATTTCGGTCTCTACAACAAGTATCTCGGCATCTTCCGCATCTTCTATTACATCACCGATGCCACAGGCAACGGCAGCGAACTGTCGTTTGCCACCACCATGGGCAGCGCCACCAAGCCCAAGACCAAGACACCATTCTTCAACTCCTTGGCCTACGGCATTCCCATGAACAAGGCCTCTGAGGTACAGCTTTCTACAAATGTCACCGGCTCCAACAAGTCGTTCTTCACTTACTCCACACCTTACACCATTTCAGGCGTTGGCGGCAACACGCTGACCAGGGGATGGGGTGCGTTCGATTTGAACATGTCGGCCTATACGGGCGATGCCTCGCTGTTGCAAGGCTCCAACGAGTCGCTCACCATCGAGTGCAGCACCATCAACAACACCAACATCAGCCTGAGCGGTTCGCTTTCTGCCAACATTGCAGGAGAATTTACCCAGCCCTATGCCGTGTCTTCTTCATCGGGCAATGGCCTCAGCTCCACATTGGCCTCCATGGGCACATTCCTTGGTGATGTGCGCAACAGTGCCTAGGCAGGTATTGAGCAGCATCTTACTAAAAGTAAGACCAACACCGCCTTCTATTATGCAGGCATGTTGTGCAACGGTGCGTCTATGGTGTCTGATTTTATCTTGAGCAACCTGGAAATCGACGAGGATGAGATTGACTCCATCCCAGGGAAGATCGAACTCAACCTCACGGGGCAGATTGACCTCAGTGGCTACGCCAGGTCGCGCGTGCAGAACAATGTGCCTTCGCTCTCAGTGATGAATAGTGTGATGAAAGAGAGCGGCAGCCACATCGGCGAAGGTGTATGGAGCCTGCAGGAAAATCCGGTGGTGTATATCGTTGACGACCACTTCTTGGGCACACCCAAGCGCGTCAATTACTTGATGAATGATGATGGCGGATATACCACGCTTTTAGGAGCAGACAACCAACTTAGATTCGTCACCTTTTATGACCCGAGCAGCATCAGACTGAATATCAATACCAATGTCTTTCCCGACATATCGGATGTGAATATTTACACTTTCGTTGCTGTATATCCAGATGAAAACATGGGGCACAGTCAGGGCTATCGAGACATGATGAAACTCAGTGCTGCGCCAAAGGTGAATCTGATTGAATCATCAAAATTCTCAGCAGGAAAGATGTTCAGAAGCAACGATGCAACCAACAAGATGGCATACCATCAGGCAGAGCCTTCCAAATTCATTTCCGAGACGTTAGAGGAGAGTGCCTCCAAATGCTCCATAGTCAAGCAGCAGGGTAGCAGCTACCGCTATTACGGCAGGGTGCTGACAGGGTCGTCACCAAGCGACAAGAAGGTAATCATCGACCCGCAGGTGTTCTTCCCGATGAGCGAGGACGGTTCTTCCATCACAAACGGCGAAGTGCCCGATTTCGTGGTATGTGTCTATGTCACCTTCAAGTCCAACGGCAACAACTATGCTTTCTTCCAAAGATACCTGCCTGAATACAAGCTCATTTCTGGCACCAATCTGAAAACCAAGAAGACAGAACTGGAAACCTATAGCCAGAAGAGTAAGGCACAGGAGGCTGTTGGAACGCTATACAACAATGCCGCTGTAAAGGTTTACAATTATAACGGGCACAACGACTTGGCCAAGACCTTGAGCATTTTGAACACCATTTTAAAATAAGATATCAATTAAACAATAAAACAACAAATCATTATGAGGAAGTATTTTTTATCAGCACTCTGTCTTTTGAGTGCTACATGCATGTTCGTCAGCTGTTCAGACGATGACGACAAGAACGGAGAAGAACAAGTTGTAGAAAGTTTCTCTGTCGAGAACTTCAATGAGTTGGAATTGCTTCAGAACCATTTGGTGCAGATTGACTCTACCGGTGCCCGTGTGCAGGATGTATGCGGAAAGAATTTGGACGAATCAGACAAGACTGTCTTTTTCGTTGGCGTGAAGGATCTCAATGAGGCCAAGGAAACATTCAAGAGTTGGTTCCCCACCAATGCGGATCTGATCAGCATGGGCGACAATATGACGGTCAATTTGAGAGATGAAGAACGTAAGGATCAGGGGACGGTTTATTTCACAGCCAAAGAGTCTGGCAGCGTCATCAACAATCTGCCCTTGTTGGCCGAAGTGACCTTTGCCAAAGGTACTGACATCAAATACGTCACCAAGGTTTGCTTCATTCCTGAAAGTAGCTGGCCAGAGAATATCGAAAGCCCATATTATATTGGCGATAAGGTCACAGTTAGAGATCATGACGGTATTTGCATAAGAGAATATTCTAAAGGAAGAATGGGTATGATTGTAGCCATTGGTAACAGATATTTCACTTCTCCTGTAGGAACCGGTGCAAATCTTTCTGCCGCCAAAGAGGCTGCATCTGTTATGCAAAAGCAGATGGGCGTGTTCAAACAGTTGTTCAATGCCATAGGAACCAATTTGGAAGAGAATGAGTATTATTGGATTGACAAAGATTATTTTTATGTCCTTTCCGCAGGCGTTTATGCCATTCGTTTGAGGGATTCAGACGTAGATTGGTTCGAAGTACAATGGAAAAGCCCCAAAAAACGTGCTTTATATGTATATTATTTTGGTGAAAAAATTATATATTAAACAATAAATTAGTGTAACAATGAAAAAAGTATTATTAGCCGCACTCTATCTGATGGGGGCTACTTGTATGTTTGTCAGTTGCTCTGACGATGATGATGACAGTGAAAAGCAGATTGTAGAAAGTTTCTCTGTCGAGAACTTCAATGAGTTGGAATTGCTTCAGAACCATTTGGTGCAGATTGACTCTACCGGTGCCCGTGTGCAGAATGTCTGTGGAGCAGCCTTGGACGAGAGCGACACCAGTCTGCTGTTTGTTGGTGTGGAGAACATAGAAGGAGCCAAAGAAATGTTCAAAGGATGGTTCCCCGAAAATGCCGACATCATCACCACTGGCAACAACATGACGGTCAACCTGAAGGATGAGGAAAGAAAGAGCCAGGGTACTGTATACTTCACGACAAAAGAGTCGGGAAGCACCGTAAATGGTATGCCTCTATTCGCCGAAGTGACTTTTGCCCAGGGCACTGCCATCAAGTATGTATCCAAAGTGTATTTTGTATCTAAGAGCAACTGGCCGGAGAATGACATAAGCCCGTATCATGTAGGCGATTTCGTGGAGACATTTACTGCCAATGGCACCAAACGATATTTTGGTATTTGTGTGAAAGAGAAATCTGCCGGTCAGTCAGGAATGATTGTAGGATTCAGCGTAAACCCCGAATATACTTATAAATATTCTGCAGCGTATGCATCCAACTCTGCCGCAAATGAGGTGTCAAAAATCATAAGGGCTAATTGGAATATGTATAAGAATCTGTTTAAGGAGAAGTGTAATGTCGCATTGGGTGACGGGGAATATTTTTGGATAGACAAGAATTACGACTACCTGTTTTCCGCAGGTGTTTATGCCATCAGATTAAAAGATGGTGATGTCGATTGGTTTGATACACAATGGAAAAGCCCCGAAAAGCGCGGATTATACGTTGGCTATTTTTAACGACATGAACCATGAAGCATAGACTATTATGGATATTCGCATCCATAGTCATGATATGTTCCTGCTCATCAGAGTCGGACAAAGAGCATAGTGATGTGGGCAATGATGCCCGCGTCACTATGATTTTGTCTATCAGCGGGCAGGGCGATAATGGCTATAACGACCTGATTACGCAGGGTTTGATGCGTTTCTACAACAGCAGCGGAGTAATCCTCTCTATGCAGCATCCCCACTCCATGAACGAAGCGAAAGAAATGATCAACAGCTGGGTCAACACGCCAAGCGACAGCAAAGAACTCTTGGTGCTGGCTGCCGACTATGCCGAACTGGCAGGCAGCGAGATACACTCACTGGCAGACAACAAAAAGGTGCTACTCTTCGAGGCAAAGGACAATGACAAACTGCCCAAAGGTGTATCCACCTTCTATATCCAGCGTTATGGAGCCAGTTACCTGTCGGGATGCATCGCATCGCCACACTGGGAGGCCACCATCATGGCAGCCATGCCTGGCGAACAGCCCTTGGAGGATGCTATACAGGGATTTGCTGATGGCTATGCCAAGGGGGGCAACAAGGCCAAAGTGTTTTATCTCGCCAATGACGTGTCCGGCTATGCCATGGCCGACAGTGCCTATCGCTATGCCTCACGTTTGGACGACCATTTTGTGTTTCCATTGGCAGGAAGTTCCAACAGCGGTATCTACAAGTCATCGCGCGAATCGTTGTTCAGCACCATGCTGGTAGTGGGTATGGATGTGGATTGCGGTGCCTACAGCGGGCGCATACCCTATTCGATGGTTGTGCATATCGACCGGATTGTGGAAGACTATCTCACCGAATGGCTCCAGACGGGCAGCATGAGGCGGCACCAAACCTATGGGCTCGACTCGGGTATGATAGAGGTGGTGCTGAGCAAATATTTTGCAGACTTCTCCTACATCTGGGAAGACTATTACAGAGACTATTACTATTGGGAGAACGCCCTGAAGCAATACACCGATGAAGCAAAAGAAAAGGAGAAAGCGTATGAAAACAAGTAGTTTAGGCACAATCTATGGCATCATGGCGCTTCTGCTGTCGTGGGTCTGCCTCTCATGCAGCAACGATGACAACGGAACAAGCAGCCATCAGGCAGCAATCGTTAGTTATAAGGTGGCGGTAGTGATGCCAGCCGACCAGCAGGACCGCTGGAGCCGCACCGTGAATTGGGCATTGGAAAATGTCCGCAAGGCCCAACAGGGTTTGGACACCATCGTGGATATCAAGGTGGAATGGAAAGATGAGAACAGCAGCGACCTGAACGACTATCTGAAGCGTGTGGGCACTGATGAATCGTATGTGGCGGTGGTGGGTCCGTTATCCTCAAGCAAAGCCCGGCAGGCGGTGGCAGCATGCAACTCCTATGCCAAGACTCTCATCCTGCCCGCTATCTCCTCGGCAGAACTGCAGCGCATCTGTGCCGCCAAGAGCAATGTGTGGAACTTAGTGCAGAGCGACATCACACAATGCGAGATACTGCTCACACAGGCAAAACTTGCCGAGCTGAAGAGCGTCAGTTTGCTCACTACCAACGATGACTACGGGCGCAGCTACTCCGACTGGGTGGCCTACCTCGCCTCAGAGATGGGGCTGAAGGTGGATTTCATCTCCATCTATAACAACGACGAAGAGCTGAGAGCCTATATGCGGCAGGAACTGGAACAGAAGCGCAACTACAACCGCGCCCTGCTGTTCGCCCCTTCAAGGGCAGAGGACGCACTGGTGTTCGACCGGGAGTATGCCGACATGAAAGGCGACAAATATTACATAGACTTCCCCACCGTGTTCTGCTCGGATGTGGTGAGCAGTTCATCACTTGCCACACAACTGAAGAATCTGTATTATGAGGGGGTATCGCCCACGGCCAATCCCATGTCGGGATTTGTCACCTCCTATCAAGCACGCTATGGCGAAGAGCCGATGGTGGGTGAGCCCCAACTCTTTGATGCCATGCTGATGCTTGCCTATGCCTTGGTGGGCAAACAGGAGGGAGAGACGCTCAACGAAGCCCTGCTGCGCATCACCGCGGGGAGAGAACAATGGAGAGGCAGTTGGTTGCCACAAGACATGAGCACGGCAATGGCATCGCTGCGCAAGGGAGGCAATCCCGACCTGGAAGGTGTGTTAGGCGACTGGACCTTCGACGAGGTAACCCGCACCAACATCCTCAACACCATCTACAGCCACTGGATTCTGGTTGGCGGCCAATTCAAAACCATGGAATATCTATCGAACGACGGCAACCTGCACACCATATCCACCCAACAGGCCTGGAACTGGAAGCAGCAAAACCTGCAGGTGTTCGACTATGCCGCCAAGGATTATGACTATCCTCAACTGAATGACCGATGGGCGGTGGTGATCTCTACCAGTGACTCGTGGACAAACTACCGCCATGAGGCGGATGCCCTTGCCATGTATCAACTGCTCAAACGTCACGGCTACGACGATGACCATATCATCCTGCTGATGGAAGACTTCATTGCCAACGACCCCAACAATCCCAACCCTGGTGTAGTGAGGGTGCGCCCCGATGGTGACAACCTCTATAAGGATGTGCAGGTGGATTATTATCTGAAGAACACCTCGCTCGACAAGTTCAAGCGGGTCATGCTGGGTGAGGTTTCTGATGAAACGCCTACGGTCATCGGTTCTTCAGCCAACAGCAATGTGCTGGTATTTTGGTGCGGACACGGCAACCAAAACAGGCTGGCATGGGGAAGCAAGGGGCTGGTGACAGGAGATCAGGTGCGTGATATCGTGCAGCAGATGAACGAACAGCAGAAGTACCGTAAACTCTTCTTCGTGATGGATGCCTGTTACAGCGGCAGCATAGGCGAAGCCTGCGAGGGTATACCCGGCTTACTGATGATGACAGCTGCCAATGCCCATGAAACCTCCAAGGCCGATGTCTTCGACTATAACCTGAATATCTGGCTGAGCAACGGTTTCACCAGGGCTTTCCAAGAGACCATCGACAAGAATACAGACATCAATCTGCGTGAATTGTATTACGAACTGGCACGACACACCACGGGTAGCCATGCCACGGTGTATAATGCTGCCCTGTATGGCAACATGTATCGCCAGACGATGGCCGAATGGCTGGAATAATAGGATGAAAAGCGTGGGACTTCAGAACAGGGCAATCGGTTTGAAACGGATTGCCCTGTTCTGTTTGCAGCATCATTTTCGCCTGTAAATGTCACGTTATCCCACTCCAAGAAGGTATAGGGGGATGATATAAAAACTGTGGTTTTCTTTGGAGAAATGAAATAAATCATGTATCTTTGCCCCAAAATATTCAAAATGCTTTACTATGAAGTACCCTATTGGCATACAAAGCTTTGATAGAATACGTGAAGACGGTTACGTTTATGTTGACAAGACGGCATTGCTGTACGAGCTTGTCAGCAAGGGAACCATTTATTTCCTCAGCCGCCCTCGCCGCTTCGGCAAGAGCCTGCTCATCTCCACGCTCGAAAACTATTTTCTCGGACGCAGGGAACTGTTCCGTGGTCTTGCCATCGACTCGCTGGAGAAGGAGTGGGCGGAATATCCTGTGTTCCATTTGGACTTCAACGGCAAGAACTTCACCTCACCTATGGAACTTAAGGAGACCATCGAGACCTTCGTTTCCATGCAAGAAGAGGTGTATGGCAAGAATCCTCTCGCCAACACCTATGGCGACCGTTTGGCTTACGTTTTCGGGAAAGCCCACGAGAAGACCGGCAGGCGTGTCGTGATACTTATCGACGAATACGACAAGCCTCTGCTTGACGTGATGAACACTGGCATACCCTCACCTGTTGTCGGAGGAGACATTCAGACTCTTGAGGACTATAACCGCGAGATACTCAAGGGATTCTATAGTGTATTCAAGCTCACCGACAAGCATCTGCAGTTTGTGCTGCTGACGGGAGTGACCAAGTTCTCGCAGGTCAGCGTGTTCAGCGGCTTCAACCAGCCGAAGGATATCAGCAGCGACTCCAGATTTGATGCACTTTGCGGCATTTCCAAAGAAGAACTGTTGTCTGTATTCAAGGATCAGATAAAGGAACTTGGTGAGGCAAACGGCATGACAGAGGAAGAAACCATAGCAAAGCTGAAGCGGAAATATGACGGTTACCATTTCAGCAAACAACTGAAGGACATCTTCAATCCGTTCAGCATACTAAAC
>JAEDMP010000051.1 GCA_016302965.1 Bacteroidaceae bacterium
GAAACGAGCGCACTATCCCACGCTTACGGAATATTACGAGAAAAAGCACCCGCGTTAAGAACCGCCGTATGCCGAACGGCACGTACGGTGGTGTGAGAGGTCGGTAAACACGAAAATAGGAGATAAACACCCTATGATTAGTGTTTACCTCCTACTCGATTTTTTAGAACTGTATTAAAGAGTCTGATTATTCTGGAATGTAGAACCACTCTGCAGGCACACTAACATTCTCTTTCATCCATTCCTGTGTAGTATTGGTGGCTATGATCATAGGAGCCTCTCCAGCCTTAGGGAATTTGATCTTACAAACACCAGCGTTGTCTTTTCCCTGCACTTCGATATAGATATTATTAGTGTTCACATCCCATCCAGTGATGTCGTATTCGGTATTAGGACTGGTCTTGAATGTAGAAGGACCACCCATTTCTGGCAGTTTAGTGTCGCCGATGGTGAGATTGAATGGCAGTTTGCCTCCGAGATATCTAAGCACAGCCTTCTGATAATGCTTGGTCTCATTCCAACCGGTAAATGCCTTGTTAGCATCATACTCAGCTACCTTTTCCTTAAAATCGAGAACATCCACAACGATATCATTGAAGTCGAAGTCACCAATAGAACCCAGATCCTCAATCATATATCTAACGGTTACTTTCTCAATGATAGTATCATTTTCAATCTCTTCAATAGGAGGTGTAGATGGGTCTCCAACAATCATGAATACAATATCATTGTAATCCCAGTCACTATTTTTGAGGTTAGAATCTTCAGCCCCAATGAGAATTACTTGCTTCTCTTCTGAAATATTGCTAGGACGTGGCACATTCTTAAGCGCAATCATCATGTGGTTGAGTGAAGATTGTTCGGCTCCAGCATTATGATATCCAGAAGCAGAGGTTGGTTTTGTAATCTTCAGATAGAAATGCATGGCCATGCCAGTCTGGAAATCATTGAATTCAATTGACTTGGCACGTATACCAGTTACCGTTCCGTTGTCATAGTCAGTAGTATTGTTATAATACTCCTCAGACCATTTAGTTCTCATTATTGTGGAGTGCCACTCAGTATTCTTTAGATCCTTAAATTCGATATTCTCATGTTTTTTCCAAACGAGGTAGTCATCTTCACCAATCACTGCATGAAGTTCATAATCAGCACCTGAACGTCCCATGTATACAGGTACTATAGAGAAATGGTTTGAAGGCACAGTAAGATAGAATGGATTTCCACATTTTTTATTATTTTCCAATTCTTTCAGTTGCTCCTGCATCCATTTGTTCATGTTTAGGTCTACTTCATACCAATCCTCCGACTTAGTCATGCTACCACCTCCTGCTCTTGTGGCAGGAGCCTTAAATTGTGGTAATGAGAGAGAGAAATTGGTAGCCTTATCACTGTAGTCCCAGTTTTGGTTAAGAGAGACATTAGGATACTTCTGTGAGAATTGTTCGGCATATTCTTGTGCCTTTTGAGTTGATAAATCTGGCAGGTCGCCAAGATCATTGTTTGAGCAGGCTGTAAACATTGCAACAGCTGCACAGTTCATAAAGATAAGACTTAAACGGTTCATAATTAATTATTTTTATATGGTTATCAAATTCTACAGCACTTTAAGGGTCATAGGGACAGGTACGTCAGTTCACTCTTTCGGGTCAAAGTACCTGTCCGTGTGCCACGAGAATATCTACATCGCTCTGTGCCGTCTCTCCTCCACGAGAAAAAGAGCCGAACAGCCATGCCTTCCTTACGGGTTGAGTAGAGAAATACTGGCGTATGTTGTCTATCACATTGACGTTCATAGGTAGAATATCACTTATAATGACTATTTTCAGTGACAAAAGTACAATAAAAAAAAGATACATCCAAATTATCCGTCCTTTTTTTTTATTCCATGCCATTAATTATGCCATTAAGGATTTTATGAAAGTACACTTTTGGTGTAAAGTTTATTATATATAAATCAGATAACAGATATGTTTATCGGAGGTAGCATATCCAGCAAGACTTTGTATTCCGACTTATACCTTTCGAGGCGCTCGTAATCTTTAGGAGTTGGCGAAGGGATGCGACTGATATTGTTTCAATCCATCATATAATTCTTGTTCTGTCATATATTTCAATTTATCGTTTTATATTCAACTAACTGCAAAAATAAGTATTATATCCGAGATATACAAATCAAAACTCAAAAAAAATCAAATAGCATTATAAATTTTCTATTACATTTTTTTTCTGATATTGGCGAGGCCGCGACTTCGTGGCGTGGTTTGCGCCCGACATTCTTGCCGTTCACTCCCAGCATTCGATGTCTTTCTCCACTTCGGGCATCATCCGGCGGTGGAACACGGGGTCGAGACCCTGTTTGCGCTGTGTCAGATAGTTGTGCAGCAGGCTCATCACTTGGGGAGAGAGTTGGAGGATGGCAACCAGATTCACCAAGGTCATCACACCCATGGCGAGGTCGACAAAAATCCAGGCCTCCTGCAGTGTCATGAGCGAACCGGCCATGACCGTCATCCCTGTGACGATACGGAAGAGTTGG
The DNA here is from genome assembly GCA_016302965.1 of Bacteroidaceae bacterium. Classification (GTDB taxonomy): domain Bacteria; phylum Bacteroidota; class Bacteroidia; order Bacteroidales; family Bacteroidaceae; genus Prevotella. The sequence continues at coordinate 2,540 of JAEDMP010000051.1, forward strand.
ATGTAGCGTTTCTTCGACGTGATGAAGCGGATATTGGTTTCGCCGTAGAAATAGTTGGCGATGATGGTGCTGTAGGCGAAGAGGAAGATGGCGAGGGTGATGAACAGTCCACCCAGTTCACCGATGTGGGCCTCCAAGGCATATTTGGTGAGGATGATTCCGTCGCGACCACTGTCATAGATGCCGGAGAGGAGGATGATGAATGCCGTACACGAGCAGACCACCAGTGTGTCGGCAAAGACCCCAAGTGCCTGCAGCAGTCCCTGCTTCACAGGATGCGAGGTATGGGCGATGGCTGCGGCATTGGGGGCGCTGCCCTCGCCGGCCTCGTTGCTGAAGAGTCCGCGTTTCACACCCTGCATCACCGCCATGCCCAAGGCGCCGCCCGCAGCGGCATCCAGTCCGAAGGCACTCTTGATGATGAGCATGATCATGGCTGGTATCTCGGTGATGTTCAGCAGGATGACCACGATAGCTATTGCCACATAGCCGATGGCCATGAAGGGAACGGCGATGCTGGCGAAATGGGAGATGCGGCGTATGCCACCGAAGATGATGATGAGCGTGGCCAGGGTGAGGGCTGCACCAATCCATTTCACGGAGATGCCGCTGCTGTCGGCCAGTGCATCGCAGAGCGTGTTGCTCTGTACAATCTGGTTGGCCATACCGAAGGTGATGGTGATGAGTATGGCAAAGAGCACACCCATCCATTTGCGGTGCAATCCCTGCTGCATATAATAGGCCGGCCCGCCGTAGAACGAGTCCTGACCCCGTTTCTTGTAGAGCTGGGCCAGCGTAGCCTCGACAAAGGCGGTGGCGGCACCCAGCAGTGCCATCATCCACATCCAGAACACGGCTCCGGGGCCACCCACAAAGATGGCCGATGCCACGCCTGCCAGGTTGCCCGTGCCCACACGGCTGGACAGCGAAACGGCAAAGGCCTGGAACGAGCCGATTTTTTTCAGCCGCTCAAGCTCCTCGTTGGCTCCAGTCTTCGTTGTGGCTTTTGTTTCATCGCCTTGGTCATCTGGCCCGCCTGTTTGCTGTTTGCCCACCGGCTTGTCGGCCATCACTCTGAACATGTCGGTCAACAGGCGGAACTGGATGCCGCGGCTGCGGAAGGTGAACAGGAGGGCGCAGCCAACGAGCATCGTGATGACGATATAGGACCAGAGCAGGTCGTTGGCGGATTGGAGAATGTCGAAAAGTGTCTGCATCATCAAATAGGATAGTTACTTGTTGTATTTTTTGTGCGGTGCAAAAATACAAAAAATATCTCATATTTTCCCTGATGTCATGAAAAATATCTTGGTGGAGCATGATTCAGTGGCGTTCACGGTACTCGGTGGGCGACATGCCGATGGTCTTCGAGAAGATGCGCGAGAAATAATACTGGTCGTCAATGCCGAGTTTGTGGCAAATCTGGTTCACCTTCAGGTCGGTCTCTGAGAGCAGCTGGCAGGCACGCTCCATCTTCAGCCGGTTGTAGTAGGCATGAGGGCTCATGCCCGTCTGTCTTCTGAAAAGGGCAGAGAAATGGCTCTGTGAGTAGCCGATATAGGCGGCCGCCTGCTGCAGCGTCATCCGGTTTTCGAGATGTTCCTGCATGAAATGGATGGCACTCTGGCAGAGGGCTTGCTCGTCGAGGGACGATGTGCCGGAGTCAGGACGGCTGCCGACGGCATTGCGGAACTGTACCAGATAGCGCATGGAGGCGAGAAAATGATGGAGTAGAGAAGAGGCATAGCGAAGATGTTCCATGTCTGTGCCCGACTGAAGGGTGGTGAGTATCTCCTCGAAGATACCCAGCCGGTCCATGATGCGAGAGTTCACCGCCACGTTGATCTGCTGGGGAGTCTGCATCCCCTCGGCATAGATGGCGGCATGTTCGCCGGAGAAATGAATCCAGTAGATGGTCCAGGAAGCATCGGGCGAGGCTCCGTAGGAGTGGGGCAAACCCGGGGGAAGGATGAAGAACTCGCCCTGTCTTACCTGGTATTCCAGGCCTTGAGTGGCATACCATCCGCTGCCGTTCACACAATAGATGAGCACAAATTGGCTGATGGGTGTCGACCGTTCCCGATAGTGGTGGGAGGCAGAGGGATAATAGCCGATGTCGGTCACATAGAGACTCGACGCCAATCGGTCGTCGCGCTCCATCTCTACCACCCTCGGCGGCAATACCACCTGCCGCTCTCCCTGGAATCCGTCTTTCTGTCCTTTCATGACTGCAAATAGTTTGGGTCTGCAAATGTACAAAGAATAGATGAAAGCACAAAGCCAAAGCCGGATTATTTCGCGAAAGTAAGATTGTCCATCTGATAGCGTCGTTTTGTCTATCTCCTGTCTCGTTGAATCGTCGTATCTTTGCACCCAAACTTAAAACCTTCAAGAGATGAACAACTGCAACCAAGGATTCCTTTATTTCATTTGCGCTGTGTCGGCCATGGGTGGTTTGCTCTTCGGCTACGACTGGGTGGTGATTGGGGGCGCCAAGCCCTTCTATGAACTCTATTTCGGTATTGCCGACTCGCCCCTGATGCAAGGGGTGGCCATGACCACCGCACTGGTGGGCTGTCTGGCAGGAGCGATGCTGGCCGGTGCGGCTGCCGACCGCTATGGTCGCAAACCGCTGCTGATGGTCTCGGCGGTACTCTTTACGGTGTCGGCCATTGCTACCGGTCTCTTCAACGACTTCACCTTATTTAATATAGCTCGCTTTGTGGGTGGTGTGGGCATCGGTGTGGCATCCGCCCTGGCTCCCATGTATATTGCCGAGGTAAGCCCCGCACAGATACGTGGCCGCATGGTGAGTCTCAACCAGATGACCATCGTGCTCGGTATTCTTGCTGCCCAGGTGGTCAACCTGTTCCTGGCCCGCGATACAGCAGTGGCCGAGAGCCAGGCATGGAATGTGGAGTGGGGGTGGCGCTGGATGTTCTGGGCCGAGACCCTGCCGGCTGCCCTTTTCCTGCTGATGAGTTTCTTCATTCCCGAGAGTCCTGTGTTTTTGCAACTGAAGGCTGAGCCCAAGACGGATAGCCGTCAGCTGGAGGCCGGACTCAGCCAGTTGATGGAACCCCGTTATAGTCGGGTGCTGCTGCTCGGACTGGTGGTGGCCGTGTTCCAGCAATGGTGTGGCACCAATGTCATCTTCAACTATGCCCAGGAGATATTTGTCGGAGCTGGCTTCGACGTGGATGGCATGTTCATCAATATTGTCATCACGGGTATCGCCAATGTGGTGTTCACCTTTGTCGCACTCTATACCATCGAGAAATGGGGGCGCCGCACGCTGATGCTTATTGGTGCCGGCGGCTTGGGACTGATCTATTTCATCCTTGGCGCCTGCTATTTTGCCGGACTCACAGGAATACTGATGGTGGCGCTTGTGGTGGCGGCCATTTCGGTCTATGCCATGACGCTGGGACCCGTCACCTGGACGCTTCTGGCCGAACTCTTCCCCCACCGCATCCGCGGCATCGCCATGGCTACCTGTACCTTCGCCCTGTGGGTGGGCTGCTGCACCCTCACCTTCTCTTTCCCCTCGATGAACGCCGCACTCGGCAGCAGCGGCACCTTCTGGACCTATGCCGCCATCTGCGTGGCCGCCTTTGTCTTCCTCTGGCGACGCTGTCCAGAGACCAAGGGCAAATCGCTGGAACAACTGGAGAAGGAGTTGACAAATAACTGATAAAACATTCAAACTGCATATTCAATGGTAAAAGCATGGAGAGAGTTGGTAACCATCCCAACCTATGAAGTGGGAACGCCGGAGAAGAATCCGATGTTCCTCGAAAAAAGAGTCTATCAAGGATCAAGTGGAGTGGTTTATCCCTATCCCGTCATTGAGACTATCAGCGACGAGAAGGTGGACAAGGTCTATAAAGCGGTATGGTTGGAGAACGACTATATCAAGGTCATGATTCTGCCCGAACTGGGCGGAAGGGTACAGATGGCTTATGACAAGATCAGGGAGCGCCACTTTGTGTATTACAACCATGTGGTGAAGCCTGCCCTCGTGGGGCTCGTGGGTCCCTGGATCTCGGGTGGTATCGAGTTCAACTGGCCCCAGCACCACCGTCCCACCACCTTTATGCCTGCCGACTGTACCATCGAGCAGGGCAGTGACGGGTCGGTGACCGTATGGGTGAGCGAGATGGAGAAGATGTTCCATCAGAAGGGAATGGCGGGATTCACCCTGCGTCCCGGATGTGCCAATCTTGAAATACAGGGAGTGCTCTATAACCGCACGGATGTGCCCCAGACCTTCCTCTGGTGGGCCAACCCAGCCGTCGAGGTGAACGATGCCTATCAGAGTGTCTTCCCACCCGATGTGAATGCCGTGTTCGACCATGGCAAGAGGGCTGTCTCTTCCTTCCCCATCGCCACAGGCACTTATTACAAGATGGACTATTCGGCCGGTGTCGACATCTCCAATTATCGTAACATCCCTGTGCCCACGAGTTATATGGCCGTGAACAGCCGCTTCAACTTCGAGGGAGGCTATGAGAACGATACGCAGGCGGGTATGCTCCATGTGGCTTCCCACCATTTCTCGCCCGGCAAGAAGCAGTGGACCTGGGGTAACGGAGACTTCGGCAGAGCCTGGGACCGCAACCTCACCGACGAGGCGACACCCAAGGAACAGGAGCAGTGGCATATCGACCGGAAGGGATACCGTCCCTATATAGAACTGATGGCCGGTGTCTATACAGAGAACCAGCCCGACTTCACCTGGCTCATGCCCTATGAGGAGAAACGGTTCGTGCAATATTTCATGCCCTATCGGGAACTGGGCATTGTGAAGGAGGCTTCCAAGGACTTGCTCATGAATATCTGCGAGCAGGAGAGGGGAGTGGTGGCACTCAAACTCTTTGCCACCTCGCGCCAGCAGTTGCACATCGTACTTACCACAGACGCTGGCCGTGTGCTCTTCGACGAGACGCGCATGCTCTGTCCCGAGGAGGTGATGGTGGAGGGCATCACTGCTGAAGGCGTCGCTTTCTCCGAACTCCGACTCGCTGTTTATAAAGAACTGTATGGCAAGCAGCGACTCGTGATGCAGTGGCAGGCCGAGCCGGATGAGATACGTCCCATCCCCGACAGTGCCGAGGCTGCACTGCTGCCCGAACAGGTGAAGACCAACGAGCAGCTCTACCTCACCGGACTGCACTTGGAGCAGTACCGCCATGCCACCTGGAGTCCTGTGGACTATTATGAGGAGGCACTGCGCCGCGACCCCAATGACATCCGTTGTCTCAATGCCATGGGACTCTGGTTCATCCGCAAGGGACGCTTTGCCAAGGCGGAAACCTATCTGCGCAAGGCCGTGCGCCTCTCGCAGAAGCGCAACCCGAACCCCTATGACGGGGAGCCCATCTATCATCTCGCCCTCGCACTGAAATACCAGGGACGGCTCGGTGAGGCTTACGAACTCTTCTGGAAAGCCACTTGGAACAAGGCTCTGGCAGATGCCGGCTATTTCGAGGCTGCCAAGATTTCTGTGGCACAGGAACGGCTCGATGATGCCCTCGACGAACTGAATCGCGGACTGGTCTATGGTGCCCACAACCAGAAGGCACTGGCACTCAAGGCGGCTGTGTTGAGGCTCATGGGACGGAAGCAACAGGCCATGCAGCTGTGCAGCGAGGCCCTCGCTACCGACCTCTTCAACTATGGCTGCCGCTATGAGCAGTATCTGCTCACGGGCGACGCTTCGCTTCTGGAAAAACTGAAACAATTGATGCAGGGACTGGCCAAAAACTATGACGAGTTGGCGCTCGACTATCTCGCCGCAGCACGGGTGGAAGAGGCGCAGGCTATCTGGGAGATGGCTATTGCCGAACAGGCCACCACGCCGATGACCTACTATTATCTGCAACGCTATGAGGAGGCCGAACAGGCAGATTCCCGCTACTGTTTCCCCAACCGTGCCGAAGATGTGGTGGCGCTCGAAGCCGCCAAGCAGGCTCATCCCCAGGGAGCCAAGGCTCCTTATTATCTCGGTTGCCTGTATTATGCTGCACGTCAGTATGACCTCGCCATCGAGAACTGGGAACTCTCGGCCCAACTCGACCCGCAGTTCCCCACCGTTTGGCGAAACCTCTCCTTGGCCCGTTTCAACAAACAGGATCGCCAGCAGGAGGCACTGGAGTGTATGGAGCGTGCCTTCCGTCTCGATGAGACTGATGCCCGTGTGCTGATGGAACTCGACCAACTCTACAAGCGGCTGCAGAAACCGCATGACGAGCGTCTCGCCTTCCTCCGTCACTATCCTGACCTCGTGGCCCAACGTGACGACCTGGTGCTCGAAGAAATCACGCTGCTCAACCAGACAGGCCAGTATGCCGAGGCTATGCAGCGTCTGGATGCCCATCGGTTCCATCCCTGGGAGGGTGGCGAAGGCAAGGTGACTGCCCAGTATCAGACGGCACGTGTCGGACTGGCCATGCAGGCGATGACCGAGCGCCGTTTCCTGGATGCCATCGCGCTGCTCGAACAGTGTCTCGACTATCCCCACCATCTCGGCGAAGGCAAACTCTTCGGTGCCCAAGAGAATGACTTCCACTATTTCATCGGCTGTTGCCACGAGGCTCTCGGACAACTGGACGAGGCACGCAAACGGTGGGAACTGGCCACCCATGGACAGCAGGAGCCCGCCGCTGCCATGTACTACAATGATGCCAAGCCCGACAAGATTTTCTATCAGGGACTGGCCCTGCTGAAACTTGGCCGTCGTGGCGAGGCTAACGGACGCTTCTACCGGCTCGTAGACTATGGAAAGCAGCACATCTTTGAGAAGCAGGTGATGGACTATTTCGCTGTCTCGCTGCCCGACCTGCTCATCTGGGAAGATAGTCTTGACCGCAAGAACGAGATTCACTGCAAATACATGCTCGCCCTCGGTTATCTCGGATTGGGCGACCCCGGGAAGGCAACCCGCTATCTTGATGAGGTGGGTGTGATGGACATCAACCACCAGGGCATCCAGATGCTCCGCGCCATGCGCTCACACAAACTTTTGGGCGAATAGAGGTTACTTCCGGACGAGAACCGGAACCAATCCCGACAAAAAATAATTTATAACCCACCATAAAAACAGAGGAGGCTCCATCGGGGCCTCCTCTGTTTTTATGGTGGGTATGAGGGTGGAAGCGCTGCGCTTCCACCTGCATATAAACGGCATTAATAGCCGGGGTTCTGCATCTGTTCCTTCTGCTCGTTGGTGAGCGCCTTGCCGCTCTTGTCGGTGATACCGTCGAGGAACGACTGGGGAATAGGACGATAGTAGTGCTTCTTGGGGTCAAACTTGCCCACGCCGCGGGTCACACCATCGTTGAAGGCATTCCAGCGGGCCTCGAGGGTCATGGTGCGGGCGAGGTCTTCCCAGCGCTGGCTCTCGCCGATGAGCTCACGGGTGCGCTCGTTGAGCAGGAAGCACATCATCTTCTGCGCATTGGAGGTGCAATTCAGAGCGTTGTAGATGGGCAGGTCGGCTTTGGAGTTGTAAACATCATTCACGCTGTTCAGGTGGAGGGCAGTCTTGGTCTCGGCTGTGGTTACAGCGATATTGTTCGACTCATAGTAGGTGTTCTGGTCGATGTAGATGGCACCATCGGCTGAGAAACCGCCACCCTTGCCGCTGCAGAAACTGTTGTTCTTGTAGGCCTGTCCACCGTCCACATGCTTGGCACGGTCTTCACCGGCTGCATAACCGGCACGGTCGCGCAGTTTGTTGATCCACTCAATAGCCTTGGCATAGCTGCCTTCACCCTTGCGGATGTAAGCCTCGGCAATCATCAGCACATCGTCGGCAGAGCGGGCGATGATGGCATCGCGGGTACCAAACTGGCTGGCGATATTGATGCGGTAGCCGTCGCGGAACTTGGAGAGAGCCACACTGCGCTTGTGGGGAACGATGCTATAGTAGTTGCCAGGGGCATTTTGGGGGTTGAGACCCCAGTTCAGTTCGTTCTGGCCTTTCAGATAGCGAACAAAGGTGTGAGGAGCCTGGGCTACGCCGTCGGCGGTCACGCTCTCGGTCTCCTTTCCGTCAGAACCTGTGGTCTTCTTGATTTCATAACGGGGGTCGCCGGGTTCGTTCACGATATACTTGATACCCACTTCGCCGCCCTTGAAGCGCTTGTCGCCTGCGGCTACACCAGCGGGAGCCAGTCCGTTCTCCACCTCAGCCAAACTCCATGCGGGAGCACCGCTGGGGTTGTTGCAGCCGTAGCAGGTGATGAACGACTTCCAGAAACGTGAGTCGTTCACGCGGTCGAACACCTGCATCGTATACTCGGTGGCGCTCACGTAAGAGAACTCACGGCCACCGGAGATGTCACGCTTAGTGCCTGCCATATCCTGATAAACGGAAGGATAGTAGAGGTGCATCTGGTTGCCGAAACGGCCCCAGGTGGTCTGGTCGTCAGAGAACTGGGCGGCCAGAATCACCTCGCTCACCTTCTCGTTGTCGCCGTTCACCTTCTTGTAGTCCCACAGTTCAACGAAGTCGTTGCAGAGGGGATGTGCGGCCACTACCTCCTCGCCATACTTGATTACGGCATCGAGGTCAGCGCTCACATAGTTGCCGTTCCAGGAACTGTAGTGCTCAGAGGCACGGAACAGATGGGCCTTGGCCAGGAAGTGGGCAGCGGCATACTTGTTGATGCGGCCCGTGGCTGAACCCTTGGCGGGCAGCAGCTTGTAGGCTTCCTCAAAGTCCTTGATAATCTGTGCAAAGCACTCCTCCTCGCTGTTGCGCTCGAAGTAGGTCTCCACGGTGGTGGAGGGCTGCAACTTCAGGGGCACACCGCCAAACTGCTTCACCAGTTCGAAGTAGGCGTAGGCACGAAGGAAGTAGGCTTCGCCTAAACGGGTGTTGTAGTCGGGATGGGTGGGGCTGTAATAGAGAGGGATATTCTGAATCAGGATATTGGCAGGTTCGGCCAGACCGTAGTAGTTGTCCCATACAGGCTGGTTGGCGCCCGTCTCACCCGAGTTCAGTGCGTCGCCATAGTGGTTCCAGGCGGGCATGGTATTGTTGGCATCGGTAAATTCGTCAACACCCATGTTGTAGCATTCGATACCCCAGATATAGTTGAACTTGAACTTCAGTTTCTGGTATGCGCCCGTCACCAGGTCATCCAGACCTTCCTGGGTCTTGAAGTAGTCGGTGCTGTGCTGTGTCTTGAGTTTCTCGTCGAGAAAATCATTGCCGCAAGAGGTGATTCCTCCCGCCATACCAACGAGGAGGGCGGCTGTCATTATATGATTGAATTTTTTCATGATTAAATCCTCCTTTTTGATTAGAATCCGATGTTAAGACCAATCACCCAGCTTCTCAGCGTAACCTCAGAGGCGAAGCTTCTGGTGTTGTTCGAATAGTTTACGAGGTCGGTGTCAAGCCAGTCGGTAGCACGGTAGATGCTGAACGGGTTCTTGGCCTGAACGTAAACCTTCATGCTGCCCAGTCCGAGGGGAGCGAGCTGCTTGGCTGTGAAGTTGTAGCCGAGAGAGATGTTACGCACCTTGATGTAGGAACCGTCCTGATAGTTCATGCTGCTGCTGTAGGTATCGGCAGCCTCACCATTGGAACCGGGTGCATAGTATTCGGCGTTTTCGTTCTCGCCGGCGATGAAGTAGTCAACCTTGCGCATCATGTAGCGGCCATCGAGGGTCAGGGCACCGGCTCTTACGTCGAAGCCCCAGCGGCTTACGATGAAGCAGGAGAGCTCGAAGTTCTTGTAGGTGAAGGTGTTTCTCCAACCGCCTGACCAGTCGGGACGGGCCTTGCCCACAATCTGGCGGTCGTTGGTGGCATCAATCTTGTCATCATGGTTCAGGTCGCGCACCTTGATCTGACCGGGCTTGCGGCCATACTTGGCTGCCTCTTCGGCCTCGCTGGTCTTCCAGATGCCATCGTATACATAGTCATAGTAGCTGCCGATGCTCTCGCCTACGAACCAGCCACTGTTCACGTCCTCGGTACGGCCGTTGCTCAGTTCCTTGATTTCGTCGCGGTCCATGGACCAGGTGAGGGTGGTGCTCCACTCAAAGTCCTTGGTCTTCACGGGGATAGCAGTCAACTGCAGGTCGATACCCCAGCCCTCGGTACGTCCTACGTTGGCGTACGTCTGGGTGTAACCGGTCAGTGAGGGGATGCTCATGGGGAGCAGCAGGTCGTCAGTCTTCGTCTTGTAGACGTCGATGCTACCGCCGATGCGGCCGTTGATGAAGGCATAGTCCAAACCTACGTTATACTGGGTAGTCTTCTCCCAGCCCAGACCGAGGTTGGCCATCTTGTTGGGGTTCTTGGCAGAGGGGTCAGAAGGCACGTTGCCGGCCACTGACTCGTTGGCACTCCAGTTGTAGTAGAGGGTCTCGATGGCACCCTTGGTGCCGTAGGCAGAGATGGCAGAGTTACCGGTGATACCCCAACCTAAGCGGAGCTTCAGCTGCTTCACCCAAGATACGTTCTTCATGAAATCTTCCTGGTCGATGCGCCAGCCGAGGGCTACCGAGGGGAAGCTGGCCCACTTATGGCCTTCGGAGAGTACGGACGAACCGTCCCAACGGATAGAGGCGGTCAGCATGTAGCGGTCCATCAGGGTGTAGTTACCACGAATCATGTAAGAGGTCATAGAGCTCTCGGTCAGTCCGGAACCGAAGGAGCTGGCGTTACCGTTGGAACTCAGGTTGTACCAGAGCTCAGTGGCGGTGGCCACGTTGGCCTTGGCGCTCAGACCGTCGTAGTGATAGCGCGAAGCACTCTGCATCAAGGTCAGACCCACAGAGTGAATCTTGTTGAAGTCGCGGTTATACCAAACGAGGTTGTCGAGCGTCCATGAACGGTAGGTGTCCTTGTTCTCCTGGGCCACGTTGTTGCCGTCACCGTTGATACCCTCAGCGGCATTGGCGATACCAAGGCTGTAGTAACGCATTTCGGGACCGAACTGCAGACGGTAGCGCAGACCTTCGAGGGGCTTCCAGATCTTGCCGAAGTTCACCTCGCCATAGAGGCTTCCGTTCACGCGGAAGGTGCGGCGCTGGTTGGTGTTGTATTGTAGCTCGTTGATGGGGTTGATGATGTTCACATCACCGTTGGGGTTGCGGATATAGTCGCCGTTCTCATCGAAGGGAACCGTCCAGGGCAGCATGCCGCGCAGGGCGCCATAGTAGTCGCCGGCACCGGTCACCGACTTCGAGAAGTTGTAACCGTAGTCCTGGTGGCTGTACGACATGTTGGCGCTCACGCCCATGGTGAAGTAGGCGAGGGGAGTAGCCTCAAATGAGGTGTTCACCGTGTAGCGCTTGTATTCCTGTCCGGGCTGGGTGCTGCGGTCCTGCAGATAGCCGAATGAGCCGTAGCCCTTGAATTTCTCCGTACCGCCCGATGCGCTCAGGGTGTGTTCCTGAGAGAAACCGGTGCGCTTGCCTTCGTCGGTCCAGTCGTAGGAACCTACCTTAGAGGCATCGTAGGTACCGCCTTCCCAGGCCTTCTCGATGTTGGCCCAAGAGGCAGCTACGCTACCGTAGGCCTTCTTGTCGGCGTCATAGTTGGGGGCAAAAGGCTGGGTGGCATCACCGTAGGCACCCATGTTGTACTTGGCGCGGCGGCTGTAGTCGAGCCATTCGGCAGCGTTCATGTAGTCGGCCACATCGTGCATGGTGGTGAAGGTAACGGCACCGGCATAGTTCAAAGTAACCTTGCCTTCCTTACCCTTTTTCGTGGTCACGAGAATCACACCGTTGGCACCGCGTGAACCATAGACAGCAGTGGCAGAAGCATCTTTCAGCACCTCGATCGACTCGATGTCCTGGGGGTTGATGTTCTCGATACCGCCGTTCTGAATCACCATTCCGTCAACTACATACAGAGGCTTGTTGTTGGCACCGATGGAGCGGACACCACGAATCTGGATGTCACCCACTTCACCGGGGCGCTGGCTGTTGCTGATGTCCACACCGGCGGTCTTGCCTTGCATGGCCTCCAGGGCATTGTTCACGGGCATCGTGGTCAGGTCTTTGGAATCCAGGTGGGCAAGGGCGCCGGTCACGTCGCTCTTCTTCTGAACACCATAACCTACAACCACCACTTCGCTCAGCGTGTTCTTGTCTTCCTCCAGCTTCACATTGATGGTCTTGCGGCCGTTCAGAGCGATGCTCTGCGTCTGATATCCCACATAGGAGATGTTCAGCGTGGCATTCGAGGCTACACCATTGATGACAAAGTTGCCGTTGAAGTCGGTAACGGTTCCCTTACCTGTGCCTTTCACTACAATACTGGCTCCGATAATGCCTTCGCCAGTGGCAGCGTCCACCACATTACCTGACACTTTTTGTGCCATTGCTCCTGAGGAGCAGATCAGCATGAGCATCAGGAACAGAAACTGGCGAAAACCGAAACGGTTCTCACCTGCAGAATTGGTTTTACTGTTCTGTTTTTTCATACGTAAAAATAGTTAGTAGATAAATGTTATTTGAAAGTTGTTGTTTGTCATATACAAATCCCGACAATCGCTGTGGGGACTGTAGAGTTGTTGTAGGTTTGATGATGCGGCGTTTGCAGCATTGGGCCGTGTCACCTGTCTGGTCCTTATTGAATCTTTGGGGTTCTTCTTGGTATCTTTGCGCGTCGGTCAGATGGTTCTTCTCTGTATGCCTGTTAGGTGTCTTGCCTGCCTGTAAGGAGGTGACGAATGGGGTGTCCCGATGTTTTTCTGATACGATAATCTTGGCCTCGATTCTTTTTATTCCTTAAAACTCCATGCAAAGATAAAATAAATCTTTATAGATTGTTTAATAAATTTTCTTTAATTTGTTTTTTTTGTATTTTGTTAAGAGTGTAAGGGCTGGTATAACGGCTACAATAACCTATGTTCAAAGGTTCTGCCTCCGTTCTGACTCCGTTCTGACTCCGTTGTGCCTCCGTTGTGACTCTTATTTCTGAACGTTGAAATGCCGATAAACACAGGGGTTTCGGCGATTTCAGATAAGAGACTGATAAGAGACCGAACAGGGACCAATAGGAGGAACGTCGTCATGACAGCCATTCTCGCCTTGTTACAATGGCCATTCTTACGCTGTCACAATGGCCATTCTTACCCTGTCCCAATGGCCATTCTCACCTTGTTACAATGGCCATTCTCACCCCGTCAGAACAGCCATTCTGACAATCCCTCTTTAATTTTTTTCATTCCTCTACCATTATTTTGCAAAATATACGATAGTTATTGAGGAAAATTAGTTAAATTTGCGCCCAAAAATAACACAATATGATTTCATTCGAGAATGACTACAGCAATGGAGCACACGAGAAAGTGCTGAAACGACTGTTGGAAACCAATGACCAACAGGCTACACCCTATGGCTTTGACGTCTTTTCCGACATGGCCAAGGAGAAAATCAAACTGGCGTGCGAGGATCCCGAAGCCAACATCTTCTTCCTCTCTGGCGGTACACAGACCAACGCCACCGTCGTCGACTCGCTGCTCTATCAGTACGAGGGAGTGATAGCTGTCGATACCGGACATATCAATGTGCATGAGGCAGGTGCAATCGAGTTTACCGAACACAAGATTATCACCCTGCCCAACGTTAACGGCAAGATGGAAGCCAAGGCACTCAAGAAGTATCTGGACGATTTCAACCACGACGGCAACAATTCCCACAGTGTCTATCCGGGATTGGTCTACATCACTTTCCCCACCGAACTGGGCACCCTTTATACCCAGCAGGAACTGAAAGATATCTATGCCGTATGCCAGTGGTTCCATATACCTCTTTATATAGATGGAGCCCGACTCGGTTACGGACTCTTCTCCGAGGGATGTGACATCACCCTGCCGCAGCTGGCCCGCCTCTGTGATGTGTTCTATATCGGCGGCACCAAAATCGGAGCCCTCTGTGGCGAGGCGGTGGTCTTCACCCACAACAATGCCAACCGTCATTTCTTCAGCATCCAGAAACAGCACGGAGCCTTGCTTGCCAAGGGCAGACTGATAGGAGTGCAGTTTGATGCGCTCTTCACCGACAACCTCTATTTCGAAATATCCAAGAATGCCATCGACATGGCCATGAAGATGAAACGGATGTTTGCCGAACTCGGCTACTCTTTCTATATCGATTCCCCATCCAACCAGCAATTCGTCATAATCGACACCCGACAGGTGGAGTTGCTGTCCGAGAAAGTGAACTTCACGCACTGGGGATTGGCCGACGACCAACACATGATTTGCCGTTTCGTCACCAGTTGGGCCACTAAGGAAGAGGATATCGACGAGTTGAGGGCCGCAGTTATGGAAGTTCGTGAAAAATGCCAATAATCGTGCTCTGAATACCCTTTTTGCTTGATTTAAATCAATTTGTGGCATAAATATTGCATTTTTTTGAAAATTTCTTGTGAAAAAGTTTGGTAGTTCGGAAAATAGTCGTACCT
>JAEDMP010000052.1 GCA_016302965.1 Bacteroidaceae bacterium
CGTGAAAGTAGGAGATAAACGCCTACGATTAGCGTTTACCTCCTACTCGATTTTTCATTCTGACAAAGCATCACGACGGCTCCACCATACGAAAAAAGAACTGATGGATATGGCCGAAAAACATCAGCAAAACGAAAATCTGTAAGAAAAGTACAAAATATTTGTCTCATTCTTTTTCTATCTACATTTTATTTTGTACTTTTGCAACAAGTTTTAAACAATTGTAGAAAGAAGTAAGAAATTGATAGAAAAGCATATTGTCATTGAAGACATCGACCCGGTGGCACTCTATGGTGTCAACAACTGCAACCTGCAGATGATCAGGGCATTGTATGCCAAACTGAGAATCGTGGCCAGAGACAACGTCATCAGAGTGCTGGGCGACGAGGAACAGATGTGCCTCTTCGAAGAGAATATCGAAAAGATGAGGCAGCATGTGCTGAGATTCAACAGCATCAAAGAGGAGGATATCCTGAACATCATACACGGAACAGGAGCCAACAGCGAATATCCCGAGGGAGTGGTGGTGTATACGCTCTCAGGAAGACCCATCAAGGCTAGAAGCGAAAACCAGCAGCAACTCATAGGCGCTTTCAACACCCACGACATGCTCTTTGCCGTGGGACCCGCCGGAACAGGCAAGACCTATCTGAGCATCGCACTGGCTGTGAAGGCACTGAAGGAGAAAACCGTGAAACGAATCATACTGAGCCGACCCGCCGTGGAAGCCGGAGAGAAACTCGGATTCCTCCCCGGAGACATGAAGGATAAAATCGACCCCTATCTCCGACCACTCTACGACGCGCTCGAAGACATGATTCCACCCGTGAAACTCCAGGACATGATGGAGAAGGACATCATACAAATTGCACCCCTGGCATTCATGAGAGGACGCACACTGAGCGACGCCATCGTCATCCTCGACGAGGCACAGAACACCACTTCGGCACAGTTGCGCATGTTCCTCACCCGAATGGGATGGAACACGAAGATGATCATCACTGGCGACCTCACGCAAGTCGACCTGCCGCACGAGCACAACAGCGGACTCAGAGAGGCGATCAGGATTCTGGAGGGGGTGGACGGCATCGCCATCGTCAGACTCGGACAACGGGACATCGTGAGACACAAACTCGTGACACGCATCGTCAAGGCTTACGAGGAAGACGAGAAAAAACAAGAAGACAACCATACAGCAAGCAAAAATCAACAAAACATACAATCATGAAAGCATTAACTCAGACGGACTTCCATTTCGAAGGACAAAAAAGCGTTTACCACGGAAAGGTACGCGACGTGTATAACATCAACGACGACCTGATGGTGATGGTGGCAACCGACCGCATCTCGGCATTCGACGTCATCCTGCCCAAAGGAATCCCTTTCAAGGGACAGGTGCTCAACCAGATTGCAGCCAAATTCCTCGATGCCACCGCCGACATCTGCCCCAACTGGAAACTCGCCACTCCCGACCCAATGGTCACCGTCGGTCTGAAATGCGAGGGATTCAGAGTGGAGATGATCATCCGCTCCATCCTGACCGGTTCGGCCTGGAGAGAATACCAAAAGGGATGCCGCGAAATCTGCGGCGTGAGACTGCCCGAGGGTATGAAGGAGAACGAGCGTTTCCCCGAACCCATCATCACCCCCACCACCAAGGCCGATGAAGGACACGACCTGAACATCTCCAAGGAGGAAATCATCGCACAGGGCATCGTGAGCAAGGAAGACTACGAGGTGATGGAAGACTATACCCGCAAACTCTTCGCCAGAGGACAGGAGATAGCACAGCGACAGGGACTTATCCTCGTGGACACGAAATACGAGTTCGGCAAGAGAGACGGAAAGGTATATCTCATCGACGAAATCCACACCCCTGACTCCAGCCGCTACTTCTACGCCGAGGGCTATGAGGAGAAACTCGCCAAAGGAGAACCCCAGAAGCAGCTCTCGAAGGAGTTTGTGAGACAATGGCTCATCGAACACAACTTCATGAACGAACCCGGACAGGTGATGCCCGAGATTACCGACGAGTATGCCGAAAGCGTGAGCGAGAGATACATCGAACTTTATGAGCATATCACCGGCGAAAGCTTCAACAAGGCTGCCATAGAAGACAACATCGCTGACCGCATCGAGAAGAATGTGGGCGAATGGCTCAAAAACAGATAAGATAACGACAACAATGGGTGGGGGACACTGCGCCCCCCCACCATCCCTAACCATACGACATGTATAGACAGGAGCAAATAAAGCCCTACGGACAAGAGGGAGAAAAAGGCAAGCAGGTGGAGAACATGTTCGACGCTATCGCAGCCAAATACGACACCCTCAACCACCGGCTGTCGTGGAACATCGACAAAGGATGGAGACGAAAGGCCGTGGAACAACTGAGGCCCTACGCACCCCAATCCATCATCGACATCGCCACCGGAACGGGCGACTTCGCCATCCTGCTGGCACAGCAACTGAAACCGGAGAGCATCGTGGGAACAGACATCAGCGAGGGCATGATGAACGTGGGACGGGAAAAGGTGAAACAACTCGGACTCGACGATACCATCTCGTTCGCCAAGGAAGACTGCATGAACCTCTCCTACCCCGACAACAGCTTCGACGCGCTCACCGCTGCCTTCGCCATCCGAAACTTCCAGAGCCTGGACAAGGGTCTCAAGGAGATGCACCGCGTGCTGAAGAAGGGGGGACACCTGAGCATCATAGAGCTCACCACTCCCAAACACTTCCCCATGAGGCAATGCTTCAAACTCTACTCACACACCGTGCTGCCCATCTACGGACGCATGGTCTCGAAAGACAAGGTGGCCTACCAGTATCTTACCGACACCATCGACGCCTTTCCGCAAGGAGAGGAGATGATGGAGATATTCAGAAAGGCAGGATTCGAACAGGCCTCGTTCAAGAGGCTCACCTTCGGCATCTGCACCATGTACTTCGCTACCAAATAATCAAACAGAATCACCATTCATCATCAAAATTGTAAACTTATGGACAAATACGGACTGATTGGCTTCCCACTGGGACACTCGTTCTCCATCAGTTATTTCAACCAGAAATTCACTGACGAGAACATCGATGCCGTCTACGAGAACTTTGAGATTCCAACCATCGACCTCCTGCCTGAGATCATCGCTAAGAATCCGAACATCAAGGGACTCAACGTGACCATCCCCTACAAGCAGAAGGTCATCTCGTTTCTCGACACCATCTCGCCCGAAGCCAGGGCCATCGGCGCTGTCAACGTCATCAAAGTGGAACACAAAGGGACGGAAACGGTGCTCAAAGGCTACAATTCTGATGTGATAGGATTCACAAAAAGCATGGAGCCGATGCTGGAGCAATACCACAAAAAGGCTCTTATACTCGGTACTGGAGGAGCTTCGAAAGCCATTGACTACGGACTGAAGTCGCTCGGACTGGAAACGGTGTTCGTGAGCCGGTACCAGCGACCAGGCACCATCCGATACCAGGATGTGACACCCGAGGTGGTGAAGGAATACAACGTAATCATCAACTGTACTCCATGCGGCATGTACCCCCACTCGGAAGAGTGCCCCAACCTGCCCTACGAGGCGATGGACAAGCACAACATCCTCTACGACCTCATCTACAACCCCGACGAAACGCTCTTCATGAAGAAGGGAGCCGAAAGAGGGGCCAGAACCAAAAACGGACTGGAGATGCTGCTCTTGCAGGCTTTTGCCGGATGGGAGATATGGAACAGATAAACAATAGGTTATAAAGAAAAAGCATAGCAAAAAAAGCATATAGAAAAGACGAAATCATGGACAACAAAAACAGATACATGATGCGCGGAGTGAGCGCCGCAAAAGAAGACGTTCACAACGCCATCAAAAACATCGACAAGGGTATCTTCCCGCAGGCTTTCTGCAAAATCATTCCCGACATCCTCGGAGGAGACCCCGAATACTGCAACATCATGCACGCCGACGGTGCCGGAACCAAATCATCGCTCGCCTACATGTACTGGAAGGAGACCGGCGACCTGGACGTATGGAAAGGTATCGCCCAGGATGCACTCATCATGAACACCGACGACCTGCTCTGTGTGGGTGCCGTAGACAACATCCTCGTGTCGAGCACCATCGGAAGAAACAAGATGCTCGTGCCCGGTGAGGTCATCTCGGCCATCATCAATGGTACCGACGAACTGCTCAAACAGATGAGGGATATGGGTATTGGTATCTATGCCACCGGCGGTGAGACTGCCGACGTGGGCGACCTGGTGAGAACCATCATCGTAGACTCTACCGTGACCTGCCGTATGAAGAGAAGCGATGTAATCGACAATGCCAACATCCGCCCGGGAGACGTTATCGTTGGTCTCTCGTCGTGCGGACAGGCTACCTATGAGCAACAGTACAACGGCGGCATGGGCAGCAACGGTCTCACCTCGGCAAGACACGACGTGTTCAGCAAATATCTGGCCGAAAAATATCCCGAAAGCTACGACCATGCTGTGCCCGACGAACTGGTGTACAGCGGACAATGCCGACTGGACGACAGCGTGGAGGGTACTCCCATGAATGCCGGGCAACTGGTGCTCTCTCCCACCCGTACCTACGCCCCCGTCATCAAGAAACTGCTCGACATGATGAGGGCCGACATTCACGGTATGGTACATTGCACCGGAGGGGCACAGACCAAGGTGCTCCACTTCGTAGGCGACAACTGCCACGTCGTAAAGGACAATATGTTCCCTGTTCCCCCACTGTTCAAACTGATTCAGGAACAGAGCGGAACAGACTGGAGCGAAATGTACAAGGTGTTCAACATGGGACACCGCATGGAAATATATGTGGCACCCGAAAACGCGGAGAAGGTCATCGAACTGAGCCGCAGCTTCAACATCGACGCACAGGTGGTGGGACACATCGAGGAAGGCCCCAAGAGCCTCACCATCAAGTCGGAATTCGGAACTTTTGAATATTAACAGTATGGTCGACAACAACAGCATTTTACAGAAACTGGAGGGACTGGTGAGCAGATATGAAGAGGTATCTACCCTGATTACTGACCCCAGCGTGATTGCCGACCAGGAACGATTCGTCAAACTCACACGTGAGTACAAGGACCTCAGCGACATCATGGATGCCAGAAAACGCTACATCGCCTGTCTGAACAGCATCGCCGAGGCCAAAGATATCCTTGCCAACGAGAAAGACTCCGAAATGAAGGAGATGGCTCGCGAGGAACTGGCCCTCAACGAGGAGGAACAACCCAAAATTGAGGAGGAAATCAAGATAGCCCTCGTACCCAAAGATCCCGAAGATGCCAAAAATGTGCAGATGGAAATCAGAGCCGGAACGGGTGGCGACGAGGCTGCCCTCTTTGCCGGTGACCTCTTCACGATGTACAAGAAATTCTGCGACTCGAAGGGATGGACACTATCCATCACCAGCGTGAGCGAGGGTGCCGTAGGCGGATTCAAGGAGATTGACTTCGCTGTGGGCGGCGACAATGTATACGGTGTGCTCAAATATGAGTCGGGCGTTCACCGCGTACAGCGTGTACCCGCCACCGAAACCCAGGGACGCATGCACACCAGCGCTGCCACCGTGGCTGTGCTGCCCGAAGCCGACCGCTTCGAGGTGAACATCAATGAGGGTGACATCAAGTGGGACACCTTCAGAAGTTCTGGTGCCGGAGGTCAGAACGTGAACAAGGTGGAATCGGGAGTGAGACTGCGCTACCCCTGGAAGAACCCCAACACGGGAGAGGTGGAAGAGATTCTCATCGAATGTACCGAGACACGCGACCAACCAAAGAACAAGGAACGCGCACTCTCACGACTGCGCACCTTCATCTATGATCGTGAACACCAGAAGTATATCGACGACATCGCCAACAGACGCAAGACACTGGTGTCCACTGGTGACCGAAGTGCAAAAATCCGCACCTATAACTTCCCCCAGGGACGAGTGACCGACCATCGCATCGGCTATACCACCCATGACCTGCAAGGTTTTCTTGGCGGAGACATCCAGGCGATGATTGATGCACTCACCGTGGCCGAAAATGCCGAACGCATGAAGGAAGCCGAACTCTAAGGTTAATCTATCCGCAAGCGTATGGGCATCAGTTACACCAAAAAGGAGGGAAACCAGGAACGACAGGAACGGATGGTTCCCGCAGAGGAGTTTATCAAACGACTGCTCTCGTCGCAACGGAACCCTGACCAAATCAAGGAATTACCCAAGACTGAAATCAAAAAATAATCATGAACAGACAACAACTGATAGAGCAGATTATGCTCAAGAAGAGTTTTCTCTGTGTGGGTCTTGACACCGACACCAAGAAGATTCCACAGCACTTGCTGAACGAGGAGGATCCCATCTTCGCTTTCAACAAAGCCATCATCGACGCCACCGCCCCCTACTGCGTGTCGTACAAACCCAACCTCGCCTTCTATGAGGCCTTCGGCATCAAGGGCATGATGGCCTTCGAGAAGACCATCAACTATCTCAAGGAGAACTATCCCAACCACTTCATCATTGCCGATGCCAAACGCGGCGACATCGGCAACACATCGGCCATGTATGCCCGCACCTTCTTTGAAGAATACAATATTGACGCTCTCACCGTTGCTCCCTATATGGGCGAAGACAGCGTGACCCCCTTCCTGGGCTATCAGGACAAATGGGTGGTGTTGCTGGCACTCACCAGCAACAAGGGAAGCCACGACTTTCAGCTCACCGCCGACACCGAGGGCGAACGTCTGTTTGAAAAGGTGCTGCGCAAGAGCCAGGAATGGGGCAACGACGAGAACATGATGTATGTGGTGGGAGCCACACAGGGAGCCATGTTCGCCGACATCCGCAAACTCGCCCCCAACCACTTCCTGCTCGTGCCCGGAGTGGGTGCCCAGGGCGGTAGCCTGCAGGAGGTTTGCAAATATGGCATGATCAAGGACTGCGGACTGCTCGTGAACAGTTCGAGAGGCATCATCTACGCTTCCAACCAGGAAGACTTTGCCGAGGTGGCTGCCCAAAAGGCCAAGGAACTGCAGCAGGAGATGGCTGCCGAACTGGAGAAAATCGCCCGCTAATCGCCATCCGGCAAAATACCTATCAAGCCGCCATGAGAGGAAAAACCACGAAAGAATCTATCCTCTCTATAAACAAACATTGGAAGAGGTATTCACCCTGTTCTCAATATCAAGGAGATGGAAGACCGAAAGATTTTTATCTTTTGCCTTCCACCTCCTTTCTTTTTTCTCAGGTCTTTGTTTATTCTGAACGAGACTTCAAGTAAACAAAAACAGCCGGAAAAAAGGGATAAAAAAGGTAGCAGAGAGACAAATATAGCACTATTTTTCATAAAATCGCAAAATTATAGGCGCAGATATCAAGGTAATAATAAAAAAATTGCTATATTTGCAGAATTAAATACTCATTTAGATTATATCCTGACAGAAATGGAATTTTCAGCCAAACAAATTGCCGATTTTATCGGCGGCAGAGTGGAAGGCGACGACAACGCCAAAGTGAATACCTTCGCAAAAATTGAGGAAGGTGTTCCGGGTGCCATCTCCTTCTTGTCAAATCCCAAATATACGCACTTTATCTACGAAACAAAGTCCAGCATCGTACTCATCAACGAAGATATGAAGCTGGAACAGCCGGTAGAAACCACACTCATCAGAGTGGCCAACGCCTACGAGGCCGTAGCCAAGCTGCTGCAACTCTACGAGTCGACAAAACCGAAGAAAAAGGGCATTGACCCGCTGGCCAGCATTGCGCCCTCGGCACAGGTGGCCGACGATGCCTATATTGGTGCCTTTGCCGTGGTAGGCGAAGGAGCCGTCGTAGGCAAGGGTTGCCAGATTTATCCCCATACCGTCATCGGCGACGGGGTGAAGGTGGGCGAAGGCTGTCTCTTCTACCCCAACGTCACCATCTATCAGGGATGCAAGATTGGCAATCACGTGACCATACACGCCGGAAGTGTCATCGGTGCCGACGGCTTCGGCTTCGCACCCAATGCCGAGGGCTATGACAAGATTCCGCAAATAGGTATCGTCATCATTGAGGACAACGTGGAGATTGGTGCCAACACCTGTATCGACCGATCCACCATGGGCAGCACCATCATCCGAAAGGGAGTGAAACTCGACAACCTCATTCAGGTGGCACACAACTGCGAAATCGGAGAGAACACGGTGATGTCGGCACAGGTGGGACTGGCAGGCAGCACCAAGGTGGGTGCCTGGTGTATGTTCGGCGGACAAGTGGGCGTGGCCGGACATATACAGATTGGCGACAAGACTTTCCTCGGAGCACAATCGGGAGTGCCCGGAAGCATCAAGGGCAACCAGACACTCATCGGAACTCCTCCCATGGAACCCAAAGCCTACTTCAAGTCACAGGCCATCTTCAGACGCCTGCCCGACATGTACAAACAACTGGCAGAACTGCAGAAACAGATGGACGAATTAAAAAAACAACAATAAAGAAATATGATGAAACAGAAAACACTCAAAGGCAGCTTCTCACTCTGCGGAAAGGGTCTGCATACCGGACTCAGCCTCACCGTGACCTTCAACCCGGCTGCTGAAAATACCGGATACAAGATTCAGCGTATCGACCTGGAAGGTATGCCTGTCATCGACGCCATTGCCGAAAACGTGATTGATACCCAAAGAGGTACCGTCTTGGGAAAAGGCGAAGTGAGAGTGTCTACCGTGGAACACGGACTGGCAGCACTCTATGCCCTCGGCATCGACAACTGTCTCATTCAGGTGAACGGCCCCGAGTTTCCCATCCTCGACGGAAGCGCCATCCAATATGTCGACAAAATAAAGGAGATGGGCATTGAGGAACAGAACGCTCCCAAAGACTGGTATATCATCAGAAAGAAAATCGAAGTGAAAGACGAGGAGACGGGCTCTTGCATCACCATCCTGCCCGACGATGAGTTCAGCCTCACCGCCATGTGCTCCTTCAACTCGAAATTCATCAACAGCCAGTTTGCCACACTCGATAACATGGAACTCTTCGCCGAGGAGATTGCAAAAGCAAGAACATTCGTGTTCGTAAGAGACATACAGCCTTTGCTCGCTGCCAACCTCATCAAGGGCGGCGACATGGACAACGCTATCGTCATCTACGAGAAGCAAATCTCACAGCAGGAACTCGACACGCTGGCCGACATGCTGAAGGTGGAACACAGAAACGCAGCAGAACTGGGATATATCCAGCACAAACCGCTGGTATGGGAAAACGAATGCACACGCCACAAACTGCTCGACATCATCGGCGATATGGCACTCATCGGCAAACCCATCAAGGGACGCATCATTGCTACCCGACCCGGACACACCATCAACAACAAGTTTGCACGACAGATGCGCCGCGAAATTCGCAAGCATGAAGTCCAGGCTCCTATCTACGACCCCAATGAAGAGCCCATCATGGATGTGAACCGCATTCGGGAACTGCTGCCCCACCGCTATCCTATGCAGTTGGTAGACAAGGTGATAGAACTCGGGGCCAACAGCATTGTGGGTGTCAAGAACATCACCAGCAACGAACCTTTCTTCCAGGGGCATTTCCCCCAGGAACCCGTGATGCCCGGTGTGCTGCAAATCGAGGCCATGGCACAATGCGGTGGCCTGCTCGTGCTCAACACGCTGGAAGAACCCGAAAGATGGTCGACCTATTTCATGAAAATCGATAATGTGAAATTCAGACAGAAGGTGGTGCCCGGCGACACCCTTCTCTTCAAGGTCGACCTGCTGGCTCCCGTAAGACACGGTGTCTCGTCGATGAAAGGCTACGTGTTCGTGGGCGACCACATCGTTTCGGAAGCAACCTTCACCGCACAAATCGTGAAAAACAAATAAGCGGAAGAACGAACAAACGATTGTTTTTAGCATACCATTTTCATTCTTCTATAAAAAGATAATGACATGAACCAGATCAGTCCACTTGCCGTCATTGACCCAGAGGCAAAAATCGGCGACAACAACATCATCGGACCCTTCTGCGTAATCGAGAAGGATACCGTCATCGGCGACAATAACAAACTGTATAACAGTGTCACCATCCACAACGGAGCCCGAATAGGCAACGGGAACGAGTTCTTCCCAGGAGCAAGCATCAGCACCAAACCGCAAGACCTCAAATACCGGGGCGAAGACACGCTTTGCGAGATTGGCGACAACAACAGCATACGCGAAAACGTGACCATCAGCCGTGGTACCGCAAGCCGCGGGAAAACCGTGGTGGGTTCGAACAACCTGCTCATGGAGAATATGCACGTGGCACATGACTGCATACTCGGAAGCGGAATCATCATCGGCAACTCCACCAAACTGGCAGGTGAAGTGGAAATAGATGACAATGCCATCATCAGCGCTACCGTGCTCTGCCACCAGTTCTGCCGCATCGGAGGCTATGTGATGATCCAGGGCGGATGCCGATTCAGCCAGGATATCCCTCCCTATATCATCGCCGGAAAAGAGCCCACCAAGTATTGCGGCATCAACATCATCGGACTCAGAAGAAGGGGATTCAGCAATGAACTCATCGACACCATCCACGACACCTACCGCATTATCTATGCCAACGGACTCATCAAAGACGGTATCAAGGAGGCAAGAGCCAAATATCCTGACATCAAAGAGGTGGAGTATATCTGCTCCTTCATCGAAAAATCACAGCGAGGCATCATCCGCTGAATCCGACGCAACCAAGCCAGATTGACATGAAGACACTTGTGGTCATCACGGGGCCTACCGCTGTGGGAAAATCAAAGCTCTGCGAACGGCTTGCCATGCACTTCCATATCCCGATTATCAATGCCGACTCCAGGCAGATTTTCAAGGAGATGCGCATCGGCACAGCCGCTCCCTCTGCTGATACTCTTGCAGCCATTCCCCACCACTTTGTCGGAACACTGCCACTCGGCAGCTATTACAGTGCAGCACTCTTCGAAAGCCAGGTGTTGCAACTCATCGGGCAACAGGGAGAGCTCTCTCTGCTCAGCGGTGGCAGCATGATGTATATCGACGCCGTATGCAAAGGCATCGACGACATACCCACCATCGAAGACCATATACGGGAGCAACTGAAAGAACGGCTGGAAAAGGAGGGACTCGAAGCCCTCTGCCAACAACTGGAAACGCTGGATCCCGAATATTATGAGTTCGTTGACAAAAAGAATACCCGACGGGTGGTGCATGGACTGGAAATATGCCTGCAGACGGGCAAAACGTATACATCATTCAGGAAACAACAAACGAAAGAACGCCCCTTCCGCATCATCAAAATCGGACTTAACCGTCCCCGCGAGGAACTTTACGAGCGTATCAACCGGAGGGTTGACGAGATGATGGCCGAAGGATTGCTGGACGAGGTAAAGCGGTTGCTCCCCTACAGACACGAAAACGCACTGAACACGGTGGGCTATAAGGAACTGTTCGCCTATCTCGATGGTACATACAGCCTCGAAGAGGCCGTGGAACGCATCAAAGGAAATACCCGTCGATATGCCCGCAAACAGCTCACATGGTTCAAACGCGATGAAACGATGACCTGGTTTCATCCTGATGACGAAGAGGCCATCATCCGATTCATCCAAACCCAGACATCCAATCAGAACAACTTAACAATCAACAAATGCCTGACCGTCAGGCATGAAGAATCTTTCCACCATTAGACTTTGATTATCATGAAACAGAAGATTCTGCATTATCTCAAACAATTTGCACAATGGTATACCCACCTGTACAAAGGCCGTCCATGGTATGTGAAGACACTGGCAGCCATCGGCACCTCTATCGTCGTGTTTATCCTGTATCTCGGTGCTGTCGACATCAACTTCCTTTGGCTCTTCGGCAAGTCTCCCGGCATGAGCGCCATCAAAAACCCTATCACCAACCAAGCCTCTGAGATTTACAGTGCCGACGGGGTGCTCATCGGCAAATATTTCAACGAGAACCGTACACCCGTAAAATATGAAGAGGTTGCCCCCATCTTCTGGGATGCACTCGTCAGTACCGAAGATGAGCGGTTCTACCAACACCGGGGTATCGACTTCCAAGGGGTGTTTGCAGCAGCCAAAGACTATATCGTCCACCACAACGCTCGTGGGGCCTCTACCATCACCCAGCAGTTGGTGAAGAATATGTTCAGGGTGAGAACACAATACTCTACCGGACTACTGGGCAATATCCCCGGACTGAAGATTCTCATCATGAAGAGCAAGGAGTGGATCACAGCCGTGAAGATTGAAATGCTCTTCGAGAAGAAAGACATCCTCACCATGTATGCCAATACCGTGGACTTTGGGTCTAACGCCTTCGGCATCAAAACAGCCAGCAAAACCTATTTCAACACCACTCCCAAAGACCTGACACCCGACCAGGCCGCCATCCTCGTGGGTATGCTCAAGGCTACCACCTATTATAATCCGAAAATTCATCCGGAAAACAGCCTGAACCGACGCAATGTGGTGCTCAACAATATGATGACCCATGGCCATATCGACAAAGTGGCCTATGACAGTCTGACCCGCAAACCCATCCAGCTCAACTATAGCGTGGAAAGCAACTACGACAGCCAAGCCAACTATTTCAGAGAGGCCGTGGCCAGCGAACTGAAGGAATGGTGCAGTGACAACGGATATGACCTCTACAACAGCGGACTGAAAATCTATACGACCATCGACACCAAGATGCAGAAATATGCCGAAGAGGCGGCACGCAAACAGATGATGGTGGTACAGAAGAATTTCAATAACCACTGGGGACGCACCAATCCTTGGCAAGACGAGCGACACCAGGAGATTGAGGGATTCATTGAGGGTATCGCCGCCAAACTGCCGGTATACAAATATCTGAAACAGAGATATGAAGGCAATGAAGACTCTATTGCATTCTATCTCAACCAGCCCCATCAGGTGAAACTATTCGACTATGAAAAGGGACACGTCCTGCAGACCATGAGCACCATGGACTCCATCCGATATATGGTGAGGTTTATGCACTGCGGCTTCGTGGCCATGGAACCCCAAACCGGTCATGTGAAAGCATGGGTGGGCGACATCGACTTCAAATCATGGAAATATGACAAGGTGACGGCCATGCGACAGCCTGGTTCCACCTTCAAGCTCTTCGTCTATGCCGAGGCCATGAACCAGGGACTCACCCCCTGTGACCGCCGTACCGACGAGTATTTCGCCATGAGAGTCTATGACAAGACAAAGGGAATGGAGGTGACTTGGGCTCCCACCAATGCCAACGGCTATTTCACCGGTGATGCCATGCCGCTGAAAGCAGCCTTCGCCCAAAGTGTCAACTCCATCGCCGTAAGACTGGGACAGGAAGTGGGCATCGCCAACGTGGCAAAGACGGCCAATGATATGGGTATCAAGAGCAAACTCGATGCTACTCCCGCCCTCGCCTTGGGTGCCAGTGACGTGAGCCTGCTGGAACTGGTGAATGCATACGCCACCGTCGCTGACAATGGCCGCGTTCATGAGCCGGTACTTGTCACACGTATCCTCGACCGCGACGGCAACGAGATTTATGTGGCTCCACAAGACAGCCGTCAGGCTATACCCGAACGAAGTGCCTTCCTGATGCAGCAAATGCTGATGGGAGGACTCAGGGAGCCGGGAGCCACCAGCATGAGCCTGAACCGCTATGTGGGAGCTTTCCGCGACGCCACCTTCGGCGGCAAGACCGGTACCTCCAACAACCACTCTGATGCGTGGTTTGTAGGGGTCAGCCCCAATCTGGTTGCAGGAGCATGGGTAGGCGGCGAATACCGCTGCATCCATTTCCGCACAGGTGCCTTGGGCCAAGGTAGCCGAACGGCTCTGCCCATCTGCGGACTCTTCTTCCAGTCGGTACTCTCCGACCCCACCATGAGCAAATATCACGCCAAGTTCCCCACAAAATGCGAAGGAGTGGATGCCACTGCCATCAACTGCAGCAGCTATTATGAATCGAAGCGAGACTCCGACAGCATCGGGGTTGATTCCCTCCATCTCGAAGACATCAAGATAGAAGAATCAACGGGTGAAACACCCTCGACTGCTACTCCCCATTCAGAAAACGTAGGAAACGAAACGGGTAACCACCCCAAATCAGAAGCAACCGATAAAAAACAGAAGACGGTCATCTATGATGATGTCTATCTATAATTCATCGTCCCTGCTATGCCGGGACGCTTGACATCTCTATCAGGCGAACGATAGGAACAGGAGCCATGAATATCTTGTTGTCAGACTTGATCATGGTCTCCTGTTTCATAATTATTGACGCATGGTCTCGTACTCCTGATTCATGACATGGGCAGCTGCAGTTACCGGCAGCGACGCTCCGCACATGTAGTTATTTTTACGGAGTAATCTGTTTTTATAGCAAAAGACTAAAAATACGTTAAATCATAAATCTTTTGTACACAAACTTTTTCGCCCTTGTATTTTTTTTATAATTTTGCACCGTAAACTATTCATTGCTATAAATAGGTGTTAATAATATATAGGTAAGTATGATGGTTAGAGGGATTGCATTCATCATATTGTTATTCCTGATGATGTCCGATACACATGCGAAGACGAAGGCATATGCCGATTCGCTGAGTGTTATCGTATATTATCCCTGCGGCTCCAGCACTATATCCAAGATACCCGAGAATATTCCTTCTTTGAAGAATTTTATGCTACAATTGGATACGCTTTACCAATCTCCATCGATACACCCCGTCAACTTATTCATCACATCATCTACCTCACCAGAAGGCAGTTTGCACATCAACCAATCATTGACTCGCAAGAGAAACCAATCGCTGATCACTTATCTCAACCAACATTCAGAACTTTTCAGGATTATTTCCACTTCCATAGATTACAAGGAAAATCGACAAACCACCAACCATTGGCTTGACCAGATACAGCCTTCGGCATATCCGTCGTTGCGCTATTCCAAATTAACATTGTTCCTCAACAGAGAGCAGAAAGAAGTGTTTACCCTGCAGCAAATCGCTCCTGTACAGATGATTGCCCAAAGCATGGCTCCGGAAGAGATACAGATACCCGAGAAGATAGAGGGAGTGTCATCCGCCTTTGCCCTGAGGACGACAGACAGTGTAGTCCCCTCTTTTGGGTGAAAACCAACCTGCTCTACGACCTGCTGACATTCGTCAACGCATCTGTGGAGATACCATTGACAAAGAATATCACTGCCGA
This sequence comes from Bacteroidaceae bacterium, assembly GCA_016302965.1. Taxonomy (GTDB): domain Bacteria; phylum Bacteroidota; class Bacteroidia; order Bacteroidales; family Bacteroidaceae; genus Prevotella. Next base: position 15,238 of record JAEDMP010000052.1, read on the forward strand.
GGCTACACTCGTATATCCCTGGTGGAGGAGCACTGAAAGGCACAAGACCATCCAAATGCGCTACGTGGCATTGACTCCGCGATATTACTTCAGTAACAACGGGAATCGCTACACCTCGCTCTTTGCCGGACTCACAATAGGTGGCGGCAAATACGACCTTCAGTGGACGCGCCGCGGTGTGCAAGGTTCGATGTGGCATGTGTCGCCGGTGATCGGTTATTCCCACCATATCTCCAAGAAATGGAAGATGGAATATTCCGCATCGGCAGGCTTTGTTCATACGAAATACCAAAAATACACCCAGACGGCCGACACTCCCTACGGAGAAATCAAGGTGAAAGACTATCCATGGGTGTCGAAAGTGATCAACACCGTACTGCCCACGTCGCTCAACGTGTCGCTTGTTTATACATTCACCAGAACGAAACATCCGGAACATCATGCAGAATAGAAACAAGATATATATCATATGTTGTCTCGCCATGATGTCTGTAGTATCGTGTGAGCGAGACCATCTCTACTACCAGACGGTGAGCAGGGACAAGGTGCAGTTTGACATCGACTGGAGCAAAACCAACTTTGCGCCGGAGAGCAAGGGATTTGACGAGGACAACCAACTGAACGGTGTCACCATCTTCGCCTTCGACTCCGCAACCCATAAACTCGTGAAGGAACTGCCGCCTGACGCCAACTGGCAATCGCCGGTGGTGAGACTCGCCCCAGGCACCTACGATATGATACTAATCAACGACAGTCGCGAGGAACTGCCTTCCATCCGATTCGACATGGAGTCGCCTTTTGAGGAGTTCTCGGCATACACCCATGCCGACACGGTGTATGCCGACCAACCCGAGTATCTAGCCGTGTCGGCAGTGAGAAACATCAGTTTTCATCCCGAGAAAACAGAGTATGATCACGACATGCCCGAGGGATACTACCGGGATTATATCGCGCAGAAGATAAGCACTGTGCAGAAGGCAGTGACAAAGCGAATAAACGTGAAGGTGTATGTCAAGGGCATGAACTACTGCAAGGGTATGCAGAGGTCGTATATCACGGGCCTTGCCAAGTCGGTGAATCTTGTAACGAGGCAACCCAGCAAAGAGGAAGCGGTGTATGGGTTTAACCTTGTTAATCGTGAGTTCAGAAGCAGCGACTACACGGAGGCTGTGCTCACGCAGTCGTTTAATTGTTTCGGCTTCAACGAGCATAAAATTGGCACCGGCGATAAGTTTGAGTTGACCATCAACTTTGTGCTTGTCGATAACTCTATACACACTGTGGAGGCCGATGTGACCGAGCAGTTTGAGCAATGGTACGAGGAGCACAGGGTAGATATAGACCTTGACCTCGACCTCGACATTGATGTGAATATGGAAGTAGAACTGCCGCCAACAATAGAAAAACCTGTGGAGGCGGGAGGCATGTCTCCGGAAACAGTTCCCTGGAACGATATTATTCAGGAAATTATACTTTAGCATTATATTGAAATTAAATAAACCATAATTATTAACTAAAGTTTCCCACCCTTTGAAAGGTGGTTTTAGAATGTAAAAATAGATGTAAAATAA
>JAEDMP010000053.1 GCA_016302965.1 Bacteroidaceae bacterium
AGGAGCGTCGCGAACAGCAACTGAGAGCCTATGAGAACCAGCAGAAGGAAATAGCTGACATCAAGGATTTCATCGAGCGGTTCCGTTACAAGCCCACCAAGGCCGTGCAGGTGCAGAGCCGTATCAAGCAGTTGGAGAAAATCGTGCCCATCGAAATCGACGAGGTGGACCGCAGCAGTCTGCGCCTGAAGTTCCCGCCCTGTCTGCGCAGCGGTGACTATCCCGTTATCTGCGATGAGGTGAGCAAGACATACGGTAGCCATCAGGTGTTCGGACACGTCAATCTCACCATCAAGCGCGGTGAGAAGGTGGCGTTTGTGGGCCGCAATGGTGAGGGTAAGTCCACGCTTGTGAAATGTATCATGGGTGAGATTCCCTTCGATGGCAGTCTGAAGATTGGCCACAATATCCAGATTGGCTATTTCGCCCAGAACCAGGCACAGCTGCTCGACGAGAACCTGAGTGTCTTCGAGACCATCGACCGTGTGGCCACAGGTGACATCCGCCTGCGCATCAACGATATCCTGGGGGCCTTCATGTTTGGCGGTGAGGCCTCGGAGAAGAAGGTGAAGGTGCTGAGCGGTGGTGAGCGCAGCCGCCTGGCGATGATCCGTCTGTTGCTCGAACCTGTCAACCTGCTCATTCTCGATGAGCCGACCAACCATCTCGATATGCCTTCCAAGGACGTGCTGAAAGAGGCAATCCGCGCCTTCGACGGCACCGCGATAATCGTCAGCCATGACCGTGAGTTCCTGGATGGCCTTGTAACCAAGGTCTATGAGTTTGGCGGAGGGTGTGTGCGAGAGCATATCGGTGGCATTTATGACTATCTGCGTCAGGCACAACTTGAGGCTCAGGAGCGTCAGTCGGCCCTTTCGGCATCGCCCACGGTGCAGATGTTATCAGCCAAGTCATCCGGTACACAAGGGACTGGTGCCCCAGCGACAGATTCGCAATCCTCTGCCTCACGGGTGACGGCTGAATCAGCTCAGATGAGCTATCAGGAGCGCAAGGAACTGCAGAAAAAGAAGAGTAGGGTAGAGAAGGCACTCAAGGCTTCGGAAGAGAAGATTGCCAAATTGGAGGCACGTCTCGCCGAACTTGATGCCATCCTGTTGCAGCCCGAGAAGGCATCAGACATGAAACTCGTCAACGAGTATACCGAGGTGCAGCAGCAGCTCGATGCAGAGATGGAGCAGTGGGGCACCCTTGGTGAGGAACTGGAGGCGTTCCAGCTATGACCGGACTGAACCATCTATGATGAAAATCATACATATATTAAATAAATAACGAAAAGATGAAAAAGATTTTAACCATTTGTGCCTTTGCCTCCCTGACCATGGCATCGGCCGCCCAAGACTATCAGACGGGCATCAGCTTGGAGAACCTTAACCTCAAGGCCAATCCCGCTGAAGATTTCTTCGAGTATGCCTGCGGCGGATGGATGAAGCTGCATCCGCTGCCTGCCGCCTACTCCCGCTACGGCAATTTCGACCTGCTTCGCGAGGAGAACGACAAGCGTATCAACGGCATCCTGAAGGAACTGCAGGAGAAAAACTACAGCGAGGGAACCGTAGAGCGTAAACTCAGTGACCTCTACAAACTCTCGATCGACTCTGCCCGCCGTGAGCAGACGGGCATCAATCCCATCCTTCCCCGGCTGAAACAGCTCGAGCAGGCCTCTACGGTGGACGAACTCTTCCAGATACAGCTCGAGATGGCACCCTACGGCGACAACGAGTTCTTCGGTTCCTATATCGGTGCCGACGAGAAGAACGCGACCCGCAACATCCTCAATGTGGTGCAGGGCGGCATCACCCTCGGCCAGAAAGACTATTACCTCGACCAGGATGCAGCCACCACCGCTATCCGCGAGGCCTACAAGAAACACATCGTGCGCATGTTCCGGATGGTGGGATATGACGAACAGGCAGCCACGGCCAAGATGGAGAACATCCTTCGTCTGGAGATGACACTGGCCAAGGCCTCCAAGTCGATGGCCGAACTTCGCGATGTAGAGGCCAACTACAACAAGATGACCCTTGGCGAGTTTGCCAGCCGCTATCCCCATGTGCGCCTGGAACGCCTGATGAATGCAACAGGCGTGCCGTCTGTCCACCTGCAGGAACTGCTGGTGGGTCAGCCCGCCTTTATGGACACCGTTGAGCAGATGCTTGCCACCATCACCCCCGCCGAATACCGTGACTACATGCAGTGGGGTGTCATCATGAGTTCGGCCAACTATCTGAACAACGCGATGGCTGAGGCCCATTTCGACTTCTTCGGCAAGACCATGGGCGGCCGCAAGGAGATGTTCCCGCTCTGGAAACGCGCCACCTCACAGGTAGAGGGCATGATGGGACAGGCGCTGGGCAAAATCTATGTGGACAAGTATTTCCCCGAATCTTCCAAGGAGCGCATGGTCACCCTCGTGAAAAACCTGCAGACCTCGCTCGGTGAGCGCATCCGCCAGCAGGACTGGATGGACGATGAAACCAAGGCCCGCGCCATCGACAAACTCGAGTCGTTCTATGTGAAGATTGGTTATCCCGACCAGTGGAAGGACATGAGCGGCATCGTCATCGACCCCTCCAAGTCCTACTATGAGAACATCGAGCTCTGCCGCAAGTTCTGGACGGCCTTCGAGATTGAACACAAGGCTGGCAAACCGGTCGACCGCGACGAGTGGTTCATGAATCCTCAGACCGTCAATGCCTACTATAACCCCACCACCAACGAAATCTGTTTCCCCGCCGGCATCCTGCAGCCGCCTTATTTCGATCCCGAGGCCGATGATGCCTTCAACTACGGAGCCATCGGTGTGGTGATTGGTCATGAGATGACCCACGGTTTCGACGACCAGGGCCGTCACTACGACAAGAACGGCAACATGACCGACTGGTGGACAGCCTCCGATGCGGCCAAGTTTGAGCAGCGTGCCAACGTGTGTGTCGACTTCTTCAACCAGATCAACGTGCTGCCCGACCTCAAGGCCAACGGCCGGTTGACACTGGGTGAGAATCTCGCCGACCATGGTGGTCTGAAGGTTGCCTTCAATGCCTTCCGCCATGCCACCCGCGACCAGAAACTGAAGAAGCGCGACGGCTTCACGCCCGAGCAGCGTTTCTTCCTCGCCTATGCCGGACTGTGGGCAGGCAACATCAACGAGGAGGAAATCCGCAACCGCACCAAGAGCGACCCCCACTCGCTGCCCCGCTGGCGTGTGAACGGAGCTCTTCCCCACATCGACGAATGGTATGAGGCCTTCCATGTGAAGAAGTCTTCGCCACTCTTTATCCCTGCTGCCGAGCGTGTGTCGCTCTGGTAATGACTTGATTGCATAAAGAAACCCGACCGGCAAAGACGGTCGGGTTTCTTTATGGGGTGCGCAAGGGCGATGTGAGAGCAACAGCATGTCTGATGCCTGTGCTTATTCGCCTCGTAACATCTTGTCCATACCATCGGCTGCCTTACGGCCGTCACCCATGGCAAGAATGACGGTGGCTCCGCCACGCACGATGTCGCCACCGGCAAACACATCGGGGCGAGAGCTCTGCATCTGCTCGTTCACGGCGATGGTGTTCTTGCGGCCCAGTTCCAGTCCAGGGATGGATTTGGGAACGAGAGGGTTGGGAGATACACCTACAGCCACAACCACCTGGTCAACGTCGAGTCTTACTGTCTTGCCCTCAACGGGTACCGGACTGCGGCGTCCGCTGGCATCGGGCTCGCCCAGTTCCATCACCTGAAGGATGGCGGCACAGACAGCACCCGTCTCGTCGGCCAAATATTCGATGGGATTATGAAGAGTCAAGAACTCAATGCCTTCCTCTTTGGCGTGCTTCACCTCCTCGAGTCGGGCTGGCATCTCGGCCTCTGAGCGGCGGTAGACCAACGTCACCTCAGCGCCAAGGCGCTTGGCTGTGCGGCATGAGTCCATGGCAGTATTGCCTCCGCCCACCACCAGCACCCGCTTGCCCAGGTTGATAGGTGTGTCGGTTTCGGGGTTGGCGGCATCCATCAGGTTCACACGTGTCAGATACTCATTGCTCGACATGATGTTGATGGCGTTCTCGCCCGGGATGCCCATGAAGTTGGGCAGTCCGGCGCCCGAACCCACAAAGATGCCTTTGAAGCCTTCCTCTTCAAGTTGCTCCACTGTGAGTGTTTTGCCGATGATACAGTCGGTAGTGAACTTCACACCCATCTTTGCCAGATTGTCAATCTCCACGTCAACGATACGGTTGGGCAGACGGAACTCTGGAATACCATATTTCAGCACACCGCCAATCTCGTGGAGAGCTTCAAATACATGAACTTCATAGCCCTTCTTGGCCATGTCGCCGGCAAAACTCAGTCCCGAGGGGCCGGAGCCAACTACTGCCACCTTCATGCCGTTGGCCGGAGCGATGTCGGGCAATGCTGCTTGTCCGCTCTCGCGCTCATAGTCGGCGGCAAAGCGCTCCAGATAACCGATGGCCACTGCGGGCTCGTTCATCTTCAGATGGATGCAACGGCTTTCGCATTGTTTCTCCTGCGGACACACGCGGCCGCAGACGGCTGGCAATGCCGAGGTCTGTTTCAGCACACGGGCGGCAGACAGGAAGTCGCCCCGCTCGATATTCTTTACAAAAGAGGGGATATTGATACCCACTGGGCAACCCTCAACGCATGATGGTTTAGCGCAGTCGAGACAGCGCTTGGCCTCGGTCATTGCCATTTCGCGGGTCAGTCCGATGTTCACCTCCTCGGTGCGAGTAGTAGCGCGGTAGGCAGCATCGAGCTCGGGCATCACGACACGCTTGATGGCGGTACGCTCTTTAGGTTTCATGCTGGCGCGGAGTTCGCGGCGCCATTCGCTGTCGCGATCGGTGAGTGAGGATGCGTGGGCAGCAGCCTCATAATGCTCCAGTTCCTCTCGTTCGGCACGTTTGAAGGTTCCCATGCGCTTGAACATCTCGTCCCAGTCAACCTGGAATCCGTCAAACTCCGGACCATCGATACAAACAAACTTGGTTTTGCCGCCAATGGTCAGTCGGCAGGCACCGCACATACCGGTACCATCGACCATAATCGTGTTGAGCGACACATCGGTGGGGATATTGTATTTTTGCGTGAGCAGGCAGCAGAACTTCATCATGATGGGAGGACCAATGGCAAAGGCCTTGTCGATGTGAGGCTCCTGACGGATGAACTGCTCGATACCTGCGGTCACTACACCCTGCTGGCCGTAAGAGCCGTCGTCGGTCATGATGATGAGCTCGTCGCTGTAGCGGCGCACTTCGTCTTCGAGGATTACCAGCTCGCGGCTTCGTCCGGCGATGACCGAAAGCACCCGGTTGCCAGCCTCCTTCAGCGCCTTGATGATGGGCAGCATCGGTGCCACGCCCACACCGCCTCCTGCGCAGATGACGGTGCCGAAACGCTCGATATGGGTTGGGTTGCCCAAGGGACCCACCACATCGGTAATCATATCGCCCACCTCCAGGTCGCAGAGTTTTACAGACGAGAGACCCACCTTCTGCACCACGATGGTAATCGTGCCGCGTGCGGGGTCAGCGTCGGCAATAGTCAGCGGCATGCGTTCACCTTTGCTTCCCACTCTTACGATAATAAAATTGCCGGCCTTGCGGCTCTTGGCAATCAGCGGAGCCTCAATCTCAAAAAGAAAAACTTTTTCAGAAAACTGCTCTTTTCTTACAATTTTGTTCATATTTGGTTATGATTTGTGATAATTCGTTGGATGAATCAACCTGTTTCAGATGCAAAGGTAATAAAAAAAAGGGGATAGCCCATGAAATGTCTGACAATTTTTTAGAAATTCTTGTGTCCTTTATTTGTTTTCTTGCCATTTTTTACTAACTTTGCAGACAAAAACACTATCATTATATATATTAATATGTATAGAACAAACACTTGTGGAGAGCTCAGACTCTCTGACGCAGGAAAACAGGTGACACTCGCCGGATGGGTGCAGCGTAGCCGCAGAATGGGAGGTATGACCTTTGTAGACCTGCGCGACAGATATGGTATCACGCAGTTAGTATTCAATGAGGCTGTTGACGTTCAGCTCTGTGAGCAGGCCAACAAGCTGGGTCGCGAATTTTGCATCCAGGTTTCCGGCACGGTGAGCGAACGCGAAAGCAAGAACGCCAAGATGCCCACCGGCGACATCGAGATTATCGCTTCTCAGCTCAACATTCTCAGCGAGAGTGCAACGCCCCCCTTCACCATCGAAGACAATACTGACGGAGGCGACGACATCCGCATGAAATATCGATATCTTGACCTGCGCCGCCAGGCCGTACGCCGCAATCTGGAACTGCGACACAGGCTCACGATTCTTATCCGCAACTTCCTGGATGCAGAGAAATTCATCGAAGTGGAAACCCCCATCCTCATCGGTTCTACCCCCGAAGGAGCGCGCGACTTTGTCGTGCCCTCGCGCATGAACCCCGGGCAGTTCTATGCCCTGCCCCAAAGTCCGCAGACGCTCAAGCAGCTGCTCATGGTGAGTGGTTTCGACCGCTACTTCCAAATAGCCAAATGTTTCCGAGACGAAGACCTGAGAGCCGACCGCCAGCCCGAGTTCACCCAGGTGGACTGCGAGATGAGTTTTGTAGACCAGGAAGATGTCATCTCGCTCTTCGAGCAGATGATGCGCCACCTGTTCAAGGAGGTGAGGGGAGTGGATCTTCCCGAAAAGCTCACCCAGATGACTTGGTACGAGGCTATGGCTCGCTTCGGCAGCGACAAGCCCGACTTGCGTTTCGGCATGGAGTTTGTAGAACTGATGGATGTGCTCAAGGGAACGGGCAACTTTGCCGTCTTCGACAGCGCCAACTATATCGGTGGCATCTGTGTGCCTGGATGTGCCGGCTACACCCGCAAGCAACTCGACCAACTCACCGACTTTGTGAAGCGCCCGCAGGTGGGTGCCAAGGGTCTTGTCTACATCAAGTACAATGAAGACGGAACTGTGAAGTCGAGCATCGACAAGTTCTACACCCCCGAACAGCTCGCACAGGTGAAGCAGAAGATGGGAGCCAACGACGGCGACCTCGTGCTCATCCTCTCCGGTGAGCAGGTGAACAAGACGCGCGTGCAGCTCTGCACTCTCCGTCTCGAGATGGGCGAGCGCCTCGGACTGCGCGACAAGAACCGCTTCGAGTGTCTGTGGATTGTCGACTTCCCCCTCTTTGAGTGGAGTGATGAGGAACAGCGCCTCATGTCGACCCACCATCCATTCACCATGCCCAACCCCGACGACATTCCCCTGCTCGAGACCAAACCAGAGTGTGTGCGTGCAAAGGCTTATGATTTCGTATGCAACGGTATTGAGGTGGGCGGCGGCAGCCTGCGTATCCATGACAGCCGTCTTCAGGAGAAGATGTTCCAGATTCTCGGTTTCACACCCGAGAAGGCCATGGCCCAATTTGGATTCCTCATCAATGCCTTCAAGTATGGAGCACCGCCACATGCTGGTCTTGCCTTCGGATTGGACCGCATGGTGAGCATCTTTGCCGGACTCGACTCCATCCGTGACTGTATTGCCTTCCCCAAGAATAACAGTGGGCGTGACGTGATGCTCGACGCTCCCAGTGCCATCAGTCCCGACCAACTTGATGAACTTCAGCTTGAAGTACATCTCAAAGAATGACCCTTGCGCTGATTGTCAGCGAAATACATAGTTCTGAATGCGCCTTCTTTCTTGACCTATATCAAGAAAGAAGGCGTAAGTGTAATAGAAACACTTTAAGCAGATATATTTCTTGCAAAAAAATTTTGTCAGATTCAAAAAAAGTCATAATTTTGCAAGCAGATTGAGGTACTATAGTATCAAAATATCACAAAAATACGAATAAGTTATTCAAAACAAAAGAAATTATGGCAGAAAAAAAGACGACAAAGAAGGCCGCTGTGAAAGAAACCGCAGAGGTGAAGAAGGCTCCCGCCAGGAGAGCTTGTGGCGCAAAGAAGGCAGCAGCCGCTCTCGTGCTGACAGCAGAAAACGTAGGATTCAAGGCTGGTGACGTTTATCAGGCTCTGGCAGCCAACGGTGAGGCTCTTACCGTGAAGGAGATTGCCAAGCAGGCCAAGATTACCGAGGAAGAGACCCTCATTGGTATGGGCTGGTTGTTCAAGGAAGGCAAGATTGTTGCTACCGATGACAAGGTGAGCCTCGCATAAAGCTATCTATCAGGTATATAGAAAACAAAATAAGGTGAAAAGGTTGGTGAATCTTGAGGGATTGCCAGCCTTTTTTGTCGTCTTATTCCAGCGCTGATGAAATATATCTATGAAGAACAAATTGTGATGGTGCTCACCAAAGTGGGTGAGGGCGGCCTCCCATTGGCGCTGCTCGTGAAAAACATCTTCAATCTCAACTGCACCCTCTTTGAGCGTCCCCACTGGAACCAGCTCTATCTCAGCATCCAGCAGTATATGCGGCGCAACTCCTCTTCACCCCATTCACTCTATGAAAAGATAGGGTGGGGGCGCTATCGGATGCGACCAGGGGCGAAGTCACAGGTTGTTCAGCAGCGTTTCGTCTTTAGCGACGACATCGAACAGGAGGACCAAGGCCGGGTTTCTGACCAAGCGAATGTCCCAAGCATCGAGTCGCCCAGCCTTTTCCCGTTCTTCGATGACCCATTGCTGGATAACGAGTCGTTGGATGACGGTTCGCGGTAAGTCGCTTATTTTTTTGAAATATAGAGATAATAGTACAATGAAAGGGCAAAAGCGCATAGTCAGGGTAAATGGAGCATAGCGGAATGACACCCTGGCTATGCGCTTTTGCCCTTTCAGGGCGTAAAGTTGGATTACTGTTTCGTCAGCGTCAGACCGGCCTGCATGCCGTTGACACTTTTCATGAGCGTGGTGACGGTCTTGATGCTCGAGTTTGTCGACTTGCTGCCAATGTTCTTGAAGAAGGTGAGCAGTTTGGTGGCATCCGTCACAAACATCAGCTGGTTGCCCTCAATCTGCGTGGTCAGTGTGGTGGTCTGCACGCCGCTGTGGCTGAGCATCAGCTTCGAGTCCTCAATCTTCCAGGTGCCTTCCAGCGTCTTCTTGCCCAGCACTTCGGTGTAGGTGCCGTCAGAGCGGAAGGTGAACTTCAGCGCACCCTTCTTGATGCCATACTTGTTGAGATGCTTCTGGATGTTCTGCTCAATCTTATTGCTGGCGATCTTGGCTCCAGCCTGTGCCAGAAAGTTGTCGGAGGTGAAAAGAATAGCAGGCTCTGAATATTCCCAGGTGCCTACGATGCTCTTCGTGGAAGCCTGTTGGTCAGGGTTGAACACAGAGGTGAGATTGGTCACAACGTCACCCAGATTGCTCAGGCTACTCAAATCAAATTGGGCCTTGGCCACACATGAGGGCAGCAGAAGAAATGCCACTGCCATCACTTTCATTGCAATTGTTTTCATGTTTTTTTGAATGAATTGGATAATTATGGTTGATAAATGGACGATGGTTGGGATTTCCAACCCCTTTCCACTCCTCTTTCGGGTTGCAAAAATACGATAATTATGAAAAAACTGCAAATATAATCGATAAAATTTCGATAAACGACGATTTTTGATTACATTTGCAGGAGCAATCGGGAAGAAAGTCCCGTCGTGACCCCATAAAACAACATAATCCGTTGCCGGATGCAACATCACGAAAAGGCATGAAGACACAAGAGAGAGGCTTATCCATACTCATCCCCACCTACAACCACTGCTGCCTGCAGTTGGTCGAGACCTTGCATGCACAGGCTTCGGCTCTGGATGGCTTGGCATTCGAGATTCTGGTGGCCGATGACGGTTCCACTGACGGCGGTTCGGTCATAGCCAACCGTCGTATCAATGAGCTTCAGGCTTGCCGCTATATCGAACGCACAGAGAATGTGGGCAGGGCTGCCATCCGCAATTTCCTTGCCCGGCAAAGCCGTTACCCTTTGTTGCTCTTTATCGACAGCGACATGGTGGTCATGAGTGATGCTTTCATCAGTCGTTATCTCGATGTAGCCGACCAGCCAGTGGTAGACGGAGGCGTGAGCATCCGAGGCGATGCCCGAAAGCTACGCCACAACCTCAGATTCTGTTATGAGAAAAGATGCGAGCAACAGCATACGGCGGTGCAGCGTGTACGCAAACCTTATGCCGACTTCCACACAGCCAACTTCATGGCGCATCGGGAGATTATGATGGCATATCCCTTTGATTTGCGTTTCCGGCACTATGGCTATGAGGATGTGCTCTTCGGAAAGACCATGAAGCAGCATGGCATCCGCATCACGCATATCGACAATCCGCTGAGTTTTGAAATCTTCGAGACCAACGCAGAGTTTATGGCCAAGACCGAAGAGGGATTGAGAACGCTCTGTGTCTTCCAGCAGGAGTTGCGTGGATATAACAGTCTGCTCACTGCTGTGGGTATACTCAGACACTCCTGCCCACTTGTTCTCATCCGGGCGTTTCATCGGCTTTTGGGGCCGCTCATCCGACGACAGCTCGCAGGCAAAAGACCATGGTTGCCTTTGTTCAATATTTATAAACTGGGTTATTTTGTCTGTTTTGACCAACAACAGGACGCTCGAAAATGAAAGACATCAGATAAAAAACATACTAACCCTTAAAAAAACTACAGACAAATGAAAAGATTTGCTTTTAAGATGATCCTCAAGAAAGGATGCGAGAGAGAGTACGAACGCCGTCATGCAGCCATCTGGCCAGAACTCAAACAGATGATCAAGGACCAGGGCGTGAGCGACTACAGCATCTTCTGGGACAAAGAGACCAATCTGCTCTTTGCCGTGCAGAAATGCGACAAGGAGACCAACAGCCAGGATACCACCAATGTTGACCCCATCACCCAAAGATGGTGGGACATGATGGCCGACATCATGGAGGTGAACCCCGACAACTCGCCCGTCTCTATCCCCCTCGAAGAACTCTTCCACATGGATTGAAACTTTGTTTCTTGCACCAAACACGATGACCGATGAGCATCCGTAACAACATAAGGCAATGGTTTCAGCAGCGGCCCCAAATCAAGGCGCTGGCTGAAACCCTTGTGATGCACCCTACGTTGGCGCGTCCCCGATGGTATGTGCGCCTGCTGGCACCGCTTTACCAGCAGCGTGGCCGAGGCAGCCACATCTATTCCAGCGTGCGCATGGACACGCCTCCCTTCCGCCAGTTCAGGCTGGGCGAGGGAAGCGTGATAGAGTCGTTCTGCTGTATCAACAATGCTGTGGGCGACGTCACCATCGGCAACCACAGCCGCATCGGACTCCACTGCACGGTCATCGGTCCCGTCGGCATCGGCCATCATGTGCATCTGGCACAGGGAGTGGTTGTCACCGCCCTCAATCACGTTTACGATGACCCCGACCAGCTCATCGACAGCCAGGGAGTGACCACCCGTAAGGTGACCATCGACGATGACGTGTGGATAGGAGCGCATGCGGTCATTCTGCCTGGAGTCACCGTCGGAAGGCATGCCGTGGTGGCAGCCGGAGCCGTGGTCACTGCCCCCGTTCCGCCCTTCACCGTAGTGGCGGGAGTGCCCGCCCGCGTCATCAAACACATCCAACCCAATCATACCCAGCAATCATGAAAATAGGCATTGAGGCGCAGCGTATCTTCCGTCAACGCAAGCACGGCATGGACTATGTGGTGCTCGAGGAACTCAAGCGGCTGCAAAAGATGGAGACCGGACACGAGTTGTTCGTCTTTGTCAAACCCGGACCCGACCGCTGCCTGCAGTCGTCGCCCGGATTCCACGTGGTAGAACTCAACGGTCCCTCCTATCCCCTTTGGGAACAGGTGGCGCTGCCCTTGGCTGCATGCCGCTACGGCATCGACCTGCTCCATTGCACCAGCAACACGGCACCCATCCTCTGCCATTGTCCGCTGTTGCTCACGCTCCACGACATCATCTTCCTTGAGAAACGCGACGGCGGCAACAAATCGCTCTACCAGAACCTCGGCTGGCACTACCGCCGATGGGTGGTGCCGCGCATTCTCGGCAAGTGCCGGCGCATCATCACCGTGTCCGACTTTGAGCGGCAGAACATCTTAGGAAAACTCTCCATCCGTCCCGAACGGGTGGTGAGAATCTACAATGGCTACAACTGCTGGTTCACCCCAAAGCCTGCTGGCGACGTAACCGACGATGCCTATCGCCGCTACATCGACCGTGAGGGCTATTTCTTCTTCATCGGCAATACCGACCCGAAGAAGAACACTGAGCGTACCATCCTGGCCTATGCCCGTTACTGGAGGCAGTCGGAACAGAAGCGGCCGCTGCTGCTTGCCGACTTCTCCGCCGCGCGCCTGCAACCCATCATCGAGCGCAACGGACTGCACGATGTGGCCTCCTCGATGGTGCTCACCGACTATGTGGACAACCGCCATCTGCCCTCCATCTACCGTCACGCCTTCGCCTTCCTCTACACCTCGCTGCGCGAGAGTTTCGGCATCCCGCTGCTTGAAGCCATGGCCTGCGCCACGCCCGTAGTGACGAGCAACACCTCGTCGATGCCCGAAATCGGTGGCTCGGAGGCCGCCCTTGTCGACCCCTTCTCCGAGGAGTCCATCTCAGGTATGATGCTTCGCATCGAGCGTGAAGCCGATTACCGCAACCAACTCGTGGAGTGGGGCTTGCAGCGTGCCCGCCTCTTCTCCTGGGACGAAACCGCCCGCCAGCTGTTGCAGCTCTACGACCAGTTGGCCGATGAGCGCTGATGCTTTCCCATAGTCATCTGTTTTGGGTATTGCCCCGAGGCATCTTACGGTTATAAATACCCATTTTTGTGTATTGTGAGAAATCGGAAATCGTGCTACCTTTGCAGCCGCAAAATCATTCTGCAAAGTAATAATAAGTAACGATAATCAGATTTCTGAACCCAATCACATGAGAAAAAAGTACTGCTTATGGGCTCTCCTCGCTGTCATGGCGGGCACGATGGAAAAGGCCAATGCCACTATTCAGGAACAATTACCCAATCCCGACGACGATAACGATATTTCCAAGACCGTCCAACTCGATGAGATGGTGGTCTCGGCCAACAAGAACACGGTGAGACGCAAGGATGCCCCTGTGGTGGTGAGCGTTATCAACGCGAAGATGATGGAACAAGTCAATGCTCCCGACCTTGCCAAGACACTCTCCTTCCAGTCGGGTCTCCGGGTGGAGAACAACTGCCAGAACTGCGGATTCCCACAGGTGAGAATCAACGGTTTGGAAGGTGCCTATTCACAGATTCTGATCAACAGCCGTCCCGTGGTGAGTGCGCTCGCTGGGGTTTATGGCCTTGAGCAGATGCCTGCTGCCATGGTTGAACGTATCGAGGTGGTGAGGGGTGGAGGCTCGGCTCTCTTCGGTGCCAATGCCGTGGGAGGAACCATCAATATCATCACCAAAGACCCCAAAGCCAACACCTTTGAGGTGAGCAACACCCTCTCGCAAATCGGCGGCAGCGCCTGGGAGGAGGTGATGGGGGCCAACGCATCCATCGTGGGACATGACAATCGTTGCGGACTGGCCCTCTATCAGACCTACCGCAACCGGCAGCCCTACGACCATGACGGCGACGGGTTTTCGGAACTCGGCAAACTCTCGTCGCATACCTTCGGACTGAACGGCTATTACCGCCCGACACACTACACCCGCATCGGACTGGAATACCATACCACCAATGAGTTCCGGCGAGGCGGAAACAAATTCGACCTGGAACCCCATCTCACTGACATTACCGAACAGACCCGCCATCTCATCAACAGCGGACAAGTCTCCTATGACATCGCCTGGAAGGAGTGGGCGCACAAACTCTCCTTCTTCTCCTCCCTCCAGCACATCGACCGCAACAGCTACTACGGTGCACAACAAGACCCGAACGCTTACGGAAAGACCAAAGACCTGACCAGCGTAACCGGTGCCACCTATACGGGACGCTTCGACCATCTGCTCTTCGCTCCAGCCATGATTACGGCCGGAGCCGAATATCAGTATAACCGTCTGCATGACATCATGACGGGCTACAACCGCGACCTGCAGCAAGACGTGAAGATTGCCAGCGTCTATGCGCAGGGCGAATGGACCGTGAGCCGTGTGACGATGCTCGCCGGACTGCGCATGGACAGCCACAACCTCATCTCCAATCCTATCCTGAGCCCCAGGGTGAACCTGATGTGGAAACCCTCTGACCGTCTGCAAACCCGGCTCACCTGGTCGACCGGATTCCGTGCCCCACAGGCTTACGACGAGGATCTGCACGTGACAGCTGTGGGAGGCGAGGGGGTGCTCATCCAGCTGGCCGACGGACTCAACCCCGAATACTCCAACAGCTTCAGCGGGTCGGTAGACTGGACCTTCGGCTGCGGCCACTTCCTCTTCAATATCCTCGGCGAACTGTTCTATACCTCGCTCGATGATGTGTTCTATCTGCGGGACATCGGAACGGATGCCGACGGAAACGCCGTGAAGGAACGGCGCAACGGCGACGGTGCACAGGTCTATGGAGCCAACATCGAGGCCAAGGCTGCCCATGGCTCCCACTTATTGCTGCAGGCCGGACTCACAGTGCAGCGTAGCCGCTATCGCAAACTTACCGCCTGGAGCGACGACCCCACGGTGGCTCCTGTGAGGAACATACCGCGCACGCCCGACCTCTACGGCTATTTCACGATGAACGCCAAACCCGCCAAACGCCTCGATGTCTCACTCTCGGGCATCTACACCGGTCGGATGTACGTACCCCACTTCGGCCAACAGGACGCGATGGTACATACATCCGACTTCATGGAGCTGTCGGCCAAACTGGCCTACACCTTTCCCCTCAACCATCACCTTCGGTTGCAGCTCAACTGCGGTGTGCAGAATATCTTCAATGCCTTCCAGAGCGACCTCGACCGGGGGGAGTATCGTGACTCAGGCTATTTCTACGGACCTACCCAGCCCCGCACTTTCTTTGTGGGTTGCAAGGTGAGCTATTGATGCTCTTGATTAATCCAACGCCTGACGGATATCCTCCAGTGCCTTGGCCGCTTCCACCAGTTCTTCGAGCGTGGCCACATTGTTCTTGCGCATGAGGCTACGGAATATCTTGGGACCGATGCCGAGGAAATTGAAACGGCTGTTGGGAGCCACGCTCAGGCCGCCCATCATCACCCCGAACAGTTTGGTCAGCCAGTTGCCACCGAGGGGCGCACGCCCTCTCTTCTGCTTGATGGCATCGAGGCCCCAGAAGGTGAAAAACAGGTTGACCTCATATCCCACTGCCGCCGCTCCCGTGGCGAGCGTGAACACGGCAGTCAGTTTATCGAAATCGCCGCTGAAGGCGATGATGCTTAGTTTCTTTTTGTTCATCATGATAAAAATCAAAATGCTATGTGATTGATTACGGATGCAAAGTTACGGCAATTTTCGGGATGGTGAAATACCACAAGAAGGGTAAATCATCTACCACGATTAGGGTATAAATGGTTGGGCCTACTATCATTGTGGTAGGCAAAATACCACGGGTGTGGTATTGCGGGATTCACGGAAAGATGTTACCTTTGCACGCAGAATCAACAACAGGAAACTCGTTTTTATTATCTAATAATAATAAGGTATACTATGGCAAAGATTATTGTGAATGGTGAACAGCAGGACGTCAGCCTCCCGCTCAATGTAGCACAGTTGCTGCAGTTGAACCAGGTGGAACAGCCTGAGAGGGTGTCGGTACAGGTCAACGAAGAGTTTGCCGAACGTGGCGACTGGGAAAAAATCCAGATCAAGGAAGGCGACGAGGTGGATTTCCTCTATTTTATGGGAGGAGGTGCGCGATGATTGACTTCACGGAACAACAGATACAGCGTTATTCCCGTCATATCCTGCTCAAGGATGTGGGTGTGGAAGGCCAGGAGAAGATTATGGATGCGCGCGTGCTGGTGGTGGGTGCCGGCGGACTCGGTTCGCCTGTCTCGCTCTATCTCGCGGCGGCCGGTATAGGCACTATCGGAGTGGTGGATGCCGATGTGGTGGACCTGAGCAATCTGCAACGGCAGATTATCCATTTCACCAAAGATTTGGGTGTGCCCAAGGTAGAGAGCGCCAAGGAGAAGATTCAGGCCATCAATCCAGATGTGAAGGTGGAGACCTATCGAGAGTTTCTCGATTCGTCCAACGCACTGGACATCATCCGCGACTATGACTTCATCGTTGACTGCACCGACAATTTCCCCGTCAAGTTTCTCATCAATGATGCCTGCGTGATGGCTGGCAAACCCTTCTCGCATGGTGGCATCCTGTGCTTCAAGGGACAAACCTTCACCCATCTGCCCGGCTCAGCCTGCTATCGCTGCCTGTTCAAGGAACCGCCTCCTGCAGGAGCCGTGCCCACCTGTTCGCAGGCAGGTGTGCTGGGAGCCATTGCCGGTATGCTGGGAACCATCCAGGCGGCCGAGGTGCTGAAATACTTCACCGGCGTAGGGGAACTGCTCACCAACAGACTTCTCACCTTCGATGCCAAGACCATGGTTTTCCACACCATCAAGGTCAGCAAGCGCGAGTCGTGCGAACTGTGCGGAGCCCATCCCACCATCGACCGTCTCGTCGACTATGAGTTGCCGAGTTGTGACCTCAAGAAACATTGACAAAGAAACATTGACAAAGAAACA
>JAEDMP010000054.1 GCA_016302965.1 Bacteroidaceae bacterium
CACAAGAAATTTTCAAAAAAAGCATGTTTTATAGCATGAAATTGATGTAAATCAATTGGGCGTTCGACGTACACATTATTATATAATACTACGATGAAACAAATTGTACGGACACAATGACAGAAGGTTTTCCTATGCTTTTGCACATTCAGTACCACCTGGGCTATGAACTTTTGTACATTCAGTGCCACCTTGGGCTTTGTGTTCTTCGCTTACAGCACTGGATCATCGAGAAGTCGCAAATCCAATCGCTGAATAGCGGAAAAGGAGCCCTGTTTGGTTAATAAACATTAATAATCTATCTATATAATAGTACACGTGCACGAAATAGAAAATAAATGAGTACCTTTGCAGTCCGATTATTTCAGGGGAAAGCTTAGAGCCCCACGGATGGCGTGTTAATAGTTGTGGTCTTGGCCGGGCCCAATGGTTAGTGAATCTCCGTCCACAAATGAAGTAAAAAGTTTTTTAGTAGTTAATTTAAAATTTAAAATGAACACTTTAAGTTACAAGACTATTTCCGTCAACAAGGAAACAGCAAAGAAAGAGTGGGTAGTTATCGACGCAACCGACCAGGTTGTAGGTCGCCTTTGCTCCAAGGTAGCAAAGCTTATCCGCGGCAAGTACAAGCCCAGCTTCACTCCCCACGTGGATTGTGGTGACAATGTCATCATCATCAACGCCGCCAAAGTAGTGTTTAGCGGCAAGAAAGAGACCGACAAGGTTTATACCCGTTACACTGGTTATCCCGGTGGCCAGCGCTTCAACACCCCCGCCCAGCTTCGCCAGAAGAAGGATGGCGTGGAGAAGATTCTGCGTCACGCCGTGAAGGGCATGCTGCCCAAAGGTCCTTTAGGCCGTAGCCTGATGAACAACCTTTACATCTATGAGGGCACCGAGCACAAGCACGAGGCCCAGCAGCCCAAAACCATCGATATTAACCAGTATAAATAATTAGAGAAGAATGGAAGTAGTAAATGCAATTGGTCGCCGTAAGAGCGCAGTAGCCCGCGTTTATGTAAGCGAAGGTACCGGCAAGATTACGATCAACAAGAAGGACATCACCGAATATTTCCCTTCAGCAATCCTTCAGTACGTGGTAAAGCAGCCCCTGCAGTTGCTTGAAGCCGCTGAGAAGTATGATATCAAGGCCAATCTGGACGGCGGTGGTTTCACCGGTCAGAGCCAGGCTCTCCGTCTCGCCATTGCCCGCGCACTGGTGAAGATCAACGAAGAGGACAAAAAGGGTCTGAGAAGCAAGGGATTCCTTACCCGCGACTCTCGTGCCGTTGAGCGTAAGAAGCCCGGTCGTCCCAAGGCTCGTCGTCGCTTCCAGTTCAGCAAGCGTTAATCTTTACGCTGAGAACTGCACAGAAGCAAGAAATCGTTTAGTATCTAAACTGGCGAGATTCGGGTTCGCCCCATCCATCCCATTTACACCTTATTATATATATAAGGAGGAAAAAGGCATCCGACTACCCGCCGGCTGATTCAAACAAAAAACACTGCTGCATATCCCTCCGAGGATGTGGGCACAGAATTCAAAAAGAAAGTAAACAATTTTTTAAAGCATTAAGACAATGTCAAGAACAAATTTTGATATGTTGCTGCAGGCTGGATGCCACTTTGGCCACCTGCGCCGCAAGTGGAACCCTGCTATGGCTCCCTACATCTATACCGAGCGTAACGGTATCCACATCATAGACCTTCACAAGACCGTAGTCAAGATTGACGAGGCTGCCGAGGCACTCAAGCAGATCGCCAAGTCAGGCAAGAAGGTTCTCTTCGTAGCTACTAAGAAACAGACCAAGGACGTGATTGCCGAGAAGGCAACAAGCGTTAACATGCCCTACGTAATCGAGCGCTGGCCCGGTGGTATGCTCACCAACTTCCCCACAATCCGCAAGGCCGTGAAGAAGATGACCAACATCGACAAGCTGATGGCTGACGGAACCTACTCCAACCTCTCTAAGCGCGAGTTGCTGCAGGTTACCCGTCAGCGTGCCAAACTGGAGAAGAACCTCGGTTCTATCGCCGACCTGACCCGCCTTCCCTCTGCCCTCTTCGTGGTAGACGTATGCAAGGAGCAGATTGCCGTGAAGGAAGCCAACCGTCTGGGCATCCCCGTATTCGGTATCGTAGACACCAACTCTGACCCCAAGGACATCGACTTCATCATTCCTGCCAACGACGACGCCAAGGACAGCGTAGAGGTAATCCTGAACGCCTGCTGCGCCGCTATTGCCGAGGGTATCGCCGAGCGCAAGGTTGAGAAGGCCGACGAGAAGGCTGCCGAGGCTCAGGCTGAGGCTGAGAACGGCGAAGAGAAGCCCAAGCGCGCTGCCCGCAAGGCCCGCAAGGACGCTCCTGCTGCAGAGGCACCCGCCGCTGAAGCTCCCGCTACCGAGGAAGTGGCAGAGTAATTTGAACCATCACATTAAGAATCAGATTTTATTCAATCAAACATTATGGCTTACAAACCAAATATGGAAGACATCAAGAAGCTGCGCACCATGACTGGTGCCGGCCTCGCCGATGTCAAGAAGGCGCTCACCGAGAGTGAGGGCGATTTCAACAAGGCAATGGAGATTATCCGTGAGAAGGGTCAGGCTATCGCCGCCAAGCGTTCCGACCGTGAGACCTCCAACGGATGCGTGCTGGTGAAAGCCGAGAACGGCTTTGCTGCCATTATCGCCTTGAAGTGTGAAACCGACTTCGTTGCCAACGGTGCAGACTACATCAAACTGACCCAGGACATTCTGGACGCTGCCGTTGCAGCCAAGGCCAAGAGCCTTGACGAGGTGAAGGCTCTGACCATCGCCGACGGAACCAACGTACAGGATGCCGTGATTGCCCGTTCGGGTATCACCGGTGAGAAGATGGAGCTCGATGGCTACAACTTCATCGAGGGTGAGAACCTCTCTATCTATGACCACATGAAGAAGCACGGTCTCTGCACCATCGTACAGACCAACCTTCCCGCTGAGGAGCAGGCTCACGCCATCGCCATGCAGGTGGCTGCCATGAAGCCTGTGGCTCTGAACCAGGAGTCTGTACCCCAGTCTGTTATTGACGAAGAGATTCGCGTGGCTGTAGAGAAGACCAAGCAGGAGCAGGTTCAGAAGGCTGTTGAAGCCGCTTTGAAGAAGGCTGGCATCAATCCCGCTCACGTTGACTCTGAAGATCACATGGAGTCGAACATGGGCAAGGGCTGGATTACCGCTGAGCAGGTGGCCAAGGCCAAGGAAATCATTGCCTCTGTATCTGCAGAGAAGGCAGCCAACCTGCCTGAGGCCATGATTCAGAACATCGCCAAGGGTCGTCTGAACAAGTTCTTCAAGGAGTCTTGTCTGCTCAACCAGGAGTTCATCCAGGACAGCAAGCTCTCCGTAGCCGACTACCTAAAGGCCGCCAACAAGGATCTGACCGTTGTTGACTTCAAGCGCTTCACACTGGCTGCAGAATAATCATCTCTTCCGAAGCATCACACTGAGCGATTGCAAAAGCGGAAGAACATCTATTTCAAGGGCTGAATGATTCCTATCATTCAGCCCTCTTTATTTGGATGGGCGTGTGGGTTCCATCCTGTGTTTAGTTAAGAGAGTATGGTGTTACCCTGATACAATCCCTCTGTCAAATCATTCTATCGGTATGATTCTAATCACTCCTATTGTTATAACAAATAACTCAATAACTAAAATCACTTAGTGAAACGGGAATTACGCATCTGTCTCTCATGCATCTTGCGCATCTTTTCCATCTTCTTGCGGCACTTCTTGCAGGATTTGCCATCATGTTTATGACTGTGTCGATGGCAGTCGCAATGACAGTCGCGCACGCAGTTAACAGGGATGGGGTGGCAGGCATGAACACCATGGCGAACCGTAGGGTGGCAGCAGATGGTTACATTCACTTGAGGATTCTCTTTATTTGTCTTTGACTGACCACTGGTCGACACGACTATCGTCAGCATCATGACCATCATCATCATCATCTTTTTCATCATCATTCTGTTTTTAAAGGGTTAGTACTCTTGTTTTGTTCTTGATTTATGGTGCAAAGATACGACGATTTGCTGACGCCACCAAAAGAAAAACTCTATGCTGTGGTAGGGCTTTTCCTAATCTTGAGGGGGAAATCCCTCATGCAGGTAGCACAACAAAAAGGAATAAGTGGAGACTAATGGACGAGTGTGTGGGTCAAACGACAACACAAAGGGCAAAAGAAATGAAGTCGGAAAGCAGGGAAACTCAGAAAAAAGTGGTACCTTTGCAAGGCTTATTTGAACCTATTGCATCATGAAGAAAGATTACAAACTCATCATCCTCGATTTCGACGGCACCATCGCCGACACCAACGCCTGTATCATCCGCACCTTCAACCAAACCCTACAAGAAATGGGTTACCCGACTGTTGACGAGCAGCGCATCAGCAACCTCATCGGCCTTCCTCTCCGCCAGATGTATGCCGACATCCTCAGAACCGATGATACAGAACTCATCGACCGTGCCTTCCACATCTACCGTGACCTTTTCATGGGCATCAGCACTACGACCGTCACTCTCTTTCCACACGTGGCAGAAACGCTGCGATTCATACACGGGCAAGGCATCCGTCTAGCCATTGCCACCAGCCGCGGACGCGACTCACTGCGGGCCCTGCTGCGCACACACGGGATAGATCAATATATCGCCACCGACTGCTGTGAGGAGGACGTGAAACACAAAAAGCCCGAACCGGAGATGGTTGAGCGATTACTTGACGAGACGGGATTTACGGCAGAGGAGACACTGGTGGTTGGCGACACCTGGTATGACATCCAGATGGGATGCTCTGCCGGATGCGACACCTGTGGAGTAACCTACGGCAACCACTCGCGCGAACTACTGTCCGAACATGGAGCAGGAGCCATCATCAACGACTTCGCCGAACTGCCTGCCGTCATCGGGCTTATTCACTGACTTTCACATTCTTCACGCTTCCAACGATATAGATGATACGCACGATGCAAATATCTATCGTGTGATTTCTGATCTTGCATTGATGTTTCTGTTTGATATGAACTCAGCAGGAAAGAATTATGGCCTGTCTTTTTTTAAATAAGGTTGACTCAAATAGTCAACCTTATTTAAAAAAGACAAACACGTATTCGTGCAACCGTTCTGTTAACTGCATAGTTTAGACAGAACGGCATACTCAGACTGATTGGGCTTATCGGATAGAGTAGTTGAAGGAAGCGTAATACACCTGATAACCCGAATCGGCATCATACATCTTGATGTCCTTCACACGCTGGGTATTATCCCACATGTTATAGACAATATTGTATGTATCCACTTCGTTTTCCGACTCCTCATCATTAGTATAAATGATCTGATAAGTGGAAGGAAGCGTGGCACTTGCATTTCCGAGATAACCGGTCATGGCAAGAATGCGGAGTACCGGGCTGCCGAATGACATGGCTTCAGCCATCTGAGGGGTGACAATATTGTAATAATTGGAAGGAGAAGTTGAATTATAGCCGAAAACAAACTCCGAGGTCTCCCCATCACTTGTGACGGAAGTTTTCTCCAGCACATCTCCTTTGTAACTGAACTTCAAGCTTCCCTTAGCGCTTCCGCTCTCCTTTTCTGTCTCGCCGTCTACCGTCTCAACAGAGTTCCAAGAGCCATTTACCGTGATGCTCTGCAACCTTCCCTTTGCATTGTAGGACATCGCGGCATCATACTTAACTGTCTCCTTAAAATGGTCCGATCCGTATGAACCCTCCTCTACAGACTCTTCATGAAACTTGGTCAAGAAACCGTCCGTGTTGAAAGAGAAGCCTGAGCCCACATACGAATATTTCGTGCCATTTTCATTATCCGTATAACTGGCCACAATCTGCTTGATAGCCTTGCCTGTAGCAACAGCCCCGCGAGTAGCCGGCTCATACTCAAACACATATTCACAGCCATCCGTCTTGGCCTTGGCAATCGTTCCGTCATCGTTATAGGTGACATTCAGCGCGCTGCTTCCCGTCATCTCGGATACACGTACACCATCCACTACAGAAGCCGGAATACTGATGGAGGCAGAAGAGCCACCACCTGCCTCATCATCGTCATCACTGCATGCACAAAACGTAAGGCCCAACAGAGCCACAGCCATCAAACTCCAAAGTTTTTTCATAATCATATTCTTTTATCGTGGCGATGCGCTCCTTTATCGCCTCTGGTTAATCATACTCTATTTGTTAGTTCGTTCATCGGCATAGAGCGCAGACCACCTTGGTAATCTTGCCGGAACGGTAAAATACAGGTACAAAGATAGGGAAAATAATAAATGTTTGAGAAACAATCTATACGATTAACATTTGTTTAACAGTCCAGGACATTCTATGTAACTACTCCGTCTTTTTTGCCTGCATAGTTATAGGAGCGTGGTCATGTCAATGCCGTGAAAGGTTAATTTGTTGTTAATCGGATGGAATGAACCATTATGAATCGCGCATATATCAGCTATTTATTGTACTTTTGTAGCCGGAATCCTATTGATGCCCATCTCAATTTGATTACGCTTATGATCAGAGGAAGGAAAACTTTCAAGTGTGATGCCTGCGGACATACCTTCAAGGCACCCGATATCGAATGGCAGGCGATGGCTCTCTCGCAGCCGATGCCTTGTCCCAAGTGTGGCAGTTGCCACACCATGCCCAGGTCGTTCTTCGGGTTTACACAAAGGGATGTCTATCGCGAGATTTGGGACCAGATGGATGCCTTCGAGCAATAACGCAGGTCTTCAGATTTCCCGACACTTTATCCTTGTGGCAGTACGCCTGCGTGCGTACGCTGGTACGTTGGACAGCGTACCGTGGTACACTGCTCAGTGTACTGGAGTACGCTGCCCAACGTACTACTGTCATTCCGCCCAACGTACTGCTGTACTCCAGCCCAACGTACTGGCATCTGGATGGGGCACTCCGTAATCGACGGGTATCTGTTCAGCGATTGGATTTACGGCTTCTCAATAATCACGCGCTTAAAGCGCATACGGTTATTGTATTCGCTTCTATATAACATGTATCTGTTATTTCTCATTTTGCTCAGGGAAAGGGCCCTGTGGTGAACTGAGTAGTTACGTTTCAACTATTCCCCTGCCATTTTCAAATGTTACTGCCAACCTTACATACGTAGCGTCAACGCCCCTCCATCATATCCTTCCGGCTCTTGCTCTTCGTCACAAACCTCACGCCCAAGAACACCAGGATGACGGCAAGAGTATGGGTGAGTTTAAACACCCCTAAGCCTGTCACCACACTCACCACCACAGCCACTGCCGGCTGGACATAATTGTATACACTCACCACCGTGGGACGCAACACCTGCTGGGCCTGCATCGTAAGAATGTAGCACACAAATGTGCAGACCACTACCACAAACGAAGTCTCAAGCCATGTCGTGACAGAAATTGCCGAAAAAGCTATCGACGACACATGCGAAAACGTGAAAGGAGAGATGAAAAGGGCGGCAAAAGTGAACATCCACTTGTTGACCGTAAATACGGAATAACGCTTAATCAGCCTGTTGAACATCGACAGATAAAACGCAAACGACAACTGGGCAAACATGCACAAGAGGTCGCCTCGCAAGTCGCCCACCTTTGCGTTATCAGCAGTGGCACTCGTGAAAATGAGCAGCAACGCGCCGCTGAAACCCAGGAAAACGCCACCTGCCTTCTTGCCCGTTATCGGCTCCTTCAGAATCAGGGCAGACAATACCATAGCAAAGATAGGCATCGAAGTGGTTACGATGCTCGAATTGACGGGAGACGTGATACTGAGCCCGATGGTATAGCAACACTGGTTCAACACCAGACCGAACAGACCTGCCAGACCCAGATGCAGGATATCCTTCACTGGCGGATGCTCCTTCTTTACAAAAAATGAGGCCACCCAAAACAATACAGCCGCTCCCACCACACGGAAAGTGACCATATCTATACCCGTTAGTCCATGCGTCATGGCATCCTTGCCCACAGGAGCCATCAGCCCCCAGAATGCACATGCAAGAAACATACATAGATGGGCTATCAAAGGCTTTTTGTTATCCATTATTCAATCCTATAAAAAATATTGATTTGCAAAGTTATCAGACCACATTCAGGGTCAGGCTTTCTCCTTGGGCAGCACCAGATTGAGGATGACAGCCAGCACGAAGACCACAGCCACACAGTTGCCGGCAAAAACCGTCTGGATTATCTGTGGGAAGAGGCTGAACATCTCCGTGGCCTGGGTGAATCCGAGTCCGACGCTGAGCGACATGCTGACGATAATCAGGTTACGGTTGGAGAACCCGCACTTGGCCACCATGCCGAATCCGGCAAAGAGGATGGACCCGAACATCATGATGGTGCAACCGCCCAACACCGCCTGGGGAATAGACGTGAGCACGACACCCACCGCGGGGAACAGTCCGCTGACAATCATGAGCATGGCCCCCGTGGCAATGGCAAAGCGGTTGACCACCTTGGAGATGGCCGCCAGCCCCACGTTCTGGGAGAAAGAAGTGATAGGGGTGCAGCCGAAGAGGCCGGCTACCGAACTGACAAAGCCATCGCAGGCGATACTTCCTCCCATCTCACTTCGGGTCACATCCCTGCCCAACGCACCGGAGCACAAGGCAGAGGTGTCGCCGATGGTCTCGGTGGCCGACACCAGATAGACACAAACGATGGCGAGAATGGCATCCAGACTGAACTCGGGCGTAAACGGCAACAGTTTGGGCAGCGCCACCACCTCCACCTGCTGCAGGGCAGAGAAATCGACCATGCCCATCACCAAGGCCAGTACATAACCTACAATCAGCCCCACCAACACCGACAGGGCTCGCAGAAAGCCTTTGGCCAGCACCATCGTAATCAGACAGGTGAACAGCGTGACAGACCCTACAATCCAGTTGTGCAGACTACCGAAATCGGCAGCCCCCTGCCCGCCGGCGAAGCTGTTGGCACCGATAGGCAACAGCGAGAAACCAATGGCGGTGACCACGGTGGCCGCCACCTCGGGAGAGATGAGACGGGTCCAGTATCGGGGGAAGAGTCCGAGCAGTCCTTCCACCAAACCACCCACGATGACCGCTCCCACAAGCGTCCCCATACCTTGGGTGGATGCGATGGCAATAGCGAGTGAGAGGAAGGTGAAGCTGATTCCCATCACGATGGGCAGACGCGATCCCACCCGCCAAATCGGGTAGAGCTGCACAAGTGTACCGATGCCGGCAATGACCATACAGTTTTGCACCAGTGTGGCACTCAGTTCCTGCGGCAGTCCAGCCACATTGGCCAGGATGATGATAGGGGTAATATTTGCCACAAACATGGCCAGGATATGCTGCATACCAAAAGGAAGTGCCTGCAAGAGCGGCACCCTTCCTTCCGTCTGGAAGACATTATTGTTCATCGTATGTGAGCGGTATTATTATCTGAAGATGATTTCCTGTTTCTCATAATCCATCGAGTCGATGATGGCTATTGACTCGAGATGGTAACCCTCGCCGCGCAGGATGGCTCCACCCTGCTGCTGGCCTTTCTCGATGGCGATACCGATGCCAACCACCTCGCCGCCGGCCTGCTGCACCAGACTGATCAGCGCCTTGGCGGCCTGCCCGTCAGCAAGGAAGTCATCTACGATGAGCACCTTGTCATCTGCAGTGAGATAAGGCCGCGATACAAACACATTGTTGAAACACTTGTGGGTGAAGGAGTAAGCCTTGGCCACATACTTGTCGTCGGTGCTGTTGGCCGTCTGGCTCTTCTTGGCAAACACCACGGGCACATCATAGAGGTCGCCCAAGAGCGTGGCGATGGCGATGCCACTGGCCTCGATGGTCAGAATCTTGTTCACCTGTTTGCCACGAAATCGGCGTTTGAACTCATAGGCTATCTGGCGGATAATATCCACATCAATCTGATGATTGAGAAAGTTGTCTACCTTCAGGATGTTGCCCTCCTTGATGACACCATCTTCGAGGATTTTTTCTTCAAGAAAATTCATAGTACTTCTGCTTATTGTAATAGGTAAGAAATCACGGGATCCGGACCTTTACCTGCCCACCCAGTGACTGTTTAGAGCGGACTCCATCCGGAAATCCGCCCCAAAATTACGAATATTCTCTGAAACGAGAAAACATTTATGTAAAAAACAGCCATCAGCTATCTATATATGCCCATTTTACACCTCCTAACCATACCGAAAGAAGGGCTGGAAGATTCGTATCATCCAGCCCTTTGCTTGCAATTCCCAGAATAGCGTCAGAATCCGCTATTCCTTCCTGAATCAATCCTTTTTATCATTACTTAAGAACCTTATTGTTACATCTATCTAACTATGATTACATTACTATTTCATTATTTCACCACCTTTTTGCCATTGACCACATAGATGCCCTTGGCAAGGGGAGCTACTGCCTCAGGCAGCGAGGTGCCTGCGGGCAATGTGCGTAACAACTGACCATTGAGGGTATACACCCGGAGGGGCACCTGAGCGGTCTGAGCCTCACCGTCGGCTACTACGCCCTCAATACCGGTCATCACGGAGGTCACATCCTTCACCGTATACTTGCCGTTCACCTTGGCGGCCATCTCGTAGTACTTGTCCTGGGTGATGGGGCCGATGTCTACGGTCTGGTCCTTGCCCATTCCTTGGTCGAAGATGATATTGAAGGAATAGTCGGCAGTGGCGATATCGAAGGTCTGGCAGTACCACTTCTCACCGTTGATCATCGTATAGTCGGTCACGGTCTTGCCCGGCCAGCCTCCATTGAGCTGTGTATTCTTGCCATCGTTGGCCCAGGCATAGAAGTAGAGCGACGGCCATTGGGGATCCTTGAGATAGACCGTTGCGGTATGGGGCTCAAAGGGCTTGATGGTGTAGTGGCGGGTGATGACATTTTTCACCACTCCCCCGCTGAGCAGGCCCACGGTGAGCGTGGCCGAGGCGGCATCTATCGTGAGGGAGGTGCCGGGATCTACTGAGGCGGAAGAGGCGGTGGGCCGGGAGCCGTCGGTGGTATAAACCAGTTTGGCATCCGCATCCGTAGAGATGGCGCTCAGCGTCACCTGGAAGCTCTCGCTGTAGTTACCCGAGGGTACAGATATCCAGGGCTGCTCCAGACTCTTCGTGGCATATACCTTGTAGGCTGACCCCTGTTCCACCAGCTGATAGTCGGAAGAGGAGACGGCCGGCGTGCCCATTCCGCATGAGAGGATGAGTTTGCCCTTGGTGCCCGTCACCTCAGCCGCATAGAGCATGCCGCTGGAGTTGAGTTCTTTCACTTCACTTTCATTATGAATGCCTACAAGTTTGCGCAGGGTGATGAGTTGTTTGATGCTGCTCTTGTACTGCTTCCAATGCTGCAGGAACACACAGGGAGTGCCGGGCATGGTGAGGATATAGGCATTGGCTGCCTCGACAAACGACTTCACGGGGTCCTGGGGTTCGCTGGCCGAACGGTACTGGGTGTCGTGGTTGTCGACGAAGGTCACCGAGTAGCGCTTATATTCGTCATAGCCGTTGATGCCCTTGTTGGAGAGTTTGCTCCAGTTGTTCTGGTTGCAGGCATCGCGGATGGCATAACGGGTGGGGAAGTCGAAGGAGGCCGACTGGATGACACCGTCCACCTTGGTACCGTCAATCCAGTTTTTCACCGTGGGATAATAGCCGTCCCAATACTCGCCTACCGAGAAGGCGGGTTTGGTGGTGGAGTTGTAGAGACCCGTATATTTGGCTGCATAGCCCTTGGTCATGTCATAACGGAAACCGGCATAGCCGAGGTCGTTGAGCAGGAAGTTGAGATAGGCAATCACATTGTCCTGCACATTCTGGCTCGTATGGTCAAGGTCACGCGCGCCGCTCCATCCCTCACCGGTATCGTTGGCTCCCGTCACTTCATATTTTTTTGCAGTGGCTCCTCCATCGTCGTTCTTGCAGATGTCGGCCAGTCCGAGTTGATAGGTCACTCCCTTATAGGTCTCAGCGGGGAAATCCACCCATGATCCGCCCACGCCCAACACGTTGCGGTGGTTGACGACCACATCGGCAATTACGCCCAGGTCATACTTCTTGCAGGTCTGGATGAAAGAGCGCAACTGCTCTTCGGTGCCGAAACTGCTGTTATGGTCAAACCAGTAGACGGGCAGATAACCCATCACATTGCCTGTGGAGTTGCAGTTGCCACTTTGGGGCACCCAGATGAGGTCGAAATAGTCGCCCATCTCGGCGGCCTGTTCCTCCAGATTGGCCCATTGGGTATCCACGTAGGAATCCCAGAAGAATCCCTGTAGCATCACGCCTCCATACTGGGCGGGCCATCCTTGTGCCATCATTGAGAGCGCAAAGAGGATAGAAAATACGGTAGTAGAAATACGTTTCATGTTGTTTAGGCTTTTGATTTCGATGGTGCAAAATTACAAAAAGGATTCATTGCCTGTATGAAAAATTTGTCAATATTGTTCATTTTGCCATGCAAACGTTTGCCATTTGTACTATTTTATCCTTTTTTCGTCCTTCGATGATATTTTTTATCCTTTCTGCTTGTCAGTTTCATTTCTTTTTCTATCTTTGCATATCATTTGATAACTAAAGCCTGATGATGAAGAAACCTAAACACCATTCACCCAATACCCAGCCTTTCCATCTGTTGGGACTGATGCTGCTGGTTATGATTCTCCTCTACAACCCTGCTCATGCCCAGCGCGAGCAAGTCTGCTTCGACCTCGGCTGGCGCTTCCACTTCGGCCATGCCGGCGACCCCGTCAAGGACTTCGGCTGTGGTACGGAATACTTCAACTATCTCACCAAGGCGGCCTCCATCCACAACGAGGGTCCCTACAGCATGAAGTTTGATGACAGCAGTTGGCAAACCGTCAACCTGCCCCACGACTTCGTGGTACAACTGCCCTTCAGCCGTGAGGGCAGCCACTCGCACGGCTACAAGACCGTGGGCTACCGCTATCCCGAGACCTCGGTGGGTTGGTACCGCAAGACCTTCCACATTGACAAGGAAGACGAGGGCAAGCATATCGCTCTGCTCTTCGACGGCATCTTCCGCGACAGCCGCGTATGGGTGAACGGCTTCTACTGCGGACGTACAGAGAGCGGCTATCTCTCCCAATACCACGATATCACGGCGTATCTGAACTATGGCGGCGACAATGTGGTCTGCGTGCGCGCCGATGCCACTCTTGAAGAGGGTTGGTTCTATGAGGGTGGAGGCATCTACCGCCACGTGTGGCTGCAGAAGACCGCTCCCCTGCACATCAGCAACGACGGTCTGTGGGTAACCACCCAACGGTGGAACCGCAAGCAGGACTGGGCCCTCATCCAGATCAACACCCTGCTGACCAATGCTTCGGCCGATACGCTCTCCTCCTATCTCCACTACTCCCTCCGGGATGCTGAGGGAAAGGTCATCATGGAGGAACAGTCGCGCCATGCCTGCCGGACCTATCCGCGCCACGCGAACATCAAGAGAAACTACTTCTTCAAGGTGAAGAGTCCCCGATTGTGGAGTCCCTCCCACCCCTACCTCTATACCCTCACCGTAGAGGTGAAAGATGAACAGCAGCGGGTAATAGACAGCCAGCGTGTGAAGGTGGGCATACGCGAGGTGGTGTTTGATGCTGACCGCGGACTTCTGCTCAACGGTGAGCCGGTGAAGATTCAGGGTGTGAACATGCACCAAGACCATGCCGGAGTGGGTGCCGCCATCCCCGACGACCTGCTGGCCTACCGTCTCCGCAAACTCAAGGCTATGGGTTGCAACACCTATCGGGCCTCACACAACCCTACCACCAGCACTATGCTCGACCTCTGCGACTCGCTGGGGATGATGGTCATCGAGGAGAACCGGTTGGCGGGCATCAGCCAGGAACAGCAGGAACAGTTGCGACGCACCATCGAGCGGGCACGCCGGCATCCATCGGTCATTCTCTGGAGTGTGGGCAACGAGGAATGGGGTATTGAATGGAATGAGAAAGGCGAGAAGATTGCAGCCGTGATGCGTGACTGGTGCCATCGGTATGACCCAAGTCGAGAGATGTCGTTTGCCACCAGTGGAGGGCCTACAGTGGAGGTGCCCGTGGATGTGGCCGGCTACAACTATATCCTGCAGAACCCCGTGGAGAAACACCGCAAGCACTATCCGCAGCGCAGATGCTACGGCTCTGAGGAGACCTCAGGTTGCGGCACCCGCGACATCTACTATGACGACCCCGAGGGACGGTGGATGCCTGCACTCAACCGCATGGCCGACGAGAAAGACAGTTGCTACAACCGCATCGAACGGGGATGGCGCTTCTATGCCGAACGTCCCTGGGCAGCAGGTTGCTGTTTCTGGACGGGCTTTGACTATCGGGGTGAACCCAATCCGCTGAAATATCCTGCCACGGGGTCGGAGTTCGGTATTCTCGACTACTGCGGCTTCCCCAAGGACGAGGCCTACTATCTGAAAGCCTGGTGGACCGATGAGGATGTGCTGCATATCCTGCCCCACTGGAACCTGCACGGACATGAGGGTGAGAAGGTGAAGATATGGGCCTACTCCAACTGCGACGAGGTGGAGCTCTGGCTCAACGGCAAGTCGTTGGGCAAGAAGACCATGCCCCGCTACGGTCATATCGAGTGGGAGGCCACGTACACGCCGGGCAAACTGCGGGCGGTAGGTTGGCGGCAAGGACGCCGTATCTCCACCACCTTGGAGACGGCAGGCGAGGTGGCACAAGCCACCGCCGAGTCCAGTGCGCAGGAACTGGATGCCAGCCGGAGGGGTGTGGCCGTAATCGACATCACCCTGTGCGACCGCAAGGGCAGACGGGTGCCTGATGCCTGCGGCAACATCATCGTGAAGGTGGAGGGAGAAGCCGAAATCCTGGGCTTCGGCAATGGCGACCCCGCCTTCCGCTCTGCCGAACAGCCATCGGAACAGGAGCGGCAACAGGTGACGGTTCCTGCCTTCAACGGCCATGCCCAGGTGCTGGTGCAGGCCAAGGGACAGCAAGGCAACGCCACCGTCACCATCACGCCCGAACTGCCTGCCGCATCACAGAAGAAAAACGCCTCTGCCTCGCTGAACCTCTCTATCCGTTGACACCTTATTATTTATAGGGAGAATCGACCTGCTACAAGCCATCCAAACACAAACCAGAAACAATACCAGCATCATGAGCGAAATCATTACCGAAATAACCCGACTGACGGAGAAAGACTGCTACCATCTGGTGGAACGCCACAAGAAACAGCATACCTATCCGCTCCATCATCACCATGAGATGGAAATCAACTTTGTGGAAAACTGCCAAGGCAATCGACGCATCATCGGTGACAACATCGAGGTGCTGGGCAACTATGACCTGGCTCTGCTCGGTTGTGACCTGGAGCATACCTGGGAGCAGTATGAATGCACGTCGGATGACATCCGTGAGATTACCATCCACTTCTCGCACGAGCTCTTCTCGGATGATTTGCTCGGCAAGACCCACATGCAGTCGATTGCAGAGTTGCTGAAACGCTCCGAACAGGGCATCGCCTTCGGCATGAAAGCCATCATGCACGTCTACGACCGCATCAACGAACTGGTCAACATGGAACCGGGGTTCTACAGCCTCATCAAATTCATGGAACTGCTCTACGAGCTCTCGCTCTGCGATGACTATCATCTGCTCGCCACCAGTTCGTTCTCGCATGCCAACATCACCCCCGACAGCCGCAGGGTGCAGAAGGTGAAGGAGTATATCGACGGACATTTCCGTGAGGAAATTCATCTGCAGGACCTGGCTGACATTGTATCGATGACACCCACCGCCTTCAGCCGTTTCTTCAAGTTGCGCACGAGCAAGAATATCTCCGAATACATCATCGATGTCAGGTTGGGCTATGCTGCCCGGCTGCTGGTAGACAGCACGATGGCCATCGTGGAAATCTGCTACCGATGCGGCTTCAACAACATCTCGAACTTCAACCGCATCTTCAAGAAGAAGCGTGGCTGCACGCCTACGGAGTTCCGCGAGAACTATCAGAAGAAGCATATCATCGTATAAGAGGGTAAAAGGAACGGTATTGATTAAAAAATACAGACAAAGCAGAATAGTATTATTATAGGGTAAGATAGTGTTATGGAGTTAGGGAGAATTGTTCTACCTTTGCACCGACTAAAAGCCAATACACTATCATGAAACAGAAAATCCTTTCCTACGGCATTGCTTTATGTGCCACAGGTGTGGCACAGGCTATCGAATTGCCCGAGATTATCGGTAATGATATGGTGCTGCAACAGCAGCAGAAAAATGCCAAACTGTGGGGTTGGGCCAAGCCCGGCAACTACGTAACCATCACCACGGGATGGAACAAGGAATGCTACCAGGTGAAGACCGACGATTCCGGACGCTGGGAACTGGGCATCGCCACTCCCACCGCCAGTTTCGACAAACATGAACTGACCTTCCGCGAAAAGCCCTCTGCCGTCAGGCCATCAGCGACTACAAGCGTGTGCGTCCTGTCATCC